>JBCCWI010000112.1:0-13561 GCA_039193795.1 Actinomycetota bacterium | reverse complement strand
GTGCCACCCTGGAGCGATGCGGATCCTCGTCGCGCTCTCGGTCACCGGGCTGCTCGCCGTCTCGTGCTCGTCGGACGGCTCGACCGAGGCCACACCTGCGGCCGATGATGCGCTCGCCTCCTCCTCCTCGTCCTCCTCCTCCTCCTCCTCGAGCACGGCGGCGCCGACCACCTCCACGACCACCTCGACGACCGCCGCGCCGAGCGATCCCACCCCGACGAGCACCGAGGCGTCGGCCACCACGACCACCGGCGAGTCCGTCGCCTCGCCCGGTGGAGAACGGGTCGCCGCGCCCGGATCCCGCTCGCTGTGGTCGGGGACCATCGACGGGGACATCGGCATCACGATGTGGCTGGCGCAGCAGGACCGCTTCATCCGTGGTGAGCTGACCTACGACTCCATCGGCGAACCGATCACCATCGTGGGGGAGAAGCGGCCCGACTCGCCGCTGGTGGTGCTGAACGAGTTCGCTCCCGACGGTCGCATCACCGGCACGCTGGTCTTCGAGTTGAGCGACGGCTCCGCCGACGCCTCGGGGTTCTGGAACGATCGCGAGCTGGGCGTCCGCTACGACGGCATCGCCGAACAGCCCTACGTCTTCGATCCGCTCGTGCGACCCGGCGAGTACCGCTTCCAGTTCCCGCCCTTCGGTGACGGCGAGGACGACGCATGGGGTCCGGCCGGGTACCTGAGGATCGCGTCGATCGACGACGGGGCGAGCGGTGTCGTCGAGATCCAGAACCATCGGGGCGCGCCGGGCTACAACCAGGCGTGGATCGAACCGATCGAACTCCCGTTGGACGGCAACCGGTTCGTGTTCGACAGCGATGAGGTCGACCCGTCGGTCGTCGACGGGATCGACTGTGCCTTCGATGTCGTCGTGTTCGACGGATTCGCGTTCGTCGACCATCTCGACGAGCGCTGGGACTGCGGGTTCGGACTGGGAGCCGCCGTCGTCGGGCGGTTCGTGCTGACCGATCCGGACGCCGGCTGAACCGCGACGGTCAGTCGAACACGATCACACTGCGGGCGACCTCGCCCGACGCCATCGCCGCGAACGCCTCGTTGATGTCGTCGAGTCCGACCCGCTCGGTCACCATCGCGTCCAGGTGGAGTCGGCCGGCGAGGAAGAACTCCACGAGTTGCGGCATGTCCTCGCGGAAGCGGTTGGAGCCCATGTTCGACCCGGTGAGGGTCTTCTCCATCAGGAGCGCCTCGGCGTCGATCTCGAGTTTCTGTCCCTGGGGCACCATTCCGACGACGACCGCCGTGCCGCCGAAGCGGATCATCTCGTAGGCCTGCTCCGAGGTGGCTTTGCGGCCGACGGCCTCGAACGCGTAGTCGACCCCGCCGCCGGTGAGCTCGCGCACCGCCCGCACGGGATCGGTGGTGGAGGCGTCGACCATGTCGGTCGCGCCGAAGGTCCGGGCCGTCTCGAGCTTGGCCGGGCTCACGTCGACGGCGATGATCCGACCCGCACCCGCGATCGCCGCACCGTTGACCGCCGAGAGTCCGATGCCGCCACAGCCGATGACGGCGACGGTCGACCCGACGGGGACCTGCGCGGTGTTGGTCACCGCGCCGAACCCGGTCATCACCGCACACCCGATCAGCGCACCACGGTCGAGCGGCATGTCGTCTCGGACCTTCACGCACGACCGCTCGTGGACCAGCATCTGCTCGGCGTACGACCCGAGGTTGTAGAGCTGGACGAACGGCTCACCGTTCTGGGACAGACGCGGCGGCGCAGACGACGCCCGCCAGGTCTCGTCGCTCTCGCACAGGACGGGGCGGCCCGCGGTGCAGTTGCGGCACACCCCGCAGAACGCCGACATGCACGTGATCACGTGGTCGCCGGGTGCGACATAGGTGACGTCGGGGCCCACCGCCTCGACGACGCCGGCCGACTCGTGACCGGGGACGCAGGGCATCGGGGTGTGGTGGAGACCCTCGATGAAGTGGAGATCGGAGTGACAGACGCCCGCGGCGGCGGTGCGGATCCGGACCTCGCCCGGTCCGGGGTCGTCGATGTCGACCTCTTCGATCGTGAGCGGCGCACCCGCCTCGCGCAGTACGGCTGCTCGCATCGAATCCCCTCTGGTTCGGCCCCGGCCTTTACGGCCCGTTTCGGCTCGGCTGCGTAGGTTCGGGAGCATGACACAGCACACTCCCGCTCGGTACCCCTCGCATCGGACCGTTCCCCAGGGCTGGAGTGACGACATCGGCCTCTCGGCGGCCTTCTCGCTCCTGCTGGTCGTGCCCGCCGTGATCGTCGCCGGCATCCTCGGTGCCGTCGTGGCGGTGCTCGTCGGCCCGGTCCTGGGCTATCTCGCCAACCGGATGTTCGCCACGCCGGCGACCGTCGCGGTGGCCACATCGTGTCCGACGTGCGGCGATCTGACGCTCGCAGCGTCGGGGCACTGCCCGCGCTGTCGCTGACTCACGCCAACCGTTCGCCGATCGCCTGGCAGGTCTCGATCAGGGCCGCCTCGATCGCGTCGTGGTCGCGCTCGCCGGGGAATCGGTAGTCGGGGCCGTATGCGTTCAGTGCGCCGACGGCGGTGGCGTCGGGGCCGACGATGAGCGCGCCGACCCCGTTGACGTCGTCGCTGAACTCCTGCTGGGTCCAGACCGCGCCGTCGCGGGCGTCCACGAGTTTGCGACGGATGCCCTTCAGCGAGATGACGGTGCTCGGCGTGTAGGGCGACAGGCCGGAGGCGACGTGAGCCCGCACGGTGGCGTCGGACCAGGTCGACATCAGCGCCAGGCCTCCGGCCGACGCGTGGTACGGGAGACGTTCGCCCGTCCAGTCCTGCACCATCACCGAGCTCTCCGCGACCGCGGTGTCGATGTAGAGGGTCGCATCGCCGTCGGCGATCGTCAGCGACACGTTCTCCTGCAAGACGTCGGCCAGCTCGACGAGGTGGGGGCGGGCGACCTCCTTCAGCGCACTCACCGGTGCGCCCTGGTGGGAGAGCGCGGCGAGGCCGGGACCGATCGCATACCGCCCGCCGACCGTCTGCACCGCGCCCTGATCCTCGAGTGCGATCAAGAGGCGCAGGACGGTGGACTTCGGGAGGTCCGCCTCGCGGGTCACGTCGGCCAGCGTCGACGTGCCCGGGCGCGAGGCCAGGGCGCGGAGAACGGTGAACGCACGGTCGATCGCTTGCATCTGGAGGGCTATGCTAGCTGTCACAGAACGGAACGTTCCATTCAGTGAAACGCACCTGGAACCTCCGTCGAACGCCGAGTGGCTGAGGGGAAGCAAACCGTGAGGGAAGAAGCGCGCGTCGTGATCGTCGGAGGCGGCGCCATGGGTGTCGGCCTGCTGTATCACCTGGCCCACGAGGGGTGGGGTCCGGACACGGTGCTGATCGAGAAGGGCGAGCTCACCTCGGGCTCGACCTGGCACGCCGCCGGCCTGGTGCCGAACTTCATCGGCGACCTCAACATGGCCAAGGTCCATGAGGAGGCGATCCAGCTCTACCCGAAGATCGAGGCCGAGACCGGCCTCTCGTCGGGCTGGCACGGCTGCGGCGCGCTGCGCTTCGCCATCACCGACGAGGACGTGCTTTGGCACCGCCAGGTCAGCGCCCAGATGGATCAGCTCGGCATCGAGAACGAGATCGTCGGCAAGGACCGCATCCAGGAGCTCAACCCGCTCATGGAGAACATCGACGACGTCCAGACCGCGCTCTGGACACCCAACGATGGCTGGGCCGACCCGACCGGCACCACGAACGCGATGGCCAAGGGCGCCCGTCAGCTCGGTGCGGAGATCATCCGCAACAACCGCGTCACCGACATGAACCAGCTGCCCGACGGTCGCTGGGAGGTCATCAGCGAGCAGGGCCGCATCGTCTGCGAGCACGTCGTGAACGCCGCCGGTCACTACGCACCCCAGCTCGGCGCCATGGTCGGGATCGACGTTCCGATCGTCTCGGTGATCCACCAGTACATCATCACCGAACCGCTCGACACGATGAAGGCGCTCGACTGGGAGATCCCGGTCACCCGCGACCCCCGGTCGAGTTGCTACTACCGGCGCGAGATCGACGGCATCCTCATCGGCCCCTACGAGACCGCCAACGCCCAGACCTACGGCGTCGACGGCATCGACTGGAACCTCGACTTCTACCTGACCGCACCGGACATGGACGTGATCGCCGACTGTCTCGAGATCGCGCTCGAGCGCGTGCCCAGCTGGGCCGACAGCGGCATCAAGAAGGTCGTGTCCGGTCCGATCACCCACACGCCGGACTCCGGCTACCTGATGGGCCCCGAAGCCGGCCTGCCCGGCTACTGGCACTGCAGCGGTGCGTCGATCGGGATCACCCAGGGCCCCGGCGCCGGCAAGTACCTGGCCCAGTGGATGGTGCACGGCCAGACCGAGATCAACGTGCGCGGCATGGATCCCCGCCGCTTCGGTACCCACGCCGGCGCGTCGAAGCCGTTCGCAGTCGACAAGGCGATCGAGGAATACCACCTCATGTACGCCACCCGCCCGCCCGGCGAACACCATCCCGCCGCCCGCAAGCAGAAGACCAACCCGCTCTACGACACCCTCGACGCCAAGGGCGCGCAGTGGGAAGAGGTCTACGGCTGGGAGCGCCCGCAGTACTACGGCGATCCCGAGGCCCACTCGTTCAAGCGCAGCAACGCCTTCGACATCGTCGGCGCCGAGGTGCGCGGCACCCGCGAGCGGGTCGGTATCGCCGACCTGACCGCGTTCGCCAAGTTCGAGGTCACCGGCGCCGACGCCGAAGCGCTCCTCAACCGGGTGAGCGCCAACAAGGTCCCGGGCAAGGACGGTGGCATGCGCCTCGTGCACATGCTGACGAGCCTGGGCGGCATCGAGTGTGAGATGACGATCACCCGCCTCGGCGAGGGTCGCTACTACCTGAACTCGGCGATCATGGGCACCACCCACGACGAGGACTGGCTCAACGACCACATCGTCGAGGGCGAGGACGTCACCGTCACCAACGTCACCGACACCCACGGCATCCTGGCCATCACCGGGCCCCGCAGCCGCGACGTGCTCGAGACGCTCACCGACGCCGACCTCCACGCGCCGGCCTTCCGATGGTTGACCGCCCAGGAGATCACCGTCGCCGGGGTCGAGCTGACGGCCCTGCGGGTCAGCTATGTCGGCGAGCTCGGCTGGGAACTCCACATGAAGCTCGAGGACATGCCCACCGTCTACGAGGCGCTGGTCGCGGCCGGCGAGCCGCACGGTCTCGTGCACTTCGGCTCCTACGCGATGAACGTGATGCGCATCGAGAAGGGCTACAAGGCCTGGGGTTCGGAGCTCACCACCGAGATCACGCCGATCGAGGCCCGCATCGAACGTTTCGTCGACTTCGACGGCGACTTCGTCGGCAAGGAGGCCACGGTCGCTCGCCGCGATCAGGCCGATCCGCTCTCGATGGTGCTGGTCTACTGCGAGATCTCCGACGGCGATTCGGATCTGCTCGGCAATGAGCCGGCCTACGGCAGCGACGGCGAGGTGATGGGCATCGGCACCTCGGGCGCGTTCGGCCACTCGGTCGGCAAGTCGCTCGGCTTCGTCTACGTCGCTCCCGAGTACGAGGCGCCGGGTTCCACCTTCGAGCTGCAGATGCTCGGTGCCCGCCGCACGGCGACGGTGTTGGCCGAGCCGGCCTACGACCCGGCCAACGAGACCATCCGGGCCTGAGCCCGTCAGCGGAAAGGGACATCGACATGACGGACGCTCCCGCTCGCCGCCGCTCCGGTGGTCGGGCCGGCCGGGTCGCCGCCCGCCAGGCGCCGCTCGAACAGGATATGCGTCCGGTTCGGCCCGGGTTGCCGGGCGGCCTCTACAAGCCGTTGACCGACGCGGACATCCAACAGGTCTACGACGCCGCGATCTGGTTGCTCGAGAACGTCGGCATGGGTTCGCCCATCCCGGAGTTCGTCGAGGTCGTCACCGCCGCGGGCGGGCGGGTGGAGGGCGACCGGCTCTATTACCCGAAGGCGATCGTCGAGCAGGCGATCCAGACCGCGGCCAAGGAGTTCACGTGGCACGCGTGGGACGAGTCGAAGTCGATCGAGGTCGGCGGAGACAAGGTCCACTTCGGCACCGGTGGCGCTGCGGTGCTCATGTACGACTACGCCACCAACACGTTCCGGCACTCGACCGGCGACGACGTCTACGACTGCGGTCGGCTCGTCGACGCGCTCGACAACATCCACTTCTACGTGCCCACCGTCGTGGCGCGCAACCACGAGGACAGCCGCCTCCTCGACCTCAACACCGCCTACGGCGCCATCGCCAGTTGTCGCAAGCCGGTCGGCACGTCGTGGTTCGAGAAACCCCACGTCTATGAGACCGTCGACATGCTCGACATGATGATGGGCGGCGAAGGCGAGTTCCGGAAGCGTCCGATCCTGGCCGCCAACAACACGTTCGTGGTGCCGCCCATGCGGTTCGCCGAGGAATCGATCAAGTGCATGGTCGCCCAGGTCGAGTGCGGCATGCCGATCAACCTGCTGTCGGCCGGTCAGGCCGGCGCCACGTCGCCCGCTGCGCTCGCCGGGTCGCTCGCCCAGGCGCTGGCCGAGTGTCTCGCCGGGCTCACCACCGTGAACCTCATGGCACCCGGGCACCCGTGCATCATGGGACTGTGGCCGTTCGTCTCGGATCTGCGCACCGGCGCGATGTCGGGTGGGTCCGGTGAGGAAGGGGTGCTCAACGCCGCCGCCGCCCAGGTCGCCAACTGGCTGAACCTGCCGTCGGGCGTGGCGGCGGGCATGGCCGACTCGAAGGTCCCCGACGCACAGGCCGGGTACGAGAAGGGCCTCAACATCGCGCTCGCCGGCCACGCCGGCGCCAACATCGTCTACGAGTCGGCCGGGATGCTCGCCTCGCTGCTCGCCTGCTCGTTCGAGGGCCTGGTGATCGACAACGACATGCTCGGATCGATCAACCGGACCGTCCGCGGGATCGAGGTCAACGCCAAGACCCTCTCGACCCAGGTGATCCAGGACGTCGTCAACGGCGCGGGGCACTTCCTCGGTAGCCAGCAGACCCTGGACCTCATGCAGCGCGAGTACATCTACCCCGACATCGGCGACCGCGAGACCCCCGACAACTGGATGGACGCCGGCGGCAAGGACCAGCTGGTCCGCGCCCACGAACGCGCCAACGAACTGCTCGAGAGCCACTGGCCCGATCACATTCCCGCCGACATCGACGCCCGGGTGCGCGAGACGTTCGGGATCGACGTCAAGCAGCGAACCGCGTGACCGACGCCGCTTCGGTGTGTCGGAGCGGATGAATTAGAGTCTCGCCTGCAGTCGAGTCCGGGGAGAACCCAATGAAGATCGTGGTCGATTTCGATCTCTGCGAGAGCAACGCCATCTGCATGCAGATCGCACCCGACGTGTTCGAGGTCCGCGACGACGACTTCCTCTACGTGCTCAACGAAACGCCCGAGGACGGTGACCGCGAGCGCATGGAGGAGTGTGCACAGCGGTGCCCCAAGCAGGCGATCACGATCGAAGACTGATCGCCCGATGGCACGACAATCGATCCACATCGTCGGCGCGTCGCTCGCCGGGATCCGCGCTGCGGAAGGCCTGCGACGCCGCGGCTACGAGGGGCGGATCGTCCTGCTGGGCGACGAGCCCCACCGCCCCTACGACCGGCCACCGCTCTCGAAGCAGGTGCTCGCCGGTGATTGGGACGTCGATCGGATCGCGCTCACCAAGCCCGAGAAGTGGGACGAGCTCGAGCTCGACTTCCGTCCCGGTGTTCGGGCGACCGGACTCGACCCGGCCAGCCGCACGCTGTCGACCAGCGACGGCGACGACACCTACGACGGTCTGTTGATCGCGACCGGTGCGCGCTGTCGCACCCTCCCCGGCACCGCGGAGATGGCCGGCGTGCACGTGCTGCGGGGGCTCGACGACACCCTCGCGTTGCGCGCCGAGCTCGACGCCGGTCCCTCGCGTGTCGTGGTCGTCGGAGCCGGCTTCATCGGCGCCGAGGTGGCGGCGACCTGTCGAGGCCGCGGCCTCGAGGTCTCGATGGTCGAGTCGCTCCCGACCCCGCTCGGACGGGTGCTCGGCGAGGAGATGGGTCGGGTCTGTGCCGAGGTCCACGTCGAACACGGGGTCGACCTCCGCACCGGTGTCGGCGTCGAGCGGCTCGAAGCCGAGGACGGCCGCGTCGCCCGGGTCGTGTTGACCGACGGTTCCACCATCGATACCGACGTCGTCGTAGTCGGTGTCGGGGTGATCCCGAACACCGAGTGGCTGGAAGGCTCCGGGCTCACCGTCGACGACGGCGTCGTGTGCGACGCCACCATGCTGGCGGCGCCCGACATCACCGCCGCCGGCGACGTCGCCCGCTGGCCCAACGGCCGCTTCGACGAGGTGATGCGGGTCGAACACTGGGACAACGCGATCGAACAGGGCGTCCACGCTGCGGAGCGACTGCTGGTCGACGACACCGACGCGGTGGCCTTCGAACCCGTGCCGTGGTTCTGGTCGGACCAGTACGACCGCAAGATCCAGCTCGCAGGCCGGGTCCGCGCCGACGACGACACCCACCTGGCCACCGGCTCGCTGGAGGAACGGCGGTTCGCCGTCCTCTACGGGCGCGCCGGCCGACTCGTCGGGGTCCTCGGCTTCAACCGACCGCGTCACGTGATGCAGTACAAGACCATGATCCAGGACGGCGTCTCGTTCGCCGATGCGGTCGCCGCCGAGATCTGATCGGTGAACACCACCACGGCGATCCTCTTCGTGCTCGCGGGCATCGCAGCGGTCATCGACTGGTGGGGCGTCAGCAAGGAGCGCGTCAGCGTCGAGTTCATGTCGAAGCCGCTGGTGATCATCGCCCTGATCGGCGCCGCGCTCGCGATCGATTCCGGCGACGGGATCGTCCGGGGACTCGTGATCGCCGCGCTCGGTGCCGCGCTCGTCGGCGACGTCGTGTTGTCCACCCCGGACGCCCGGTTCGAAGCGGGCGTCTTCGCGCTCATGATCGCCCACGTGCTCTACATCGCCTCGTTCCTGCAATCCGGATCGCTCGATCTCGGGGCGGAGATCACGGCGGGGCTGCTGATCGTGGGTGTCGGCCTCGGTTCGGTCCCCCAGATCCTGGCCGGTGCTCGCGAGCACGGACGGGTCGCCCATCTCGGGGTCATGGTCTTCGGTGTGCTCGCCGCAACGATGGCGACCCTCGGCGCGGCCACCGCCGAACCCACCGCCGCGATCGGTGGGGCACTGTTCCTGGCGTCGGACGCGCTCCTGGCGTGGAACCGATTCGTCGCCCCGGCGCCGGGCGGACGCGCCCTCGTGCACGCGACCGACCACCTCGGTCAGATGGGACTGGTGTTGTGGCTCGCCGCCTGATCCTCGCCTTGCGGTTCGTCCTCCTCGTGGTCGTGGCCGCCGCCTGCTCGGAGGACGAACCGGTCTTCGACCCGTCGATCGTGATCGAGGCGGTGCAGGCCGAGGTCGATCCGGTCGGGATCGAGGCGGTCGCCTGCGAGGCGCTGGCGACCGACGATCCCTCGATCGCCGACCTCCCCGAATTCGGGGGTGAGGTCGACTGTGTCGGCACCCTGCACGGTGATCCCGTCGACCTGCTGGTGACCATCGGCCCGGCGCTCGACGGGCGCATCGCGGTCGCTGCGGAGATCCGCACCGACCTCTTCGACGTCGCGGCGGCCGAGGTCGGCGCGGCCGGCCGGTTGGACGCCGACCTCGGCGGCGCTCCCGAGGTCGTGTGTGCCGAACGCCTGGTCGTGACCGCACCCGGCCGTCGGATCGAGTGTCGTGTGACCGCGGACGGCGGAACGGCGGGCCCGGTCGACCGTGTCTTGACGATCGTGATCGTCGACGACGAGGGCAACTGGGAGATCGAGCTGTTCGGCTGAGTGGTCTCGCCGGTCGCCGTCAGCCGCGCAGGCGCTCGTTGCCGGGGTCGAAGAGCGGTCCCCGGACGACGGTGGCCGAGTGATCGACACCGGTGCGTCGCACGCTCACCGAAGCTCCGACCTCGATGCCGGGGTCGACGAACGCATGGGCGATGAAGGCGCCGACGTTGTAGCCGAACTCGCCGCCGGCCACCCGGCCGACGACCTCGCCGCCGGCGATCACCGGTTCCCAGCCATAGACCACGGCGTCGATGTGGTCGAAACGCAGTGTCACGAGTCTCGTCGTCCGGTCGCGGGCGAGCGCAGCGTCCTTGCCTCGGAAGTCCTTCGTCGGATCGAGCATCCAGCTCACGCCGCACTCGGCGGGGGAGTGGTCGGGAGTGAGGTCGCTCCCCCAGAGACGGTAGCCCTTCTCGATCCGGGTCGAGAACACCGATTGGGCGCCGACCGCCGGCATGTCGAAGGGGCGTCCGGCTTCCCACAGCGTGTCCCAGACGTGGAGTGCCATCGACGGCGGGACATAGAGCTCCCACCCGAACTCGCCGAGGTAGGAGATGCGCAGGGCGATGACCCGGGCCATGCCGACATCGATCGTGCGCCACGTGTAGTAGGGGAAGGCCTCGTCGCCGAGGTCGTCCTCGGTGGTCGCCGCGAGCACGGCCCGGGCGTTGGGCCCCCACAGGCCGATCGGGAGCCGGGACTCGCTGAGATCGCGGAACGCGACCCCGTCCGGCGCTCCGGCCGAGAAGGTCGCCAGCTCGGCGGGCAGATTGCCCTTGCCGGTCAGCAGCCACCACGTGTCCGGGGCGATGCGAGCCACGGTGATGTCGCGGGCGACACCACCCGACGGGGTCAAGACCAGGGTGTAGACGAGCTCGCCGACCGCGACGTCGATGTCGGCGGTGCACAGCCACTGCAGGTGCTCGCCGGCCCCGGGACCGGTGACCTCGATCGGACCGATCGCCGCCGACCAGTCGACGAGGCCGACGTTGGATCGCAGCTCGAGGTGTTCCGCACCCATGATCGGTGTCCAGCCGGTCGCGTCGTAGCCGCTGCGTTCGGGGATGGCGTCGCGGTGCTTGTCGACCAGTGGTTCGTTGGCGGCGTACCACAGCGGTGTCTCCTGACCCGCGATCGGGATGAACGTCGCGCCGAGCGCCTCCAGCCGGTGGTGATAGGGCGTGTGGCGAAGACCCCGGACGGCGGACGCGACCGCACTCGGGTGGAGGTCCTCGAATCCGATCTCGTAGAAGTACTTCGACTGGCGCGACAGGAACGTGTGGTTCGACTGGTGCGGATGGAAGCGGTTGATGTCGGCCGGGGTGATGTCCATCCCGGGGTCGCCGGTCGTCATCCAGCGCGCCATCACCGCCCCCACCTCGCTGGCGAACGACAGCCACGCCCCGACCGAGGCCCACAGGCCCTGCACCGTCGTCTCGCCCATGATCGGGTAGTTGTCCACGGTGAAGGAGAACATGCCGTTGAAGCCGTCGGCGATCGCCGCGTCCTGCAACGCCGGCATGTGGTGCTGCATCTTCGCCCACGCCGACGTGAAGTCGTCGGGGGTGAAGGGCATCTTCGCCGTCTTCGGGAGCGCATGAGGGTCGACCAGGCGGGCCGGGTGGTCGTAGCTGCCGATGCCGAGGTGATCGCCGTGCTGGCGGACGTAGAGCGAGAGGTCGTCGAAGGTTGCCACCGGGATCGAGACGAACTCGTCGCCGAACGTGTCCAGCACCGGCACCGGCGTCGTGTGGATGTACTGGTGTTCGCCGGGGAACAGCGGCATGACCGTGCCGGTGCGCTCGGCCAGGATCGGCGCCCAGATGTTGGTGCAGGCGATCGCCTGCTCACAGACGATCCGTCCCGGCTCGCCGTCGGTCACCACGGCGACGATCCGACCGTCGACCACCTCGATGTCGGTGACCTCGCTGTGCCCGAAGAAGCGCGCTCGGCCGGTGCCCTCGGCGATCCGTCGCATCGAGTTGGCGAGCGCGCTGGTCTTGACGATGCCCGACGACGGGATCCAGACCCCGCCGGCGACCGTCGCCGGATCGACCAGCGGGAGCCGCGCCGCGACGTCGTCGGGGCCGAGCACGTCGGCGTCCATCCCCTCCGTCGCCCCCATCTCGGCCAGTCGGCGGTGGGCGTCGAGACGCTCGGCGGTGTTGGCCACCGAGACCAGCCCGGTGCGCCAGAACTGCTCTTCGCCGGGCTCGGCGAGGGGCAGTTGGTCGTACACGGCCCGGCTCCGCCGGCCGAGGGTGGTGAAGAAGTGCGACCCCGTCAGGGTGCGGAGTCCGCCGGGGGCGTGCGATGTGGAGCCGTCGTTGTGATCCAGGTCGCCCTTGTCGACCACGACCACGTCGTCGATCCCCATCTGCGCGAGGTGGTAGGCGATGCTCGTGCCGATGATCCCGGCTCCGATCACCACGATGCTTGCGTTCGAATCCGCTGCCGAAGTCGTCATGGGCGGGACGGTAGAGGATCGCGCCCGCCGCCGATAGCCTTTGACGGTCCCCGATCCAGGGGTCACCGCGGCCCCGCACGCACAGCGGCGAGGGCGGCCGGGTCACACACCCAACGAAAGAACAACGAACGACATGGCTACCAATCTGCGCCCCAAGGCCGAGACCATCGCCGACATGGCGAAGGCCTTCGACCTCAACGAGAACGACACCGGGTCTCCCGAGATCCAGATCGCTCTCCTCTCCGAGCGCATCAATCACCTCACCGAGCACCTGAAGGTCCACAAGAAGGACCATCACAGCCGGCGGGGTCTGCTGATGCTGGTCGGTCGGCGCCGTCGTCTCCTCGACTATGTCCGGGACAACGACGTCGAGCGGTACCGCGAAGTGATCGCACACCTCGGTCTGCGACGCTGAGAAGATGTTGGGGCGGCCCTCCGGGGTCGCCCTTTCGGTTTCCCGCCGGGAAACCCGACGATCCCAGTTGCTGGAAGGTCCAGCAGAAGAGGGATCCTGCGACTTGTTGGTACGAGTCGTAAGCAGCTGAATCGTGCAAGCTCCATCGGACTGTGATGGGCGGCGGGTCGGATGCTTACGACTGGGAACTGGCAGTCGTGGGGTCCAGGAGTAATTGACAACCCATGACTGAAACCACTTCCGTCACCGGCGCGTTCACGCGCGGCGAGGGCAAGGACGCCACCTTCGAGGTCGGCAAGTTCGCCCCCCTCGCCGGCGGTTCGATCACCGCTCGGATGGGCGACACCGTCGTCCTCGTCACCGCCACCGGGGCCAAGTCGCCCCGCGACGGTGCCGACTTCTTCCCGCTGACCGTCGACATCGAAGAGCGCATGTACGCCGCGGGCAAGATCCCTGGCTCGTTCTTCCGTCGTGAGGCCCGCGCCGGCGAGCAGGCGATCCTGACCTGCCGTCTCATCGACCGTCCGCTGCGCCCCGCCTTCCCCGACGGGTTCCGCAACGAGGTCCACGTGGTGGGCACCGTCCTCGGCGCCGACCAGGAGAACCCCTACGACGTTCTCGCCCTCAACGCCGCGTCGCTCGCCCTGTGCGTCTCGCCGATCCCCTTCGAGGGTCCGATCGGCGCCGTGCGCATGAGCTGGTCGCCCGACGGTGAATGGGTCCCGTTCCCGACCTACGAAGAGTCCGACGAGTCGGCCTTCGAGATGG
>JBCCWI010000111.1:0-13570 GCA_039193795.1 Actinomycetota bacterium | reverse complement strand
GCGTGGGGCAAGATCGAAGAACTCAAGGAAGCCGACGGCGTGGTCAAGGGCCAGGTCATCGAGGTCGTCAAGGGCGGCCTGATCGTCGACATCGGTCTGCGTGGCTTCCTTCCGGCGTCGCTCGTCGAGCTCCGTCGTGTCCGCGACCTCCAGCCCTACATCGGCAAGGAGATCGAGGCGAAGATCATCGAGCTCGACAAGAACCGCAACAATGTCGTGTTGTCGCGTCGTAGCTGGCTCGAAGAGACCCAGAAGGAACAGCGTGGCGCGTTCCTCGACAACCTCAAGCCGGGCGAGCGTCGCAAGGGCGTCGTCTCCAGCGTCGTCAACTTCGGTGCGTTCGTCGACCTCGGCGGCATGGACGGTCTCGTCCACGTCTCCGAGCTGTCGTGGAAGCACGTCGATCATCCGTCGTCGGTCGTCACCGTCGGCGACGAGATCGACGTCGAGGTGCTCGAAGTCGATCTCGACCGTGAGCGCATCAGCCTGTCGCTGAAGGCCACCCAGCAGGATCCGTGGCAGGAGTTCGCCTCCGGTCACCGGGTCGGCGAACTCGTCTACGGCCGGGTCACCAAGCTCGTGCCGTTCGGTTCGTTCGTCCAGGTCGGCGAGGGCATCGAGGGTCTGGTCCACATCTCCGAGATGTCGGCCCACCACGTCGATCTGCCCGAGCAGGTCGTCACCCCGGGCGAAGAGCTCTGGGTGAAGATCATCGATCTCGACCTGCAGCGTCGCCGCATCAGCCTGTCGATCAAGCAGGCCGCCGAGGGTGGCGAGGTCGCCGCCGAGTACCAGGAGGCGTTCGGCGAGCACGCCTACGACTCCGACGGCAACTACATCGGCGGCGACACCGCATCCGAAGGCCAGGCTGCCTGGGAGGAGTACTACGCCGAGCACGGCGAGGCTGCGACCGAGACCGTCGAGGGCGAAGAGGGCGTCGAGTACGAGTACGAGTACGTCGAAGAAGAGGTCGAGGTCGAGGCCGAGGCCGAGGTCCCCGCCGAAGAGGAGTGACCTCCCGGGTCGTTCGCCCCATCTGACTATCACGACTATCTCACAAAGCGTGAGCGGCGACACCCCCTGCGGGGGTCGCCGCTCTCTGCGGTTTTCCCGGTGTTTTTCGGGCACTGAGGGTCAAGACAGGTGTCAGAGCCGCCGACGAACGATGGGTCCGGCGCGTGTACCCATGCGCGATGGACGAACGTCCCAGGTCGGAAGCCTCAACTACTGGGAGTGGCATCCGACAGGGGAGCGCAGAAGGTCTACCCCACTCAAACGAGGTACCCGTGAGTTCCCGTCGAACGCTCATCCTTATCGGAGCCATCGTCATCGGCATCTTCGCCGGTGTGGCACTGCTCAACTATGTCCGAGGCATCGAGGACGACATCGCCGCTGAGAAGCAGTCGGTCGATGTGCTCGTCGCCATCCAGGACATCCCGAAGGGCACGCCTGCCAGCGAGGCGGTCGACATGATGGCCGTCGCACAGATCCCGCTGGAGCTGCGCCCCAACAACTTCGTGCCGGTCGACGCCCGGGACGCCCTGGTCGGTCTCGAGGCGCAGAACAACATCGCCAAGAACCAGATCATCATCAACGGGCTCTTCGTCGACCCGACGGTGGTGCAGCAGAAGTTCACCGACCAGATCCCCTCGGGCCAGGTCGCCATCTCGCTCTCGATCGACCAGGTCGCCGGTGTAGCCGGCTTCGTGCAGCCCGGCGACGAGGTCAACCTCCTCATCAAGCACACCACGGCGTGTGGCGCCGGTGGCGAAGAAGAGGACGCCGAGAACCCCGACGAGGAGTCGACGCCCACCGGTCCCGTCGAGGACGAGGAACCCGAACTCGGCGAGTACTGCACCTACACGACCCCTGCCCGGTACTTCTTCCAGCGGGTCGAGGTGCTGTCGGTCGGTGCCAACCTGCAGCTCGCCCCCGGCGAGACCAGCACCCAGGGCATCACCCAGGTCGGCGGCCCGATGACCTTCATGGTCCCGAGCGAAGCGGCCCAGCTGCTCGCCTCGGTCGCCGAGGACGCGATCTACCTCACCCTCCTTCCCGAGGACTACCAGGCCGAGCCCCTCCCGGCGCTCACCGACGACCTGATGAACGGCCCGACTCCGGCCGAGCTTGCTGAATGTCTCACCCCGTACGGCGCCGACGGCTACATCGCCGGCGATGCCGTCGACGGTGGCGAGACGGTTGCCGATACCGACGAGACCGTGGTCGAGCACTTCACCTGTGCCGCCCTCTGGGAGAACTGAGCCAACACATGTCCAGCTTTTTCACCGACGACACCAGCGCTCCGGACGCTGGGCAGGGCGAAGCGTCGGTGCCCGCTGCCTCGGCGACTCCGCCGCCGGCAGGGGGCACGGGAACCCCGCCCGTGAATCTGGTCGTCATCGATCCCGACGACGTCGCTCGGTCACGACTCGTGACCCTGCTCGGTTCCGACGTCAGCAGCTTCTCTGCCGTGGAAGACCTGCAGCCGTACCTCAACGGCGAGCCGGTGGCCCTGATCCTCGGTCCGAGCTGCGCGACGGACGGAAGTCTCAACAGTGTCGAGCGCATGCTCTCGACCCATCGTGAGGTCGGCGCGATCCTCGTCGCCGAGGAACTCACGACCAACCTCCTGCAGCAGGCGCTGCGTGCCGGGGTGAAGGACGTGCTGGCGAGCCCGGCCGACGAGACCCAGATCAACGAGGCCATCACCCGAGTGGTGGGCGGCCTCGCCAGCTCCGGCCCGAGCGCCGGATCCGGCGGCAGCTCCGAGTCCTACTTCGAGGACGACGGCGAGGTCGGACAGGTCATCACCGTGTTCAGCACGAAGGGTGGTGCCGGCAAGTCGGTCATCGCGACCAACCTCGGCGTGGCCCTCGCCGAGCGCTCCGACAAGCCGGTGTGCCTGATCGACGCCGACCTGCAGTTCGGCGACATCGCGGTGATGCTCAAGCTCTCGCCGCAGCACACGATCGTCGACGCGGTCAGCTCGCTCGACCGGCTGGACGCCAGCTTGATGCAGAACCTGCTCGTCACGCACGAGACCTCGGGTCTGCTCATCCTTCCCGCCCCACTGGAACCGGCGTTCGCCGACCAGATCGGTGCCGCCGAGATGATCCAGATCATCGAAGTGCTCCGCAAGTTCTGCTCGCACGTGATCGTCGACACGCCGGCGTACTTCAACGACGTGGTGCTCGGGATGATCGAGATCAGCGACGAGGTCCTCCTGGTCGCCGGCATGGACATCCCGAACATCAAGAACGTGAAGATCGGTCTGCAGACCCTGCGACTGCTCAACACGCCGATGGAGAAGCTGCGGTTGATCCTCAACCGTGCCAACTCGAAGGTGAAGCTCGACGTCACCGAGGTCGAGCGGACGCTGCAGGTCAGCGCCGACATCCTCATCCCGAGCGACATCGTCGTCCCCCAGTCGGTGAACCGCGGTGTTCCCGTCATCCAGAACTCGCCTCGGTCCGGTGTGTCCAAGGCCCTCGAAGAACTCGCCAACCTCTTCGCTCCTGCCCCCACCGGTGGCAAGAAGAAGCGCAAGTAGTCCCCCGAACCGTCCGAATGAGCACGGGTCACGACGTGGCCCGAAGGAGTCCCGATGAGCCTCTACAAGCGTCTCCACGACGTCCAGCAGAGCGATGCCCCGGCCGAGGCCCCTCCGGCCGCGCCGGCCGGTGGTGCCGGTGGCAGCCAGACCCCGCCGACCGGACTCGCCGCCGCGCAGGCGGCCAAGGCGTCGAACGGTGGTTTCGTCGGCCGACGTGACCCGGTGCTGGACGAGCTCCGGCAGCGCATTCACCACAGCCTGATCGAGGAGCTCGGCCCGATCCTCTACGACTCGCGTCTCAGCGAGGAGGATCTGCGCAAGAAGGTCCACGAGCAGCTGCACGCCGCGCTCGCCCAGGAGCGCGCGCCGCTGTCGGCCTCGGACAAGGCCCAGCTCATCCAGGACGTCTCCGACGACATCCTCGGCTACGGCCCGATCGATCCGTTGCTGCGCGACGACGACGTGTCGGAAATCATGTGCAACGGCCCGGACTCGATCTACGTCGAGCGCTCGGGCAAGCTCACCAAGGACCCGATCACGTTCGTCGACGAGGCGCACCTGCGTCGCATCATCGACAAGATCGTCGGTCAGGTCGGTCGTCGCATCGACGAGTCGACCCCGATGTGTGATGCCCGTCTCCCGGACGGCTCCCGTGTGAACGCGATCATCTCGCCGCTGACGATCGGCGGCCCGTTTCTCACCATCCGTAAGTTCAAGGCCGACCCGCTGCAGGTCGACGACCTGATCCGGTTCGGTACCTTCGACGCCAACGCCGCCCGCTTCCTGCAGGCCTGTGTGGTCGGTCGCCTCAACATGATCGTCTCCGGTGGTACCGGTACCGGTAAGACCACCACCCTCAACGTCTTGTCGTCGTTCATCCCGACCGACGAGCGGATCGTCACGGTGGAGGACGCCAAGGAGCTCCAGCTCCACCAGGACCACGTGCTCTGCATGGAGACCCGACCCCCGAACATCGAGGGCCGCGGCGCCGTCACCATCCGCGACCTCGTCAAGAACTCGCTGCGTATGCGTCCCGACCGCATCGTCGTCGGTGAGTGTCGTGCCGGCGAGGCGCTGGACATGCTCCAGGCCATGAACACGGGCCACGACGGCTCGCTCACCACCGTCCACGCCAACACCCCTCGAGACACCCTGTCCCGTCTCGAGACCCTGACCCTGATGTCGGGCTTCGACCTGCCGGTGCGAGCGATCCGCGAACAGATGGCCTCCGCCATCGACGTGATCATCCAGATCGCCCGTCTCCGTGACGGCTCCCGCCGTGTCACCCACATCACCGAGGTGCAGGGCATGGAGGGCGACGTCATCACCCTCCAGGACATCTTCCTGTTCGACTTCAGCGCCGGTGTCGACGACAACGGCCGCTACCGCGGTGTGCTGAAGCCGACCGGCATCCGGCCGAAGTTCGCCGAGAAGCTGACCGCCGAAGGCATCCGCCTCGGCCCGGAGACCTTCCAGCCCAACGGCGGCGGGATGGTGACCCAGTGACCGAACCCGTCGAACCGCGACGCCGTCGCCTTGCCCATCGGCGAGCGCGGCGCAACAGCGCGGTCGCCTTCCTCGCTTCGCTGGTGCTGCTGCTCGCAGCGGCGGCGACCCCGGCCTTCGGCCAGGAAGAGCAGGAGAGCGACCCCGCGGCCGCGCCGCCGGAGTTGCTGCTCGTCGACGCGACCGGCGACCCGTACGCCGTGATCCGAACGGCCGACGAACCGGCCCAGGTCGAGATCGCCACCGGCGGCGTCCGGGTCGACACCGGGACGCCGATCGCCGTCGCCGACTCCGACCTGCCGTTGCAGACCGTGATCGTGATCGACAACAGCGCCGAGTCGGCGGAGTACCTCGACGCGTTCGCCACCGCCGCCAACGAGTACCTCGACAACGCTCCCCGCAACGAACAGATCGAGATCTGGACGACGGGCGGCACCGCTCGAATGCGGGTCGGGTTCAACACCAACCACGACCGCTCGCAGCTCGTGGTCGACGGCATCGTGTCGGCGTCGGGCAGCAACCACCTGTGGGACGGTGTCCGCGGTGGCGCCCTCAAGTTCGAGGACTCGGTCGCCGGCGCCACCAACGTCCTCATCTTCACCGCCAACATCGACTCCGGCTCCACCGTCACCGCCGCGCAGGCACGAGGCACGATCCTCGACCGCGACGCATCCGTCTTCATGGTCCACGCCGGTGAGACGACCTCGACCGACGAGACCCGTCTCGTCAACGTGAGCGCCGCCGGCGCCTACGCCCTGGCCGAGGATCAGGAGCTGATCGCCGCCTACGGCCCGTCGCTGACGGCTGCGGTCGCCAACACCTACATCGTCCCGTTCTCCGGTGACGCCGTCGAGACCGGCGTGTCGATCGAGGTCGTGGTCGAAGGGTTCGCCATCGCCGGCTCCTACTCCTTCGGGGCGGTCACCGATGGTCGGGCGCTCGCGCCCCTGACCGTTCCGGAACCCACGACCCTGCCGGGTCTCGGTTTCCTCGAAGGCGAGACGGCGAAGCGGGTCGGCATCGGCCTGGGCGTCGTGGCCGCCGTCCTCGGCGCCTACTCGCTGGCGATGCTGTTCCAGAAGAACCAGTCGGGCCTGAACGACATGCTCGAGGCGTACGCCGATCCCTACGCACCGAACGTGCCCGAAGAGGAGGGCGGCAAGTCGTTCGCCAAGAACCTCTTCGTGAAGCGAGCGGTCGAGATCACCGAGGGCTTCGCCGAGCGCCAGGGTTCGCTCGAACGGGCCGAACGCATGCTCGAGCGCGCCGACCTGCCGCTGCGAGCAGGCGAGGCGCTCACCGCGTACGCCGGCATCGTGCTCGGGTCGCTGGCGATCGGCATCCTCTTCCTCGGTGGCATCGTCGGGCTGATCATCATGGGTGCGCTCGGCGTGCTCGTCCCGCCGGCGGTCGTCAACTTCATGGCGAACCGCCGCACCAAGGCGTTCCTCAGCCAGCTGCCCGACATGTTGCAGCTGCTGTCGTCGACGCTCAAGGCCGGCTACTCCTTCATGCAGGGCGTCGAGGCCGTCAGCCACGAGGTCGAGGAGCCGATGGGCGGAGAGCTCCGCCGCATCGTCACCGAGGCGCAGCTGGGCCGTCCGCTCGAGGACGCGATGGACGCCTCGGCCGAGCGCATGGACTCGCCCGACTTCGCCTGGTGCGTGATGGCGGTGAAGATCCAGCGCGAGGTCGGCGGCAATCTGTCCGAGCTGCTGATGACCGTCGCCGAGACCATGACCGCCCGTGAGCGGCTTCGTCGAGACGTCGCCTCACTCACCGCCGAGGGCAAGATGAGCGCCATCGTGCTCGCCGCCCTGCCGATCCTGCTCGGGTTCGCCATGTGGGCGCTCAACCCCGAGTACATCAACACCCTCTTCACCGAGAGCCTGGGCAAGATCCTGCTCGGTGCTTCCATCACGGCCGCCCTGATCGGGTTCGCCTGGATGAAGAAGATCATCGCAATCGAAATCTGAGGCCATCGTGTTCGACATCGATCTGCAAATCGCCGCCGCCATGGTGGGTGGGAGCATCGCTCTGGTCATCTGGACCATCGCGTCCCAGGCTCACGAGAAGTCGGTCGTTCGCGATTCGCTGCGGGCGCTCGACGACTACGAAGTCGACAACATCCGCGACCAGGAGCTGCTGAACCCGCTCGCCGAGCGTGCGCTGATGCCGGTGCTCGGCGCACTCACCGGTCTCGGCCGACGGTTCACCCCGGTCGGCTACGTCGACGGCGTCCGTCACAAGTTCGTGCTCTCGGGCCGCCCGTCGACCCAGGCGATCGATCGCTTCCTCGCCATCCGGGTGATCACCGTGGTGCTCATCCCGATCTCGGTCTTCGTGTTCTGGTTCTGGAACCCGCTCGGCCTGACCGGCAACACCCAGCTCGGCGTGACGCTGCTCTCGGTGATGGTGCTGGCGATGGGTCCCGACGCCCGGCTCAACCGGGCGGTCGAGGACCGCCAGAAGGACATCCTCCGCGGACTTCCCGACATCATCGACCTGCTCGTGATCTCGGTGGAGGCCGGCCTCGGCTTCGAGCAGGCCCTGCAGCGGGTCATCGAGTCCGTCGAAGGGCCGCTCCCCGAGGAGTTCAGCCGCATGCTCGGCGAGGTCCGGGCCGGCTCGACTCGCGCCGAGGCGATGCGGGCCATGGACGCCCGCATCGAAGTGCCCGAGGTCCGCAGCTTCGTGCTCGCGATCCTCCAGGCCGACGCCTTCGGTGTGTCGATCGGCCGTGTGCTGCGCGGCCAGGCCGAGGAGATGCGTATCAAGCGTCGCCAGATCGCCGAGGAGAAGGCGCAGAAGGCCCCGGTCAAGATGCTGATCCCGATGGTGTTCTGCATCTTCCCGGCGCTGTTCACGATCGTGCTCGGCCCGGCCGTGATCCGCATCGCCGACAGCTTCTGAGTCGACCGGTCCTCGGTCGGCATCGCTGATCATGAACCCCGCCACCTCCGAGCTCGCCCCCGAGGCCACCGCCTCGAGCGACGATCCGGTGCCCGTCCCCGCCGTCGAGCGCGAGATCGACGCGGAGGCGGCCGACGGCACGGCCCGCCCGGCTCCGGCGTTGTCGACGGTGTTCGCGCTCGCCGCGGCGCTCGTCGGCGTCGGCATCGGCGCCCAACGTCTCGGCGACAACAGCTTCCTGACCCATCTCGCGACCGGCCGGGTGATGCTCGACGACGGCATCGTTCGCGAGGACGTCTTCACCTGGACCTCGGCCGGCGAATCGCTGACCGTCCAGAGTTGGGCGGCGTCCCTGCTGTTCGGCGTGGTCGACGAGATCGCCGGCTTCCACGGGCTCCGCATCCTCATGGCGATACTCGCCGGCGTCCTCGGCTTCCTGGTGTGGCAGTCCGGTCGTCGGGCGGACAGCCTGCTCACCCGCACGGCGATCATGGTGCCGGTCTTCGTGATCGGCGTCGAGACCTGGTCCGAACGCCCCCTCCTCGTCGCCTTCGTCGCGTTCACGGCGACGCTGGTGCTCGTCGAGCGCGGCGCCGATCACCGTTTCCTCGTGCCGATCGGCTTCGTGTGGATCAGCGTCCACGGCAGTTGGCCGCTCGGTCTGGTGTTGCTCGGCGCACGCTGGATCGGGTCGATGATCGACGGCCGCACCGACGGTGCCCCCGCCGGGGAGGCGACCCGCCAGCTGCGGGCGATGATCTGGCTCGGCACCGGCATGGTCGTCGGGGGGATCGTCAATCCCTACGGCCCGAGGTTGCTGTTCTTCCCCCTCGAACTGCTCGGCCGCCAGGAGGTCCTGCAGCACGTCGCCGAGTGGAAGGCGTCGGGGTTCCAGTCGACCTGGACCCGGCTCTTCCTCGTGATGGTCGCCGCCGCCGTGTTCGCCGCCCGGCGGGCACCGTACGTCCTCGTCGTGCCGAGCGTGGTCTTCGTGGTCGCCGCCCTGCTCAGCGCCCGCAACATCCCGCTCGCCTCGATGGTGCTCGTCCCGATGTTGGCGGCCGGCCTCCCCGCGATTCGGGGTCTCGACGGTCGTCGCCGCTCCGACGCCAACCGCCTCGCCGTCCTCGGACTCGGGGTCCTGCTCGTCGCCCTCCCGCTGATCGCCGTGCGCGGTCCTCACGTGGAGCTCGATCGGTACCCGGTCGATGCGGTGAACGCGATGGAGGACGAGCTGGATCTCTCTCCGACGCAACACCGTGTCGTCCACCAGGACTTCGTGGGCAACTATCTCGATCTGCGCTACGGCGCTGCGGGTGCGAGCTGGATCGACGATCGCTTCGAACTCCACGACCTGGAGCTCGTCGAGGACTACCTCGCGCTGCTCAACGGCACCCCCGAGTGGCGTGCGGCCCTCGCCCGCCACGATCCCGATGCGATCCTGTGGCCCGCCGACCGCGTTCTGGTCGAGCTCGCGCTCGCCGACGGTTGGGAGACGGCGTGGTCCGATGACGACTGGGTCGTCCTCGTTCCGGCCGCCGCGTCGAACTGAGTCGACGACCCTCGATTTCCCCGCGCTGAACCCTCCCGAACGCCGGGTACGCGCCGATGGAGTCAGCAGGTTCAGGAGGTCAGGGAACCATCGACACGATGACCGAAACCCAAACAGCGCCGCCGGCGGGTCCCGCCGACGTGACGAAGCTGCGTCGACCCCGCCATCGGGGGAACTCGTGGATGCGGCCGCTCGCCCGGATCGGACGCGCCTCGGACGGGTACGACCCCACCGGCCCGGGCATCGTCGACCGCGGCGACCGCGTCGCCAGCTTCGCTCCGGCCGTCCTGGCCATCCGTTGGTGCATGACCTCGGCGTCGCTGGCCCTCTCGGCGACCGCCTTCATGGACAACGACTGGGAGATCGTCCTCTGGTGCATCGGCGTCGTGTCGTACACGGTGATCCGCACGATCAGCCCGATCCGCTACCGCGGCAGCCTGCGATCCCTCTTCGCCGTGATGTTCGAGACGGCGTTCCACGTCGCCGCCGTCGCGGCGACCGGCTACTGGGAGTCACCGTTCGTCTTCTCGCTGATGACCGCGATCGTCGTCGCGGGCTTCGCCCGGGGCTTCGGCTTCGGCCTGCGCATCGCCGTGGGCGCCTCGCTCGCCATCAGCCTCGCCGACGTGGCTCGGTCGGGGTACGACCAGACCGATCTTCGGATCTCACTGCAGTGGGCGGTCGTGCTCGTCCTCGTGGGCGTCGTCGCGGGCTACGCCCGCCGGATCAGCGGTGAGGCCGACCGCCAGCACTCCCTCGCGCTCGACCGCCTCGACCGACTCAGCGATGCGAACGCGCTCCTCTTCTCCCTCCACCGGGTCGCACAGACACTGCCGGCGTCGCTGGATCTCGGCGACGTCCTCGACACCACCGTCGCCCGACTCCGCGGCCTGGTCGACTTCGACTCCGTCGCCGTCCTCGTGTTCGACGACACCGACGCCTCGTGGCAGGTCATCCGGCGGGAGGGCGCCGCCCTTCCCAACCGACTCGGGCCGACCGAACTGCCGCTTCCGCTGATGGAGGCGATGTCGATGAACAAGATGATCGAGAAGTCGGACCTGCGAGAACCGCACGGCCCCGGCATCTCGCCGATGTCGTCGTCGGGCATCTACACGGTGCTCCCGGCCCGCGGCTCGATCATCGGTCTGCTCGCGGTGGAGTCCCGCAACCCGGCGGCGTTCGGCCGTCGCGAGATCGAGCTGCTCAACGGGTTCGTCGAGCCGGTGGCCCTCGCGATCGACAACGCCCGCTGGTTCTCGCGCCTGCGCACGGTCGGCGCCGACGAGGAGCGCACCCGCATCGCCCGGGACCTGCACGACAACATCGGCCAGTCGTTGGCGTATCTCGCCTTCGAACTCGACCGCATCGTGACCAAGCAGGAAAAGGGGGAGGAGCTGGCAGCGCCGCTCGATCAGCTCCGCAACGATCTTCGCGGCGTCATCGGTGAGGTCCGCGACACGCTGTACGACCTGCGCACCGACGTGTCCGAGCAGCTCGAGATCGGCGAGGTGTTGGAGCAGTTCGCCGGCCGCCTGATGGAACGCACCGAGCTCGACATCCGGATCTACGCCGACTCGGGGCACCGCCTGCCGCTCCTGCAGGAACGCGAGATGTGGCGCATCGCCCAGGAGGCGCTCGTGAACGTCGAGCGCCACGCCCACGCGACCGCCGCGGCGGTCCGCTGGCGCTGCGACGGCCAGGCCGCCGCCCTCGAGATCGCCGACGATGGCCGCGGGTTCCCCGACGGGAAGGCCGGCCGGATCGACAGCTACGGGATCATGGGCATGCGCGAGCGGGCGTCGAGCATCGGCGCCACCCTCGAGATCCACTCCGAGGAAGGCAAGGGCACCGTGATCCGCTGCTTCCTGCCGGCCGACCGCAACAACGCACGCCGGGTCTGAGCGCGAAGTGGCGGAGGATACCACGCTGCGTGAGTGCTTTCCCGACGGAACCCTCACAAACCCCATCGGCCGTCCGATGGATGACCAGGTCGGAAACGGCCAGCCACCCAGTCCGGGAATGCAACGACCCGGCAACGACACTCAGGGAATCACACGATGACCATTCGACTGATGCTCGCTGACGACCATCGCATGTTGCGTGAAGGTCTCAGCCGCTCGATGACCGAACACGGCTTCGACGTCGTGGGCGAAGCCCGCGACGGCGTCGAGGCCGTGAACATGGCGTACAGCCTGAGCCCCGACGTCATCCTCATGGACGTCTCCATGCCGGAGATGGACGGCGTCGAGGCCTGCCGGCAGGTGCGATCCTCGGTGCCCGGCACCAAGGTCGTCATGCTGACGATGCACGCCGATCAGGAGGTGCTCGCCAACGCCATCCGTGCGGGCGCCTGTGGCTACCTGGTCAAGGACTGCTCGACCGAGGAGATCGCCGGCGCGGTGCGTATGGCCTCCTCGGGTGAGACCGCACTCTCTCCCCAGCTCGCCGCGTCGATGCTCGACGAGGTCCGCAAGCTCGACATGGCCCCGACCCGCGAAGAGCGCGTCGTGACCAAGCGCGAGGAAGAGGTGCTGCAGCTGATCGCCGACGGTTGCTCGACCTCCGAGGTCGCCGACCAGATGTACATCAGCCAGAAGACGGTGAAGAACCACCTCGCGTCGATCTACCAGAAGCTCGACGCCCGAGATCGCACCCAGGCGGTGCTCCAGGCGGTGCGCATGGGCATCGTCTCCCTCGAATAGTCGCCGATCATCGTCGGACCCGCTCGTGGGCGGGCGTCCGACCACCTGAGCCGAGAAAACGTTGCAACCGCAGCCGCCCCACCGGGGCGGCTGTGGCCGTTTTCGTCCTTCGCTCGTGCGATCTGGGCCGAACGGCCCCCCTTGCGTGGGGACGGGGACCCACCGGTTGGGCCGAATGCCCCATGCAGTCGGGTTCGAAAGCCGCCGACATCTAGGCCAGGCTCGCCTTTGTCCACGGCGGGCCCCAACAGGGGAGTCCAACCCGTGAACCGTCACACCACACAGCCGGAGGTGTACCCGTCGGAGCGAGGAGCTTCGTTGGTCGAGTACGCACTCCTGTTCTCATTGATCTTCCTCGTCTGCCTCGCGAGCGTCACCGTCTTCGGTGAAGGGGTCAGCGACAGCGTGAACGACTCGTCGAGTCGGGTCGTCGCCGCGACGCCCTGAGCTGAGGCCGGCGCGCCGCCGAGATCGCGGCCGGCGCGTCCGGTTCGCTATCGTGCCGCCGTGATCGAGATCGGCCTGACCGGGGGCATCGGCTCCGGGAAATCGACCGTCGCCGACCTGCTCGTCGAACGTGGTGCGGTGCTGATCGACGCCGACCGCATCGTGCGCGAGCTGCAGGCCCCCGGCGGGTCGGTGTTCGACGCGATGGTCGAGCGGTGGGGCGACGGGATCGTCGCCGCCGACGGCACCCTCGATCGTCAGGCCGTGGCGGACATCGTCTTCAACGACGAAGACGAGCTCGCTGCGCTCAACGACATCGTCCATCCGGCGGTCGGCGAGGCGATGAAGAACCAGCGCGAGCGGGTCATGGGGACCGACGCCGTCGTCGTGCTCGACATCCCGCTGCTCGTCCGGGCCGACGGCACCTCGGACAAGGACCGGTACGCGAACCTCGCCGGCATCGTCGTGGTCGACGTGGACACCGAGCTCGCCGTCGACCGCCTCGTCGAACATCGGGGTTTCGGCGCCGACGACGCCCGAGCCCGAATGGCCAATCAGGCGTCGCGAGAGGATCGACGAGCGGTCGCCGACGTCGTCATCGACAACTCCGGGCCGCTCGACGACCTCGTCGCCCAGGTCGACGCGGCGTGGGCCTGGATGCGGTCACTCCCGCATCCGGATCCGACCGATGCTCCGGCGCCCGACGCCCACGCACCCCCCTCCGACGACGCCGACTGAGACGCCGGCCCCGGTCACTCGACGGGGGTGGTGGCGAGGGTTTGGAGTTCGGTGGGGGTGAGGGCTCGGGTGTGGATGCGGAGGTCGTCGATGGTGCCGTCGAAGGCTTGGTTGGCGTTGCCGGGGTTGTTGCCGATCCAGGCGCCGATGGTGGGGTCG
>JBCCWI010000110.1:0-13903 GCA_039193795.1 Actinomycetota bacterium | reverse complement strand
GGGGGGCGCCCCCCGCCGCGACCCCCCATCGGGGATGCCCCCCCCCCCCACCCGCGGGGCCGGGCCCCCCGCCCCAGCCCGGGCTGTTCGATTCCGGCGAGTAGCCGGCCGGCGCCGCCCTAGGCGGCGCGAGGTCTCGATCGTCGGTCGCCTCGGGAGCCCCGATGGGCCAACGCGTGGTCGGCGTGGCACTTCAGCTCGAGATTGTCGATGTCGCCGCGCCCGTCCTGGCTCCACTCGTGAAGGTGGTGGGCTTCGGTGAACGCAACGTCGGCGCCGCAGTCGACGCACCCGCGATCACGAGCGATCAAGGTGGTCCACTGGTGGACGGTGGCGAGACGGTGACGTCGCCCCGTCCACAGCGGCTTGCCGTCTCCGGAGAAGACGTGGCCGACCACATCGGCGGTGCGCGGGTCGAGCGTGTCGAGGAACGCCTGCGGTACCGGTTGGCCGTCGAGGAACTCGATCGAGTGATCGGCGACCGTCGCGACGAGGTGCAGCATCGTTCGCACCGGCAGAGGAGTGTCAGTGTCGACTTTGGTGGTCGCCATCGCGGCGAGTGCGTCGATGCGTCGTTGGGTGGGTGTTCGCACCCCGTTCGGCGCACCGTCGCGCCCGCCGTCATCTCGCCAGAGCCGATCGATCATCGTTCGGAGCGCAGCCTGGAACTGGCGGCCGGTTGCGTTGTCCATCCGGCCATTGATCAGCAGTGCACCGTTCTCGGCGTCGCCACCCTCGAACCACACACTCAGCCCTCGCTCCGCCCGCTGACGGCGGTGCTGTTCCTCGATGGCTGCTCGAGAACGCCGATTCGACAGCCAGCGATTCGACTTCGTGCGGAAGAGATCGGCCGGGATCTGCTCGGCCAGCGGAATCAACTCGGCGACCTGCTCCGCTGAGGTCTCCTGCACGAGCGTGCTCAGGCGCTCGGCGTGTTCGAGGGTGATCGCTCCCGCCGCGAGCGAATCGGCCGCGCCCGGCAGCGTCGCCAGCACGGTGGCCGTCTCGGCATCGCGATCGGCGGCTCGACTCGATCGATGGGTCGCGGCGCGCGACTCGGCTGCGGCCGGTAGCCCGTCGTCTTCGAGTGCGTCGATGGCTGCCATCACGGCCAGTCGACGCTGCCCCGCATGGGTCTCGATGCGGTGGTACTCGGCGAGCAGCTGCCGGAGTTCGGGGCGCAAACAGGCACGGAGGTCGACCCCGTCGAGTTCGTCGTGCACCGCCGTGAACATCTCCCCATCGTACACGAACACATGTTCGTATAACAACGTGAATCGTCCGGAATTCCAGCGCAAACTCGTACTCTCGACGGCGTGAGCGATCGTCCCGAGACGCTGGCCGACATCGACTACGAGCTCCCGGCGCCACGGATCGCCCAGGAGCCCATCGAACCGCGGGACAGCGCCCGGCTGCTCGTCGACCGCGGCGACCGGGTCGAGCATCGGCGGGTGCGGGATCTGCCGGACCTCCTGGCACCGGGTGACATCGTGGTGGTCAACGACACGAAGGTGCTTCCCGCTCGCATCCCGGTGCGTCGGTCGACCGGCGGCGCGGCGGAGATCCTCCTGCTCGAGGAACGACCGGACGGCTCGTGGGAGGTGTTGGCCAAGCCGAGCCGAAAGCTCCAACCCGGCGATGTCGTCACCGCCCCGGGTCTCGCGATCGAGATGGGCGAGGACCTCGGCGACGGCCGCCGGATCGTCCGGCTGGATCCCGGCGGCGTCGATCTCCATCAACGCCTGGCCGAGGTCGGCCTGCCACCGCTTCCGCCCTACATCGAGAACCAGATCGACGATCCCGGTCGCTACCAGACCGTGTACGCCGACCGGCCGCTCTCGGCGGCCGCGCCGACCGCCGGCCTGCACTTCACCCCGACGGTTCTCGAACGGCTCGGCGAGCGTGGCATCGGTCTGGCCACGGTCGAACTCGCCGTCGGTCTCGACACCTTCCGGCCGGTGATGGTGGATCGGCTCGACGACCACGTGATGCACACCGAGTGGTACCGGGTGCCCGACGAGACCGCCGCAGCAGTCGAGTCGGCTGAGCGCGTCGTCGCCATCGGGACCACCGCGGTGCGGGCCCTCGAATCCTGGCGAGGCACCGGGGAGCGGTCGGGTCGCAGCGACCTGTTCATCCGGCGGCCCTACGAGTGGCGGGCGGTCGACGTGATGCTGACCAACTTCCACCTGCCCCAGTCGACCCTGCTGTGCCTCGTCGACGCGTTCGTGGGCCCCCGCTGGCGCACGCTGTACGAGATCGCCCTCGCCGAGGAGTACCGCTTCCTCAGCTTCGGCGACGCCATGCTGCTGACGCGCTGAGCATCGGGATCCGGTGCTGCGCATGTGTTCCGCTACCGAGCGGACCCTGAGGCTCTGCTGCGCGAGAGTTGAGCTCGTGTCTGTCCACGACCAGAGCTGGGAGCCAGAGGACCCGTGGCGAGCGGTCCTACCGCTCGAGCGGGCACTACTTCAGTTGTTGACCGCGCAGGAGTTCGTGGGTGCCGAGGCGCTCCGCGCCCAGATCGACTCAGCCGAAAGCCGGCAGGGGTGCGGATGCGGATGCGGGACGGTCAACCTGCGATGCGACCCGGATCGAGCCCCAGCGGCACCCGTGGAGACCCAGCCCGTCAAGGGCGAGGCCCATGTGGTCAACACCAAAGGCGAGATCGTCGGTGGTCTGATCCTGTTCGCCAGGCACGGATATCTGAGCTGCCTTGAGATCTACACCTACGGAGATCCTGCTCCGTTGCCAGATCTCGAATACGTTCGCCCGTTCACCCGTTGAGTGACCTGATCGTGCCGAGAACGCTGTGTTCGGCAGGTGGCTCGCACCAGGCCCGGCCCACATCCGGCGCTACCGAGCGTGAGCCCCAGGAACACGACCGGTCCAGAACCCGATCTTCGACGACGCCGTGCTGGTCACCCGCTGAACCGGCGCGGCCTCCCCGCTCGGTCTTGCGCGGGCGGGCCGCGCGGTAGCGTCGCGCCATGGTGGACGGCGTCGGTCAGGCCTACGACGCAGTGGCGGGGGTCTACGTCGAGCGGTTCGGGCGGGAGTTGATCGAAGACGCGGACGCCGAGCCGTGGCTCGATCGGTTCGTCGACCTGATCGATCGGTCGGCCGGCTCCGTGCTCGATCTCGGTTGTGGGCCTGGCATCGGCGTACATACCCTGCACGAGCGAGGGCTCGACGCGGTCGGCGTCGACGCCTCCGGCGCCCTGCTCGAGGCAGCGCGTGCCGCCTTCCCGCACCTCGCATTCCGCCACGGCGACTTCACCCGCCTCGATGTGCGTGCGGGATCGGTCGCCGGCATCCTCGCCCGCTACTCGATCATCCACGTCGCGCCGGACGAACTCGACGAGGTCGTCGCCGAGTGGGCCCGGGTGCTCCGAGCCGATGCGCCGGTCCTGCTGTTCTTCTTCGCATCGCGCCACCCCGACGACCACGGCCGGCCGTTCGATCACGCGGTGATGACCGCCCACGAACTCTTCCCGGCGACGCTCGCAGTCGTCCTCGAACGCAACGGGTTCGTCGCACTCGACGCCGGTGCCGCCCCACCACCGGAGGGCGGACGACCGTTCGGCAAGGGAGTTGTGCTGGCCCGGCGGGCAGCCGCGACTGCGGTCAGCGACGGTCGACGACTCGACCCACGCCGATGAGGGGGCGCATCACCATGTCCTCGAACGGAAGCTCGAACGCGGTGTCGACGCGCACATCGACGAGGCCGGCACCCTCGAGCGCCGTCCGGATCGCCTCGCGGGTGAGCCCGTGCGGCTCGTCGTCGGCGGGATCGGCTTCCCAGTCCCACTGCACGAAGACACCGCCGTCTCCGAGCAGTTCGGCCAGCCGGGTCGTCGTCGCCTGGAGATCGTCCACGAAGCTCAGGACCGACGAGCAGACGACGAGGTCGTGGCCTCGGACCGACTCCGGGACCTCGGTCGACAACCGGACGTGGTCCCATCCGTGCGTCTCGGCCTTCGTCGCCAGCCGGGCGAGCATGGCGGGGGAGGTGTCGACGGCATCGATCCGGGCCGCGGTGTCGGCCAGCCGCTCGGTCAACAGGCCGGTGCCGCAGCCGAAGTCGCAGACGGTGAGACCGTCGAGGGTGCGGCCGAAGCGAGCCAGCGTCTCGACCAGCGACGCGAACGCCGCCTCGGCGTAGGTGCGAGCGGCGGGGTCGTCGTCCCACCCGTCGGCGTACTCGTCCCAGGGGTCGGGTTCGGTGGTGTCGCCCATCAGCCCATCGTCGCACGGCGACGGCCGCCCGTCCGCCGTGCTCGGTACGGTGCGCAGATGCGGCCCGCCCGGATTCTGCAGATCTGGATCGTCGTGTCCGCCGCCGTGGTCACCGTTCTGTTGCTGTGGTCGGACGAGGAGCCGGTGTGCGAGGGCCCGCTCATCCTCGATGTCGACACCTCGAGTCCGCCGCAGTGCAACGACCCGCTCTCGGGGCTGTTCGACCAGGCGCCGTGGATCCTGGTCGCTGCCGCGATCATCACGGCGGTGATCGTCGGGCTGGTGGCGGTCGGACGACGCATCAGCTCGGCGGTGGCGCGGCCGGGTCCTGGTTGAAGTAGTCGGCGAGCGCCTCGTACAGCTCCGGGTTCTGATCCTGCAGCTCCTCGGGACGTTCGAAGAACACCTCGACGACCTCGGCGAAGAACTCGATCTCGCTGGTCTTTCCATAGGCGTCGATCAGCGCCTTCTTGGCGCGGCTGCGGCGGAGATCGCGGTAGGCGCCACCCACCACCCGCTTCCACCGAGCCCGGTGTTCGGGCGCGACGGCGGGCCGCCCGTCGACGAAGCCGTCGTAGCCGTCGAGCACGTGGGCGAACTCGTGGTACACGACGTTGCGTCCGTCGGCGTCGTAGAGCCCCGCCGTCGTCTCGACCCACGACAGCGCGACGTGCCCACCGGAGTCGGCGGCGCCCAGCGCCCGAACGGGGCCCTGGCGGGCTTCGATGTGGAACGCCTGCGGGAGGAAAGTGACGCGGTGGACGTAGCGGTAGGGCTCGTAGCCGAGCCCGAGGATCAGCCGGCAGGCCTGAAGGGCGGTCAGGCGGATCATCCGTTCGTCGACCTCGATGCCATCGCGCCCGTCGAATCGCACGACCGACTCGAACATCCGCGACAGCTGCACGAGACGGCGCCGTTCGTCGTCGTCGAGCGTGCCCACGAAGTCGACCTCGCGCAGATGGGGCTCCCAGTCGGCCGGAACGTCGCCTCGGAACCGGAACCGGAGGAAGCGTTGCATCAGTCGGTTGACCGCCACGGCGGCGGACCCTAGCGGTTCGGCCTCGTCTCGGCGTCGGTGCCGGCGAGCCCGTAGCGTCGGCGGCGTGGTGACCACCTCCACCTTCTCGTTGCCGACCGGGCGGCGTCCGCTCGCGGCGGCCGTGGTCGTGCACGTAGCGGCGACCCTGTTCATGGTCGGGCTCATCTGGACGGTGCAGGTGGTGCACTACCCGCTGTTCGCCGAGGTCGGGGCGGAGAACTACCCGGCCTACCAGAGCCGCCACATCGATCGCATCGGCGCCCTGCTCGTCGTGCCGTGGGGGCTCGAGGGTCTGTCGATCGTCGCCGTGCTCGTCGTGGCCCGGGAACGGGCCATGCGCCGGCTGGCGCTGGTCGGTGCCGGGCTGATGGGCCTGATCTTGTTGGTGACGATGATCTGGGCCGCGCCCGTGCACGGGGAGCTGCTCGACGGGTTCGATCCGGACCAGCACGACCGCCTCATGTGGTCGAACCTCGTGCGCACGCTGCTGTGGACCGCTCGGGGCGGCGTTGCGATCGCCCTGGTGTGGCTCCTCCTCGACCGGTCGGAGCGACCGGAGCCGTCAGCACCCAGGGTGTCGGCGAAACCAAACACGTGACTCGCAGGCCGGCAACGGTCACGATGGTCGTGATGGAGTCCGAGCTTCCGACCTGGACGATTCGCCGCGATGACGGCGGCGGCGGTCTGTTCCTGTCCTGGAGTGGCCCGTTCGACCTCGACGAACTGCTGGCCTCGGCCAGTGCGCTCGGCGAGACCGATCCCGACGAGGTCGCTCCCTACATCGTGCAGGACTTCACCGAGATGACCCTCGATGCGGTGGCGATCGAGACACTGCACCTGCTGGCCAACCGCGTGCCGTCCCGGTTCCCCCGATCGACGAGCTTCCGCTCCGCGATCGTGGCCACGGGTGTCGTCGCCTCGACCTTCGAGCAGTACGTCGAGGTCCGGGATCTCGCGTCGGCCCGTTCGCCGCAGCGCCTCCCGCCGATCCGGGTGTTCCCCGATCTCGACGCCGCGCTCGCCTGGGCCTCGGGCGGCTGACCGGCGGTGTCAGGCCGTCGGGTCGACCAGCTGACCCGAGAACAGCACGAGACCGCTCTCGCGATGGCGGATCAGATAGAGGAACGGCTGATCGGCGGCGACCAGCAGCTCCGGCTCCGGCGGTCCGCTCTCGGCGAACTCGAGTGCGGTCGCCGCGGCGGCGATCGTGCCGGTGTCGGTGACCTCGATGTCGGCGGCGTGCACCGCCGCACCGAGGAAGGCGCCCGGTGAGATCGCCGGATAGGCGCCCGGTGCTGCGCCGGCCTCGCTCAGGAACTCGAACAGGTCGAGGTCGGTCGTGGTCGCCCACTGGGGGAGATGCAACTCGAAGGGGCCGGGTGTGAAGGTCTGGTCGATCTCGTCGAGCAGCGACTGATCGAGCCGCTCGGCGATCTCCGCGAAACGGCCCTCGTCGGGGACGATGACCAGCATCGAGTACTCGTCGCCGGCGTAGGGGATCTCGGCGCCGACGAAGCCGTCACCGGCACCGCGGCGGTCGCCGAGCTCGAGCTCGACCATGAGCTCCACCGGCACGGTCGACCCGTCGAGGCGGGTGAAGTCGGTCTCGATCGTGCCGTACTTGCCGAACGGCGACCGCCAGTCCGCCTCGAAGTACATGGCGTTGGTCAACACGAGCACGGTGTTGCCGCCGATGATGCCGGGCTTGAGGAGTTCGGGGATCCGGTCGCGAGTCTGCTCGGCGACCCAGCCGTTGATGATCTCGCGGCTCGGCTCGGCGTCGGCGAAGTCGAGCGGTACGACGTCGGCACCGTGGCGGGAGGCCAACAGATCGATCCACGCCGGATCCGGTTCGACGTCGAGCCGGGGCCAGATGCGGTCGGCGATCGAGACGATGAGCCGATCGCTCTGGGAGGCCTCGATGGCCTGGTCGAGCGCGTTCCAGGCCTCGTGGGCGTCGGGTTGGAAGCCGAAGACGGCGTCGATGGCGTCCCGGGTCGCCGGGTCGGCGGCCGCCTGGGCCATCAGGAGCGCGTGGGCGATGCTGGCGGGACCGAGCACGGCGTTCTCGTCGCCGGGCAGGGTGCGCAGCAGATCGAACCCGGCGTCGTTGATGCCCGCAGCGAGCACGTCGACGGCGGCCGACGCGTCGACCGGTGCCCGCTCCGCCTCGGATCCGATGGCGGTCGGGGGCGTGGTGTCGCCCGTCGACGGCGCGCTGGTGGTGGTCGTGGTCGTCGGCTCGGTCGAGGCGGATGGCAGCTCGCCGTCGTCTCCGCAGGCGGCGGCGACGAGGGACAGGCAGAGGATGGCGATGATGACGGTTCGGCGCATACGTCTCCGACGATCGTCGCATGCGCCTGGTTCCCGAGTCGGCGATGTCGGGTCCCGCGATGACCTCCGAGGTCGTTGGCGGCGCCGGCGCCCGAGACGACACTCGACCCATGGCAGGAGTCATCACCACCTATGTCGAGGCGTGGGAAGCCGGCGATCTCGACGCGGTGCTCGCGTCGTATGCGCCCGACATCGTCGCCCACTACGGCGGGACCTCGGCATTCGCCGGCAGCCATCGCGGATTCGCCCGCTTCGTCGAGGTGCTCGCCGAAACGGCCGCTCGCAGCGACCGCCGGTTGTGTTCGGTCGAAGCGCTGCACGACGACGGTGATCGCGGCAGCGTGTTCGTGACCGAGTCGGTCCGGATCGACGGCGAGATCCACGAGCTCCAGCGGGCGCTTCGCGTTCGGGTGGTCGACGACCGGATCGCCGAGGTGTGGCTCTACGACCTCGATCAGCACCGGGTCGATCAGGCGTGGAGCCAGCCGCCGGGCGGCTGAGCCGACGCGGGCCGTGGTCGACTCCCCGTAGCCTCGGTGCCGATGCGCGCCACCTTCACCGAGACGGCCCGGGACGGCGAGGCCCGCTGTGGCGTCGTCACCACCGCGCGCGGCACGTTCACGACACCGCGGTTCATGCCGGTCGGGACCCGCGGGGCGATCGTGCACCTCGATGCGAGCGATGTCGAACGCCTCGGCGCCGAGGTGATCCTGGCGAACACCTACCACCTGATGCTGCGCCCGGGCGCCGACATCGTCGAGGCGTTGGGCGGCATCCACGGCATGGCGGACTGGAACGGCCACGTCCTGACCGATTCGGGCGGCTATCAGATCTTCTCGCTCGGTCCCGAGCTCAGCGACGAAGGGGCGACCTTCAAGTCGACCTACGACGGATCGATGCATCTGCTGACCCCGGAGACCGCGGTCGACGTCCAGGCGAAGATCGGCGCCGACATCCAGATGGTGCTCGACGTCTGCCCGTCGTCGGTCGCCGACCTGTCGGTCGTCCGCGGTGCGGTCGAGCGGACGGGGGAGTGGGCGGCGCGGGGGCGTCAGGCGTTCCTCGACCATCCGGACGCGCCCGGACGTCAGAGCCAGTTCGGCATCGTGCAGGGCGGCACCGACGAGGCGTTGCGTGAACGCTCGGCCCAGGAGATCACCGACATCGGGTTCGACGGCTACGCCGTCGGCGGGCTCAGCGTCGGCGAGGACCGCAGCGAGATGTTGCACGGTCTCGACGCCTGCATGGGACGCTTGCCGCTCGATCAGCCCCGGTACTTCATGGGGCTCGGCGACCCGATCGGCATCGTCGAGTCGGTGGCGCGCGGGGTCGACATGTTCGACTGTGTGCTGCCGACCCGTCTGGCCCGGCACGGCACGATCCTCACCGACGCCGGCCGGTACAACCTGACCCGCGCCGAGTTCGCCGACTCGATCGAACCCCTCGATCCCGCCTGGCCCGAGAGCCCGGCCGCCCGGTGGTCGAAGGGGTACCTCCGGCACCTCCTCCTGACCAAGGAGCCGACCGCCCCACGGATCATCACCTTGCACAACGTCGCCTGGCTCCTGCGATTCATGGATCGGATGGCCGACGCCATCCGCGGTGGCACGTTCACGGACTTCCGGGCCGGTGTTCACGAGGTGTGGGCGGCCCGGTAGCCTGCGTCTCGGTTCATCCGCCAGCGTTGGGACTATCCGATGGGTTCAATCATCTTCCTCGCCGCCCTCCTGGGCATCATGTACATGCTCATGATTCGTCCGCAGCAGAAGCGGATGAAGGAGCACGCGGCCCTCCTGCGCTCCCTCGAGCCCGGCATGGTCGTCGTCACCAACGCCGGCATCCACGGCGCCATCGCCGAGGTCGAGGACCGGGTCGTGTGGGTCGAGGTCGCCCCCGAGGTCGAACTCAAGATCAGCAAGGGCTCGATCGCCGAGATCGTGAACGAGGACGACGAGAGCGACGACGAGGAGGCCGAGGCGTCCGCCGCGGCCGACGAGGACGCCTGACCCCGTTCCGGTCCCCGGTCCCGTGCGCCAGCAGCTCACCTACGTCGTCGGCATCGTGGCGGTGTCGATCCTCGGCATCGTCTACACGCTCGCTTCGGGCAACGAACCCCTGCTCGGACTCGACCTGCAGGGTGGCGCGTCGGTCGTGCTCGAACCCGAGCCGCTGCCCGACGGTCAGGAGATCACCGAGGAGTCCCTCGACCAGGCGGTCGACATCATCCGCAACCGCGTCGACGGGCTCGGCGTGCGCGAACCCGAGGTCACCCGCCAGGGCGAGACGATCCTCGTGCAGATCCCCGGCGTGGAGGATCAGCAGCGAGCGATCGACCTCGTCGGGCAGACCGCCGAGCTGCGCTTCCGCCCGGTGATCGGCGACGGGTCGAGCCTGCCGGTGACCCCCGACGCTCGCGTCGACGAGCAGTCGGTGCTGCAGCTGCGCGACGACCCGACCCCCGAAGGACGCCTCCAGTTGGGCCCGGTCCCGGAGTTGATCGACGCCGACGGGGCCAACGGCACGCACCTCACCGGCATCGCCGTCGAGTCCGCCGCCGCCCGGTTCAGTGTGCAGACCGGTTGGTCGGTCAACCCGATCTTCCGTTCGGGCTCGCCCGGCATCGACGACTTCAAAGCGCTGGCGCTCGAGTGCTTCACCCGGTCGGAGTTGTGCCCGGCCGGCCGGATCGCGATCGAGATCGACGGCTTCGTCGAGAGCGCACCGTCGGTCAGCAACACCGCCCAGTTCAACCGTGACGAGATCACGATCTCGGGTGCCTTCACCGAGGAGGAGGCCAAGGACCTCGCGCTCGCCCTGAACTTCGGCGCCCTCCCGCTGGAGCTCACCCCCCAGGAGAGCCGCATCGTCTCCTCGACCCTCGGCGAGGACGCCCTCGACGCCGGGCTGTTCGCCGGGCTCGTCGGCGTGATCCTGGTGTCGATCTACCTGATCGCCTACTACCGCTGGCTGGGCGTGGTCGCCATCTCGAGCCTGCTGATCTCGGGCGCGCTGCTCTGGACCGCCGTCGCCTGGCTCGGCGAGTCCCAGGGGCTCGCCCTCACCCTCGCCGGCGTGACCGGCCTCATCGTCTCGATCGGTGTGTCGGTCGACTCCAACGTCGTCTACTTCGAGCATCTGAAGGAAGACGTGCGCGGCGGGCGCTCGGTGCGGTCTGCGGTCGAGCGCGCCTTTCCGATCGCCTACTCCACGATCGTCAAGGCCGACGTGGCCAGCCTGATCGCCGCCGTCGTCCTCTACTGGCTCACCGTCGGACAGGTCCGCGGCTTCGCCCTGTTCCTCGGGCTCGCCACCGTGCTCGACCTGATCGCCACCTACTTCTTCATGGGGCCGGCCATCCGGCTGATGGCGGCCCGCGGCTTCGGCGACAACCCGAAGAGCCTCGGCATCCCCGATCCCGGCGACGGCCCGGCGCGCGGTGCGGCCGACGACGAGGTGTCCGAACCCGAACCGGAGACCGCCGACGTGGGAGGTTCGTCGTGATCGCGTTCATCCGCATGCTGTACCGGGGTGAGCACCACTTCGACTTCCCCGCCATGTGGCGCAAGGCGCTGGTCGGCTCGGCCGTGCTCGTCGTGATCAGCCTCGGGGCGCTGCTGTTCCGCGGCCTCAACTTGGGCATCGAGTTCGAAGGTGGCACCAGCTGGGAGGTCACCGCACCCGGCGTGAGCGTCGCCGACGTCCGCGACGAACTCAGCGGTACCGGCGCCGAGAGCGGCAAGATCCAGACGCTCGGCACCGACGCGATCCGCGTCCGCGCCGACCTCGACGTGGCCGACGACGTGGAGGTGGTCACCGCCCGCCTCGCAACGCTGGCCGGCGTGGAACTCACCGACGTGAGCGTCACCACCGTCGGCCCGTCGTGGGGCGACCAGATCACCAGCAAGGCCCGCAACGCGCTGATCTGGTTCTTCATCATCGTCGCGGGCTACATCGCCGTCCGGCTCGAATGGAAGATGGCGGTCGGTGCGCTCGTCGCGGTCGCCCACGACATCTTGATCTCGGTCGGCGTCTACGCCCTGTTCCAGTTCGAGGTCACCCCGGCCACGGTGATCGCCTTCCTCACGATCATGGGCTACTCGCTCTACGACACGATCGTGGTCTACGACAAGGTGCGCGACGTCGGCGGCCGCCTGACCGTCACCGGTCGCTACACGTACTCCGAGATGATGAACCAGTCGCTCAACCAGGTGTTGATGCGGTCGATCAACACCTCGATCACGTCGGTGTTGCCGGTGCTGTCGATGCTCGTGATCGGGTCGCTGTTCCTCGGGGCGCTGACCCTGCGCGAGTTCGCGATCGCCCTGCTGATCGGCATCCTCGTCGGCACGTACTCGTCGATCTTCGTGGCGGCCGCCGTCGTGGCCTACATGAAGGAACGCGAGGCCGAGAACCGGGCCATCGCCGAGAAGATCGAGACCCGCACCGGCGAGACCGGCACCCGCCGCATCAGCGACGAGGACGTGGCGCTCGCCGGCATCCCCGCTGCGCGAGATCGCGCCCCTCGGTCGTCGACCCGGGAGCGCGGATCGGGCAAGGGGGGCGGCGGAGGCCAACGACCCGCCCGCGGTCAGGCGGCGCAGCGGTCCGCCGCCGCCAAACGCACCCCGACCTCGGCTCGCCCCGGTCAGCCGCCGAAGCCGCGGAAAAAGAAGAAGTCCTGACTCCGGTACGATGGGGCGATGGGCGCCCTGTCCGTCGCTGACCTCACCGATCTGATCCGCGACATCCCCGATTTCCCGGAGCCGGGGATCGTGTTCAAGGACATCACGCCCCTGCTCGCCGACCCGGCCGGACTCGACGCGGCGATCAGCGTTCTCGCCGACCCGTGGCGTGACGCCGCCGTCGACACCGTCGTCGGGATCGAAGCCCGCGGCTTCATCCTCGGTGCCGCCGTCGCCCGCGACCTCGGGGTCGGCTTCGTGCCGATCCGCAAGGCCGGCAAGTTGCCGGGCGCGACGGTGCGTCAGGAGTACGGGCTCGAGTACGGCACCGACACGATCGAGATGCACGACGATGCCGTCGCCGCCGGCGACCGCGTGCTGATCCTCGACGACGTGCTCGCCACCGGTGGCACCGCCGCCGCAGCCGGCGCCCTGCTCTCGACCCTCCAGGCCACCGTCGTCGGCTACTCGTTCCTGATCGAACTCGGCTTCCTCGGCGGCCGTGCGGCGCTCGGCGACGCCACGATCGACGGCGTGATCGAGGTGGACGGCTGATGGCGACCGTCACCCGCGTCCTGCCCTGGCGTCGAGCCGTCAACCGGCCCCCGTCCGCGGAGATCGCCGGGCTGCTCCAGGAGTTCACCTCCCATCACCCCAAGGCGTCGACCGGCAAGATCGAGCGGGCCTTCTCGATCGCGGACGAAGCCCATCGGGGCCAGCGACGCAAGTCCGGCGAGCCCTACATCCGCCACCCGGTGGCCGTCGCCACGATCGTCGCCCGCCAGGGTCTCGACGACACCGCCATCTCCGCCGCGCTGCTCCACGACGCGGTCGAGGACACCGCCGTCAGCCTCGAGGATCTCGAGACCGAGTTCGACGCTGAACTCGCCCACATCGTCGACGGCGTGACCAAGCTCGACCGTGTCCACTACGACACCAAGGAGGAGCAGCAGGCCGCCACGATGCGCAAGATGATCGTGGCGATCGCCCAGGACATCCGGGTGCTGATCATCAAGCTCGCCGATCGGCTGCACAACCTCCAGACCATCGCCGGCATGCCGTTCGACAAGCAGGAACGCTCCGCCCGCGAGACCCTCGACGTCTACGCACCGCTCGCGCATCGCCTCGGCATGCAGGACATGAAGATGCAGCTCGAGGACCTCTCGTTCGCATCGCTCGAACCGCGGGTCTACGCCGAGATCGACCAGATGATCGAGCAGCGGGCTCCCGAGCGCGACATCTACCTGACCCAGGTGATCGCCGACGTGCAGGCCCGGCTCGCCGAGCTCGGGATCCGTGCCGAGGTGGAGGGACGGCCCAAACACCTCTGGTCGATCTACGAGAAGATGGTGGTCAAGGGCCGCAGCTTCGACGACATCTTCGACCTGGTCGCGATCCGGGTGATCTGCGACTCGGTCCGCGACTGCTACGGCGCACTCGGTTCGATCCACGCGACCTGGCGGCCCGTGCAGGGCCGGTTCAAGGACTACATCGCGATGCCCAAGTTCAACCTGTACCAGTCGTTGCACACGACGGTGGTGGGGCCGCAGGGAAAGTCGCTCGAGGTGCAGTTGCGCACCAAGGAGATGCACGCCCGGGCCGAGTACGG
>JBCCWI010000109.1:0-13936 GCA_039193795.1 Actinomycetota bacterium | reverse complement strand
CCGTAGTAGCGCTCGAAACCCTTCTGGAGCGGCCAGCTGTGTCGGGGGCCGGCGTCGGAGAGGTGGGCGTCCTTGCAGAGGTGCCACTTGCCGACCATCAGCGATGCCCACCCGTGGTCGCGGAACAGCTCGGCCATCGTCACCGCGTCGTCGCGCAGCTCGTGGGTGTAGCCGGGGAACCCCGGATCGCTGTGGGCGACGTGGCCCATCCCGGCCATGTGGTGGTTGAGCCCGGTGAGCATCGATGCCCGCGTCGGCGAGCACATCGGGTTCACGTGGAAGTTCGTGTAGCGCACGCCGCCCGCGGCGAGGGCGTCGAGGTTGGGCGTGTCGATCTCGGAGCCGTAGCAGGCGAGATCGGCGAAGCCGAGATCGTCGGCCAGCATCACGATGACGTTCGGCGCACCCGCAGGGGCGGTCGGGAACCGCGGCCACTCGGGCTCGGAGGTCGAGAAGATCCGGCCGACCTCGCCGCCGAATCCGTCATAGGCCGCAGGTGGAGTGGTCACGAGGGCGAGTCTGACCCACCCGGCCCGAGGGCCGCCAAAACGCGACGACGGCGCCGCCCCGTAGGGCAGCGCCGTCATCGTCCGAATCCCCCAATTCGGACACCTTCTGGAACTGACACATCGTCAGATGTGTTTTCCTCAACGGCAGGTTATTACCCATGGGCTGAGTTGCGCTACCCCAGAGCGCGAATCTCAGCGACCTTTTTCACCCGCCGTGAGACCCCTGTTCCACGGGCCGACACCCGCAGTCGGGGCTCACGCCTTGAAGAACGCCGGGCTGGTCGCACCCTTCGGGATGCCCTCGAGTGGCACCTTCACCTCGTCGATGGTCGGGCCGTGCTCGGCGGCGATCGGCGCCAACGCATCCAGATCGAAGCCGTAGACCTCCGCCGCGTTCTCGCTGAGCACCTTCGTGAGCTCGGCTTCGTCCCAGTCGTGGAACGCCCGCTGCAACGACTCGACGCTGTAGGGGTAGGTCCCCTCGTGATGCGGGTAGTCCGAGCCCCACATGATCTTGTGGGTGCCGAGTGCCTTCATGGCATCGGCCTCGCTCGGCGACGGGAACGACGACCCGATCCAGACATTGCGGTCGAAGTACTCGCTCGGCTTCAGGGGCAAGACGATGTCGGCCGAGAAGCCGAGCTCGCCGACGCGGCCGTGCTTCATCTGGGCGTGATAGGCGTTCATCCGCCGCAACTCCTCGACCGCCCACGCCACACCCTGTTCGGTCATCACGTACTTCAGGCGCGGGAAGCGCTCGAACACTCCGCTCATGGTCAGGTGCGCGAGGTTGCGATGGGCGAAGAAGGGCACCTCCATGAGGAAGATCACGCCCGACGCCGGGTCCTTGCCGTAGTCGGGGGTGCCGTTGCCACCGTGTTGGGTGATCACCAGGTCGAGATCCTGTACGACCGCCCACAGCTTGTCCCAGTAGGGCGACCAGAGTCCGGGGAGATCGACGTCGGGGGCCACGTGGGGCATGAGGAAGCTCGTGAATCCCTCGGCCGCCGCCCACTCGAGGGTGGCGATCGCACCGTCGAGGTCCTCGAGGAAGATCTGGGGCAGACCCCGCCGCTGTTCGGGGTACTCGTCGCACCAGTCCTTGAGCCAGCGGTTGTGGCACTGCAGACCGGCCTGGCGACGGGCAAACTCGTTCTGGTCCTTCGGCGCTCGGGCGATGAGCGCGCCCGTCGGGTAGAAGGGCGGCACGGTGTTGGGGAAGGTGATCTCGGCGACGACGCCGTCGGCGTACTGCTCGCTGACGCGGCGCTCGTTGTCCCAGTTGCGGGTGCGCCCGTCGTCTTGCAGATCGCGGTACGGGTTCTTGTAGCCGCCGCGCCAGGCGTCGAACTCGTCTCTCCACTCGGCCGGCAGGTACTCCTCGTACATCTTCATGTTGCCGCCGGCGTGGGAGTCGGCGGAGATGATCGTGTAGCGCTCGCTCATGGGCTGCTCCATGTCCGTGGTCCGGGGCGACGAACGCTCCCGACCGATGTGTCTAATGACAATAGACATTGCTCTAACAGCATTCAAGTCCTAGGGTCGACGCATGGCCCGAAAGCGCGGACTCCACCATCACGACGTGATGCAGGCCGGCTTCACCGTGCTCGACCGCGACGGGGTCGACGGCGTCAGCCTCAAGGCGGTCGCCGACCTGCTCGAGGTCCAGCCGCCGAGCCTCTACAGCCACGTCACCGGCCTCGGTGGCCTGCTCGACGATCTCGCGCTCGCCGCCACCGCCGACTTCGGCGACACCCTGCGCACCTCCGCGATCGGGGTGGCAGGCGACGATGCGGTGCGCGCGTTCGCCGCCGCCTACCGGGGATGGGCCCTCGCACACCCCGGCCGCTACGACCTCACGCTGCGGCGGGTCGAACGCGACGAGCGCCGCACCGCCGGCATCGGTGCGGTCGAGACCATGGACGCGATCCTGGCCCACTACGGACTCGATGCCCGCGACGCCCGACGGGCGGGCCGCGCGTTGCGTGCATCGCTCCACGGGTTCGCCACCCTGCAGAGCGCGGATGCGCTCGGCCGTGGCGATCACGACGCGAGCTTCGACGCGCTCGTCGACCTGTTCCTCGACGGTCTCCGGCAGCGGGCTACCGTCCAGCCGTGATCCGAATCCGCACGACACTGCTCGTCGGCTTCGCGCTGTTCGCCGCCGCGTGTGGCGGTGGATCCGACGGCGCCGAATCGGCCGGCGACTCCCCGACGACCACGAGCGCGGCGCCGACCACGACCACCACCGCGGCGCCAACGACGACCACGACCACGGTTCCACCGCTGCCCGAAATCACCGTCACGGTCGCCGGCGAGGAAGAACTCGTCTTCGACTACAGCGAGAGCCCCTGTGGCACGGGCGCTCGACCCGATCTCCCCACCCGCGCGGTCCGCATCGTCGACACCGTGTCGCTGACGTTGGCCCACCCGCTGAACCACCGCCTGGTCGGGCCAGACTTCGAGTCGCTCACCGTCGACTGTACGCCGATCCTCGTCGCCGAGTTCGACAACGACCCCGCCGCTCACGCCCACCACGAGTGGCTCGCTGCGACCTCCGTCGACGGCTCGACGGTGCACGCCGTGATCCACAACGAGTTCCATGGCTGGGAGTCGGAGCTGGCCGACAGCCGACGCGACCGGCTCAACACGGCCAGCCCGATCGTGTGGCAACAACTCGCCCGAAGCGCCGATGGCACGGTGGCCGACATGGCTCCCGTCGACGCTGGTTTCACGGCAGGCGGGCTCTGCCTCGTCGACTTCTGGGGCGGGCACCCCGACACCGGATGCGACGCCGTCAGCCGATGGGCCAGCGACCGCGACGGCGAGCTCGTCGTCGATCTCGATGCCACCAAGGTCGGTGTCGGCGGCGACGGGGTTCTCGTCGATCTCCGGGTCGACGGCGTCGAGGTCTGGTCTGCCGAGCTGTCCGATGCCGACCCGACGCAGGCCGCCTCGCTGACGGTCGCGGTCGCGATCGGCTCGACGATCGACTTCGGCGTGAACGCCATCGCCGACTCGTCCTTCGATGCCACCGAGATGCGCATGGTCATCACGCCCGACGGCGACCGCTGCACCCTCGACGACTTCTCGTGCCAGCTGGTCGAACTCACCACGGCTCGCTCCGACGACGGCGGCGCCACCTTCGAGCGGACCGGCGGGCTCGTCGCCTCGCCGAGCGGTCGATACGAACACGACGCGGGGTTCGGTGCTCGCTGGCAGCCGAGCAACATCGTCGCCCACCCCGATGGGTCACACGTGATGATCGTCCAGCTCGACGAGTCCCGGACCGACGACGCTCAGTACTCCTGCCTCTTCCGCACCACCGACCTCGACGACCCCACCGCCTGGCGGGGGTGGGATGGTGAGGACTTCACCATCGTCGCGGTCGATGCCTACGCCGACGACGCGGCCGGCGCCGACGGCCTGCGTTGTGCCCGCGTGGGCCCGGCCCCGATCAGCGGGTTGGTGTGGAGCGACGACCTCGAGTTGTTCATCGCCAGCGGAGGCTTCGCCCAGTTCGGCACCAACGGCCACTACCTCCTCTTCTCCCGCGATCTCCTCACCTGGTCCGATCCGGTGCTCGTGCGTCCTGCGGAGTTCGTGTTCACGACCGACACGCCGCCGTGGGAGCCGTACGGGACGCTCATCGACCACGGCAGCGCGAGCGCCAGCTTCGACACGGTCGGGACGACACCGCACCTCTACTTCACCCGCATCAACGACCCGCTCACCCTCGACTTCGATCTGATCCGGATCCCACTCGAGTTGTCGGTCACCGGCTGATCCCCGCCTCGCGCCGCTCGTGCGCGAGAGTGAGCGGACCGCCGACCGAGGAGGCCAGGGCGTGGACATCACGATCACCCGCGACCGGTGGGGCATCGCTCACGTCGATGCTCCGGACGCCGCTGCGGCGTTCGAAGCGCAGGGATACTGCGCCGCGACGGATCGGTTCTGGCAGATGGAGTACGACCGGCTCAAGGCGGCCGGCCGGTGGTCAGAGGTCGTGGGGGCGGCCGGCGTGCGAGAGGACACGTTCTTTCGGCGCATCGGCATCGAGCGCGCCGCTCGCCGCGACTGGGCCGGCCTGAGCGACGAGGCCAAGGCGATGACCGAGGCGTACGCGCGGGGCGTCAACCGCTGGCTCGCAGACCACGGCGACGACCTGCCCGCGGAGTTCGAGCATCACCCGTTCGGCCCCGCGGCATGGGAGCCCTGGCACTGCAGCGCCGTCTACAAGGTGCGGCACGTATTCATGGGCACCCTGATGCGCAAGTTGTGGCGAGGCGCGGTGCTGCGGGCCGCCGGACCAGAACTCACCGCGGCCATGCGCGGCGAGCCGGGTCGGGCGACGCCGATCGTGCCGAGCGCAGGGTCGCCGATCGACCTGCTCGACGACGCGGCGCGCGCACTCGCCGCCGCGGCCGAGGATCTCGCCGGTGTGCCCGACGTGGACGGAGCGTCTAACAGCTGGGCGATCCACGGGTCGCGGACCGCGACGGGCTCGCCGCTCCTGGCCGGCGACCCCCACCGGGGCATCGAGTTCCCCAACGTCTACCTGCAGTTCCACATGGCCTGTGACACGTTCGACGTGATCGGACTCTCGTTCCCGGGCGTCCCCGGCTTCGCCCACTTCGGCCACAACGCCGACGTCGCCTGGTGCATCACCCATGCGATGGCCGACGACACCGACGTCTTCGTCGAGTCGCCCGACGCCGTGGTCGACCGCCGAACCGAGACCGTGATCGTGCGCGACGCCGAGCCGGTCCGGGTCACCACCGGGGCGACACCCCGAGGGCCCTACGTGCTCGGTGACCTCGACGGCGGCGGGGCCGTCCTCAGCCTCGACTGGACCGGCCTGACGGCCGACTCGACGTTCGAGTGCCTCGCACCGATGCTCACCGCCCGCTCCTGCGACGAACTCGAAGGGGCCGTGCGCCAGTGGGTGATCCCCGCCAACAGCCTGCTGACCGCCGACACCGGCGGGAACATCTCCTTCAAGGTCCGCGGTCGGATCATCGAACGACCGCCCGCCAACCGGTGGACGCCCGTTCCCGGCGATGACACCCATGGATGGGACGGCCTCGAACCCGTGCCCTTCGAGCGCCTTCCCCACTGGCGCAATCCCGACCGAGGCTTCCTCGTCACCGCCAACAACCGGATCAGCGACGACGGACCGTACATCTCTCTCGACTTCGCCGGACCGGCCCGCCACGACCGCATCGTGCAACTGCTCACCGATCTGGAGTCGGCGACCCTCGCCGACATGACCACCGTCCATGCCGACGTTCGCTCGCTCGCCGCCCCGGCGATCATCGCAGTGATCGACCGGCTCCGACCCCGCACCGACGCCGCCCGCGACGCACAGCGGATGCTGCGGGACTGGGATCACGAGGTCACGGCGGAGAGCCCGGCTGCGGTCGTGTACCACGCCGTGCGCCACGCATGGGCCGGCGAGGTCGCCGCTCGCCTCGGCCTCGACGCACCCGAGTTCGGGGAGCCCGGGTGGCCTCGCGCGATCGATGCGAGCCGCATGCACCTCGACGCATCGCTGATCCTGCTGACGACCGGCGGGTGGGATCTCCTGCCGGGGCTCGCAACGCAGGCGGATCTCGACGCTGCGCTCGGCGCGCTCCTCGACGACGTCGTCGCCGACCTGGCCGCCGACCACGGCCCCGATCCCTCGGCGTGGCGGTGGCGTGACCATCACGTGATGGTCAGCCCCCATCCCCTCGCGCTCGGAGTTCCGGCCGCCGCCGACCTCCACCCGCCCGAGATCGGCGTCGCCGGCGACGGTGAGACGGTCCGGGCCGGGAGCGTCGCACCCCTGCTCGGGATGCGGTGCTACGCCGGTTCGTGCGCCCGGTACGCGTTCGACATCGGCGACTGGGACAACTCCGGCTGGATCGTCCCCCACGGCGTGAGTGGTGTTCGGGGCAGCGGGCACGACCTCGACCAGCGCGAGGCGTGGAGCGCCTGTGAACTGATTCCCATGGCGTACTCGACCGAGGCGGTGGCCGCGGTGGCCCGCTCGACCGAGACGCTCACGATCGGCTGAGCAGCCCCTCGGCTACGCGTGGACCGGTAGGACGACGGTGAAGCGGGCACCGCCGAGTGGCGCCGCATCGCAACGCACCGATCCGCCGTGCACCGACGCGACCTCGCGGACGATGGCCAGGCCGAGGCCGCTTCCCCCGCGATCGCGGTCGCGCGCCTCGTCGAGCCGGGTGAAGCGCTCGAAGACGGCGTGGCGGTGCGACTCCGCCACCCCGGGTCCGTCGTCGTCGACGTGCACGACGACGGCATCGGTCGTGCGCCCGACCGACAACTCGACGACACCGTCGGCGTGGCGAACGGCGTTGTCGACCAGGTTGCGCAGCATGCGTTCGAGGAGCCGGCCATCGCCGGGGACCGACGCATCGAGGCCGGCGCGTGTCCGCACGACCGGGCGCAGCGGCCGCGGTCGGCTCGCCTCGGCCGAGGCCAACGCGACGAGATCGACCCCCGGCGACGGCCGGAACTCGCCTTCGTCGAGGCGGGACAGTGTGAGGAGGTCGTCGACCAGCGCCGACAACTGCTCCTGCTCGGCGAGCACGGTCAGCGCCGTGCGTCGCCAGTCGCCGACCTCGTTGGCGGCCAGGGCGACCTCGAGCTGGGCCCGACTGGCGGCGACCGGGCTCCGCAGTTCGTGCGACGCGTCGGAGACGAGGCGCCGCTGGCGCTGCTGGCTGGCCTCGATCCGGTCGAGCATGCCGTTGACGGTCACCGCCAGCTCCCGCACCTCGTCATTCGCGTCGGGTACCGGGAGCCGCTCGGCGAGCCGATCGGCGGTGATGGCGCGGGCGTGGCCGCTGATGCCGTGCACCGGGCGCAGGGCCCGCGACGTCGCCAACCACGTCACCCCGGCGACGGCCGCGACGAGGAGAGGCACGGCGACCCAGACCACCTGGGCGAAGGCGTCGATGCTCTCGGTCACCGGTTGCAGCGGACTCGACACCCCCACCTCGACGGTGGTCCCGTCACCGAACACCAGTGTCTGGGACACCGCGACGAGATCATCACCGAGATCGACCGCGATCGGTGAACCGGACGGCATCGGGGCGGTCAAGAACTGGATCGCGACCCCGTCGGCGGTGGCCAGCTCGCCGTTGTCGAGCACGTCGATCGGCGCGGGCTCGAGTGGAGGTTCGCCCTGCCGCCGCAGCTCGTCGAGCTCGGCGGCGGACAGGGGCATTCCGTCGTCGCCGAACACGACCGTGCCGCTCGACGACTCGGCGACGGCGCCCGGGATCTCGCCGGCGCCCACGAGCGCGGCGAACTCGGCGTCGATGGCCGTCGCGATCAGGCCGAAGTACTCCCGCTCGTCGATCGGTGTGCCGTCGGCGTCGCGGTAGAAGAACTGGGTACCGGCCTGTTCGTCGACCACGCCGACCGCAGCGTTGCCTCCGTTGATCGAGTCGAGGTAGTCGCCGAGGACCTGCTCGGCGCTCGACCGCGTGTCGGCGATGAGGCTGGCCTCGACGCGGTCGATCGCGACCCATGCTCCTGCGACGACCGCGGCGGCGAAGGTCGCGGTCACGAAGAGCGTGAGGCGTGCTCGCAGGCCGAGGCGGGTCATGCCGCCACCACGCGGTAGCCGACCCCGCGCACGGTCTCGAGCAGCGGCTGGTCGGTCACCGCCGCCAGCTTGCGACGGACGTAGCCGACATAGACGTCGACGACGTTGGACGCGGTGTCGTGGTCGGCTCCCCACACCAGATCGAGGAGTTCGGTACGGGTGAGCGGGACACCGGCCCGGCGCACCAGCGCCTCGAGGAGGGTGAACTCGCGTGCGGTGAGGTCGAGCGAGGCACCGTCGACCGACACCTCACGGCGCACGGGGTCGACCCGCATCGGTCCGACCCGGATCGTGGAGCTGGTCGGCTCCGCACTCGCCCGCCGCAGCAACGCCCGCATGCGGGCCACTAGCTCCACGAAGCTGAAGGGCTTCGTGAGGTAGTCGTCCGCACCGAGCTCGAGGCCCTCGGCGATGTCGTACTCGCCGTCCTTCGCCGTCAGCATCAAGACCGGGGTGCGATGGCCCTCCGTGCGCAGGGTGCGGCAGATCTCGTACCCGTTGACCCCGGGCAACATGATGTCGAGAACGATCAGGTCGTAGGGAAACTCCCGAGCGCGCCAGAGCCCATCGACACCGTCCCCGGCCAGGTCCACGTCGAAGCCCTCCGCGGTGAGTCCCCGCATGAGGGCGTCGGCCATGGCGGCTTGGTCTTCGACCACCAGTACCCGCATGGCCGGAGTGTGCCGAATCCCACCTGAGAATTCGATGAGAACGGACGCAGCGGGGTGAGAGCCCTCTCATCGGTTCTCATCAGCGGCTCATCGGCGGCCCGGCACGGTGCGGCGGTCACGACCCACCGATCCGAGGAGACCCCACCATGTCGCTGACCCTGACCCGAACCCTGGCCCTCCCCGCCGCACTGTGCGTCGGCGCCGGCGCCTGCGGCGACGGCGCATCGACCGAGACCGGCGCCCAACCCGACGGCGTCGCCACCCTGTCCGACGGCGACACCGAGACCACGGACGAACCGTCGGGCGACGCCGAGACGACCGGTTCGCTCGACGCCCCGGACGACCCCGAACTCGCCTACGGCCTGTACGACGACTGCATGGCCGACCACGGCTTCGACTTCCAGACATCGGTCGCCGGCGACGACGGCGACGGCCTGTCGGTCGAGGATCAGACGCTCGAGCTCGACGACCCCCAGACCCAGGCGTTCGACGACCCGGAGGAGTTCGGCGCAGCGTTCGACGAGGCCAATGCAACCTGCGAGCAGCACCTCGCCAACGTCGACGCCGGGTTCGACCTGAGCCCGGAACAACAGGCCCTGATGGAGGACGCCCAGCTCGAGTGGGCCCAGTGCATGCGCGACGCCGGAATCGACATCCCCGACATGGACCAATCGGGTGGCGCGATCAGCATCGAGATCGGCGGCGACGAGAGCGACCCGCAGTCCGGCGGGCTCGATGGGAACAACGCCGACTTCGAGGCCTTCGAAGCGGCGGCCGAGGGATGCGAGGACGCGTTCGACGCACTCGAGGAGACCTTCGAAGACACCGAGGGCGAGGGCTGATCGCGATGCATCGACGACAGTTCCTCGTCGGCGGGGCGGGTGCCGTCGCCGCCGGTGCCATCGGCGTGTACGCCCTCGCCGCCGACGGCTCGGCCACCGACGCGCCCGCCGATCCCCCCACCCCCGTCCCCCGCACCGCCACAGCGCCCGTCACTCGCGGCGATCTCGCCGACGAACGCGAGTTCCGGGCGTCGGTCAGCTTCGGCGAGCCGTGGCCGCTCGGGATCGACCGAACCGGCACGGTCACGGCGGCCGTCGCCGCCGGCGCGATCATCGAGCACGGCGACGAGCTGGTGCGCATCGACGAACGGGCGGTCTTCCTCGCCGAGGGCGAGATGCCGATGTACCGCACGCTCGAGCGGGTCGACACCCGCCAACGTGACGAGAACAACCGTCGGCTCACCCTGCTCGAGGGCCCCGACGTGATCCAGCTGCAGACCTTCCTCGCCTCCGCCGGGCACGACGCCGACGGCCGCCTCGAGATCGATGGGGTCTTCGGGTCGAGCACCGAGAAGGCAGCGAAGGCGTGGCAGGACGCCAACGGGTTGTCCCCGACGGGTCGCGTCGACAGCGGACAGCTCGTCTTCACGGCCGAACCCGTGCGGATCGCATCGACGATCCGCACGGGCGCCGGGTTCCAGTCGCTCGAGGTGACCCGCGCCGACGCCCTGATCCTCGTCGACACCAGCAACCGCGACCGAGGAGCGATCTCACCGGGCACGGCCGTCACCATCGTCTTGCCCGACGGTGGGCGGGTCGCCGGCGAGGCAAGCAAACAGGAGCAGGCGACGAACGGCGAAGGCGCCGCGGTGTGGCGCACCACGATCCGCAGCGAAGCGATCCTGCCGAGCGAGGTCGGGACGGCCACGATCGAGGTCGTCGACGTCGCCGTCGAAGGGGCGGTGCTCGTTCCGGCCAGCGCGCTGCTCGCCCTCGCCGAGGGCGGCTTCGCAGTCGAGAAGACCACCGACGCCGGGCCCCGGCTGACCAGGGTGGACGTGGTCGACGTGCTCGACGGCATGGCCGCCGTGACCGGTGACATCGCACCGGGCGACACCGTGGTGGTGCCGACATGACCGCCACCATCTCCGGCGCCGAGGCCGACGTCGCCCGGGGCACTCCCGTGCTCTCACTCGAGCAGGTCGTGAAGGAGTACCCGGGCTCCCCTCCGGTCCGCGCGGTCGACGGCGTCAGCCTCGACGTCCACGGCGGCGAACTCGTCGCCATCGTCGGCCAGTCCGGCTCGGGCAAGTCGACGCTCATGAACCTCATCGGCACCCTCGACCGTCCCACCGAGGGCCGCGTGCACATCGACGGGCATCCCGCCAACACCCTCAGCGACGCCGGTCTCGCCGGGCTGCGGTCGGATCGCATCGGCTTCGTGTTCCAACAGTTCCACCTGCTCGAAGCGGTCAGCGCGCTCGACAACGTCGCGACCGGCCTGCTCTACCGCGGGCAGCGACGGGGACGCCGTCGAGCGCTGGCAGCCGATGCGCTGGAACGGGTGGGCCTCGGGCACCGGATGCACCATCGGCCGCCGAAGCTGTCGGGAGGCGAGCGGCAGCGCGTCGCGATCGCGCGAGCGATCGTCGGTGACCCGGCGATCGTGCTGGCCGACGAGCCGACCGGCAACCTCGACTCGACGACCTCGGCGGAGATCGTGGAGCTCTTCCGGCGGCTGAACGACGAGGGCTCGACCATCGTGATCATCACCCACGATCCGGAGCTCGCGGCGTCGATGCCGCGCGAGGTCGTGCTCCGCGACGGGCGCGTCGTCGACGACCAGGATCGGCGGTGGGTGCGATGATCCGACGCCGCAACCACCGTCCCCGGTCGAAGGTCCGGCTCGGCGATCAGGCCGCGACCGGCACCCACGGCCTGCGGAGCCGGCGGGGCCGGACACTGCTGACCGCGATCGGGATCGCCATCGGCATCGCGTCGATGATCTCGGTGCTCGGCATCTCGTCGTCGAGCAAGGCCGACCTGATCGCCCAGATCGACCGGCTGGGTACGAACCTGCTGCAGGTTCAGGCCGGCCAGGACCTCTTCGGCGACTCGGCCACCCTGCCCGCGGAGTCGCCCGAGCGGATCCGGCGAATCGGGCCGGTCGAGCATGCCACCTCGGTGTCCCAGCTCGGCACCACGGTGCGCCGAAGCATCCACGACGACCGGGAGAACGGGCTCGATGTGCTCGTCGCCGAACCGCGGCTGATCGACAGTCTCGACGGCTCGGTCCGGGTGGGACGGTTCCTCGAATCCGGTACCGACGGGCTCCCGACGGTCGTGCTCGGTTCGGTCGCGGCCGAGCGACTCGGTGTCACGCAGCTCGATGGAGCGCCGACGGTCGTGATCGCCGGTCGGCGGTTCGCCGTGGTCGGCATCCTCGACCCCTTTCCGCTCAGCCCGGACCTGGACCGCTCGGTGTTCGTCGGCGAGGCCACGGCGACGAACCTCCTCGGCGCGGAGGTCATCCCCACCTCGATCTTCGTGCGAACCGATCCCGACCAGGTCGACGCCGTGCGGCGGGTGCTCGCCCCGACCACCAACCCCACCGATCCCAATGAGGTGCAGGTCTCGCGACCGTCCGACGCACTCGAAGCACGGGCCCAGGTCGATCAGAACCTGCAGAACCTCCTGCTCGGGCTGGGTGCGGTCGCGCTGCTGGTCGGCGGGGTCGGCATCGCCAACGTGATGGTGATCTCGGTGCTCGAACGCCGCAACGAGATCGGCCTGCGGCGGGCGATCGGCGCCACCCGGAGCCACATCGCCGTGCAGTTCGTGCTGGAGTCGGCGACGCTGTCGGCCCTCGGCGGCATGATCGGCGTGGTGCTCGGTGTCGGCGTCACCGTCGGCTACGCCCGGCGACAGGACTGGCTGGTCGACATCCCGACCGAAGCGCTGGCCGGTGGGGTGGCGATCTCGCTGATCCTCGGCGCCCTGGCCGGCCTCTACCCCGCAGTGCGGGCGGCGCGACTCGACCCTGCCGAGGCGGTACGCCCCGGTTGACCCCCTCCCCGATCCCCCTCCGGGCGAGGCTCGGCGCGATCAGCCCCCGAGGCGGTCGCGCTGGGCCTTGAGGGTGGTGCCAGCGCCCCAGTCGTTCGCTTCGAGCGCGCGCATGATGCCCGCCACGTTGCGGTCGCGGATCCGCTCCAGCTCTCGGATCGAGTGGGCGCCCGACTGGTCGTCAGACTGATCGGCGATGGCCTGGACCAGGTCCTCGGTGAGCTCGGGGACGTCCATGAGCTTGGTCCAGGGCCACTCGAGGCACGGGCCGAACTGACGGATGAAGTGCGCCATGCCGCCCTCGCCACCGGCGATCCGATAGGTCTCGAACAGGCCCATCTGCGCCCACCGCAGGCCGAAGCCGTAACGGATGACGTCGTCGATCTCCTCGGTGGTCGCGACGCCGTCGTTGACCAACCAGAGCGCTTCTCGCCACACGGCCTCGAGCAGGCGGTCGCCGATGAAGGCGTCGATCTCGACGCGGACGTGGACCGGCTTCATCGAGATGGAGGCGTAGGTCGCCATCGCCGTGTCGATCGCCGTCGCCGACGTCTGCTCACCGCCGACCACCTCGACGACCGGTACGAGGTAGACGGGGTTGTACGGGTGCCCGACCACCATGCGCTCGGGGTTGGTGATCGTCGGTTGGAGGTCGGAGGGCCGGATGCCCGAGGTGGACGACGCGATCACGGTGTCGGGCGGACACGCGACCGCGATCTGTTCGAGGATCGGCACCTTGATCGCCGGGTTCTCCGGCGCGCTCTCCTGCACGTGGCCGGCTCCGTCGACCGCATCGCCGATCGAGTCGGCCATCGTGATCGCACCCTCGACCGGTGTGGGCAGGCCGAGGTCGGCCCACGCCGCACGGGCGTTGCCGAGCACCTCGTCGAGGATGCGCGGCGCCTCGGGATTGGGGTCGCTGACGACGACGTCGATGCCGTGGAGGGCGAACCGGGCCGCCCACGCCGACCCGATGACCCCTGCGCCGATGACCGCCGCGTGGTTCTCCATACCCCTGCCCCCCGATCCGTCGGCTCAGCCGACCTTCTTGAGGTCGAGCATGTCGCGCACCTCGTCGGGGCCCATCACGTTGAAGTTCATCCCCTCGAGGATGACGATGGCCCGCTCGACCAGCATGGCGTTCGTCGCCTTGACGCCCTTGGACAGGTAGAGGTTGTCCTCGAGACCCACCCGGATGTTGGCGCCGACGAGGGCGGCGGCGGCGACGTACTCGAGCTGCCGGCGACCGATCGAGAAGGCCGACTTGTGCCAGTGCGACGGCACGTTGTT
>JBCCWI010000108.1:0-13950 GCA_039193795.1 Actinomycetota bacterium | reverse complement strand
GGTCGCCGGCGCGCAGAAAGTGAAAGACGCATTGGTGGCGGAGGAGCTTCTCTGCCTCCTGCAAGCCGAGGACGGGTCGGCGCGCGAGAAAGCCGCGCTCCGCCCACCCCCCGGCGACGACACGTATTTCGCGGACTTGACGTCCGCGGAAATGGGTTTGGCATTCGGACGGGAACGTGTGATACATGCCGGACTGTTCCCGGGTGGACTCGGCGCACAGGTCAGGTATGAGTCGGCCCGGCTCCATGGATTCCGCGCCCCACCGAGCTGAAGCCCGATCTTCCCGAACGACGGCGGGGCCGCCCCCGACGGTGGGGCCCCGCTCCATCGATCGATGTCGGATCGAGCGATCAGCCGATCACTCGTCCTCGCCGAGCAGGCTCGAGAGCATGCACTCGGTCACGACTTCAGCCGCCTCGGCCGGCAGCGGGTCGTTGCCCAACTCCTCGTCGGTGACCGACTGCAGGGAGATCCCGGCGTCGCCCAGACCGTCGACGATGCACTGCGCCTGGTCATCGCTGATGAAGCCGTCTTCGGTCAGCTGGTCTTTGAATTCTTCCTCGGTGATGTCGCCGCCGCACGCGGTGGCGATGAAGGCCAAGGCCCCCACCAGGATGGTCATGGTTCGCCGCATTCGGCTCCCTTTCTCGGTGAGCCCACTCCCGCAGCGGGCCCTCCTTGCTATCGACCTCGCCTCGCGCCCGTTGAGCGATGCTCACGCTGCGCGAACCCACCCGAGAGCGGGGGCCGTTCCGGCAATGTAGCCGGTCGTGTGGGGCGCGGCGGGGAACCGCGCCGGTTCACGTACTGGTCGACCGCTCCGCCCAGTAGGCGTCGAGGCGCGCCAGCAGCTCCGCGTCGTCGAGTTGTCCCTCGGCCCGCTTGAGGTCGAGCAGCCAACGCATGATCTCCCCCACCTCGCGCCCGGGACCGATCCCGAGGTGGGCCATCACTGCGTCGCCATCGATCTGCGGACGTTCCGCGTTGCGGCGATCCTCTTCGGCGAGTTCGGCGATCCGGCGCTCCAGGTCGTCGATCGCCTCCTGGAGTGCCTGCGCCCTGGTGCGGTTCCGGGTCGTGCAGTCCGACCGCACGAGTGCGTTGAGCCGGCCCAGCAGCGGACCGGCGTCGCGTGCGTAGCGGCGAACGGCAGCGTCGGACCAGCCCTCCGCATAGCCCTTGAACCGCCCCGAGAGCCGGACCAGTTCGGCCACAGCGTCGATCGTGAGGTCGTCGTAACCCATCGCCGCCATGCGCTTGCGGGTCATGCGCCCACCCACGACCTCGTGGTGACGGAAGGTCACCCCGCCGTGTTCGAAGCTCCGGGTCTTGGGCTTGGCGATGTCGTGGAAGAGCGCCGCCAACCGCACGATGAGGTCGGCCGGGGTCTTGGCCACGACCGCCACCGTGTGCGACAGCACGTCCTTGTGGCGATGGATCGGATCCTGCTCCATCCGCAACGCACGCAACTCCGGCACGAGCGGATCGATCCGGCCACTGTCGATCGCCGCCCACAGCGACGCGGAGACGTCGTCGGCCATCAAGATGGCGTTGAGCTCGGCAACGGGCTCGGTGTCGGTCGGGGTGCTCATGGCGCCGAAAGTCTACGGTCTGGGCCATGGTGCTCGAACGATTTCGGATCGACGGACAGGTGGCGATCGTCACCGGCGCCGGCCGCGGGATCGGCGCGGCCGCGGCGGGTGCGCTGGCCGAGGCCGGAGCCGATCTGGTGCTGGGAGCCCGAAGCGGGGATCAACTCGCCGAGACCGCCGAGGCCGCGGCGACGCACGGCGCCGAGGTCGTGACCGTGGCCGGAGATCTCGCCGGTCGGGAGGGCATGCAGGCTCTGGTCGACGGTGCGGTGGAGGCGTTCGGGGGCATCGACATCGTCGTCAACAATGTCGGGGGCGCGATGCCGGCACCGTTCCTCGACACGTCGGAGTCCGCGTTCGACCAGGCGTTGCGGTTCAACGTCACGAGCGCGTTCAACCTGACGCAGTTGGCGGTGCCGCACCTGCTCGCCCGAGGGGGCGGTTCGGTGGTCAACATCGCATCGACCGCCGGCCAGTTCGCCATCCGAGGCATGTCGGCCTACGGCACCGCCAAGGCGGCGCTGATCCATCTCACCCGCGAGCTCGCCCAGGACCTCTCCCCCGCCATCCGGGTGAACGCGGTCAGTCCCGGCGCGATCGCGACCTCGGCACTCGACATCGTGCTCGAGACACCGGCGCTGCACGAGGCCATGGTCGACGGCACACCGCTGCGCCGCCTCGGCGATCCCGACGACATCGCGGCCGCCGTGCTGTTTCTCGCCTCCCCGGCTGCGGCCTATGTCACCGGCGAGGTCCTCGCCGTCTCCGGCGGGATCCAGGGGTCGAACCTGGATCTCGGGCTTCCCGATCTGTGAGCGGCGCCTCGTAGGCTTGAGGGATGGCCGATTCCCCCCTGCGTGACCTGATCGCCGCCGACGACGATTTCCTCCCGACGAAGGCCCTCGTGATCGTCGCCCATCCCGACGACATCGACTTCGGTACGGCGGGGACGGTGGCGACGCTCACCGACCACGGCGTCGAGGTGGTCTACGGGCTGGTGACCTCCGGGCAGGCGGGCGAACCCGACGACATCACCGTCGAGGAGTTGGCCGAGCTGCGCGAGAAGGAGCAGACCGCGGCCGGCGCCGTCGTCGGCGTCACCGAGCTCCACTGGCTCGGGTTCCCCGACGGCGCGGTGGTCGCCGATCTCGGGCTCCGCAAGGCGGTGTCGCGGCTGATCCGCATGGTGAAGCCCGACCTCGTGATCACCCAGAACCCGGAGCGGAACTGGGAACGGATCTACGCCGCCCACCCGGACCATCTGGCGGTGGGCGAAGCGGTGGTGAGTGCGGTCTACCCCGATTCGCGCAACGCCAAGTCGTTCCCCGAACTCCTCGACGAGGGCCACCAGCCCCACGCAGTGCCCCGGATCTGGTTGATGGCGGGCGCTCCCGCAGACAACAACCTCCATGTCGACATCAGCGCCCAGGTCGAGCGCAAGATCGAGGCGCTCATGGCCCACGACAGCCAGAACGGTCCTCGCGCCGACGTGCTTCCAGGCATGATCCGTGACTGGGCGAAGGCCAGCGGTGAAGGCTCCGGGACGGGCTTCGACGCCGCCGAGAGCTTCCGGGTCGTCATCACCGAATAGCCCGTCGTCGCCATTGCGAAGCGATGACGGTTTGGGTGCGGTTCCACGACGGCGGGAACCAGCGCCACCGGCCTGACGTCGGTCCCCTGCATGACCAAAGGGGGACCCATGTCCACATCACCGACCAACCAGGCGGCGCACCGTCGTCGTACCCATCGACTGGCGCTCGCCGTCCTCGCCCTGCTGCTCGTACTCGCCGGATGCGCCGACGGCGACGACGACAGCGACGCCGGCGGCGAGGACAGCAGCGACGAATCACCTGCGTTCGACACCGAGACCGCCGAGGAGGACGACGGTGCCGAGATGGAGGTGGCGGAGGAGGAAGACGCGACCGATGCGGCAGGTGAAGACGCCCTCGCCCAGGCCACCGCACTCACGCCCGCCGATCTCGGTCGAGACATCATCTTCCGAGCCGAGATCGCGGTGGAGGTCGCCGACGTCGCCGCCGCCGGCCGGGAGGCGACCCAGCGCATCGAGGCCCTCGGTGGCGTGGTGTTCGGTCAGGCGACGGTGATCGAGCCGTCGCCACGCACCGTGCTGACCTTCAAGGTCGCGCCAGCCGACTTCGACGACGCACTCGACCAGCTGGGCGGGGTCGGCGAGTTGGTCGACCAGTCGATCACCGCCGACGACGTGACTGATCGAGTGGTCGATCTCGAGAGCCGTGTCCTGACCGCCGAGACCAGCGTCGCCCGGCTCCGGGAGTTCCTGGCCGGAGCCCAGACCGTGCAAGACGTCGCCGACCTCGAGCGGGAACTCGTCGCTCGGGAGCTCGAACTCGAATCCCTTCGGGGCCAGCTCCGGACCCTGCGGGACCAGGTGGCGTTGGCGACGATCACCCTGACCATCACCGAGATCGAACCCGAGTCGGCGGACGCCCGGCTCGACGTCATCTCCGGGCTCGGCGACTCGCGCGACGACGCCTGCCCCGGCACGGCCGAACTCGAGACGACCCGTGACGGCACCATCGTGTGGTGCGTGGAGATCGAGAACGTCGGCGAGGCCACCCTGACCGACATCGGGCTCGTGTCGAACACGCTCGGTCTCCGAAGCCGGGACTTCACCGTGATCGACGGCGACCTCGCGGAGATGGCGCCGGGCGCCATCACCCGGGTGGAGATCGAGCTCGACGTCGACGACGGACGAGTGCGACGCCGAGCAGCGGGATCAGGCCTGGGCATCGACGTGGTCGTCAGCGCCGTCACGACCGACGCACCCGAGCGCACCATCACCGTCGAACGAGAGGTGATCGTGGTCGCGGACGACGATGCCCCGCTCCCGGGCTTCGCCGACGGCTTCGGGCGCGGGGTCGAGGTGCTGGCGTTCGTCGGCAGCCTGCTGCTGTTGGTGATCGGCGCGCTCTTGCCGTTCGCCCCGGTGGCGGCCGTGGTGCTCGCCGTGCGGCGCTTCGTTCGCCGCCGGAACGAGCCCGCTCCTACGATCGAGGAATGAGCGACCCGACCGAGACCGAAGCACGGAACACGGCGACCGCCGCCCGGTTCTGGGAGTCGCTGTACTCCCACGACTGGGAGGCGGTCGCCACCTTCTTCGCACCCACCGCCAACTATGTCGACACCGGTCTCGGCGAGTCCCTGGGCGGAGCCCACGGACCGGACGAGATCGTCGCTCGCCTCAAACTCGGGCTCGACCCGGTCGAGGCCCACCATCATGTCGACGGCCTCGTCGTCGCCGACGGCGACGTCGTGATCACCGAACACGCCGAGGAGTGGGTGTTCCACACCGGCGAGCGGATCGTGCACCCGTTCGCGTCGGTGATGGTGTTCGATGCGAACGGTTCGATCGAGCGCTGGTGGGACTACTCAAATCTCCCGAACCTGCTCGACAACGCGCCCGCCTGGTGGCTCGAGCACATCGCAGCGGGCTACCGCGAGTCGGACTCGGGGAAGTAGCGGGCTTCGATGCCGGCCAGCACCGCCTCGAGACCCTCTGCGAACGCCTCCTCGGGCGTGACCCCGAGCATCAGCTCCCGCCGGAACGCCGCCACCCGCTCGAACCCCTCCGCTTCGGGCGGGGTGGGCTGATCGTCGGGCTCCCCGGTCTGGGTCAGCATGCCGATCACCCAGTTGGCGACCACCCCGAAGGCGAGGGCGGCGGTGTGGAGGTCGTCGGTCGCCTCGTCGAAGATCGTCAGGACCCGGTCCATGAAGCGCAGACCGCCGTGGCTCACCGGTGGCCGGTTGAGCAGGATCGGGAAGGCGTGGGGGTGGGCGGTGGCCACCGACACATAGCTCGCCGCCAAGGCCCTCGCCTGGTCACGCCAGTCGCCGGTCGGGGTGCCGTAGTCCTCGAGGATGCGCCCGTAGAGCAGGTCGGCGACCGCTCCGAGCAGATCGTCCTTGTTGGCGACGTGGTTGTACAGCGACATCGCCTCGACGCCGAGCTCGGCACCGAGCTTGCGCATGCTCAGCTGCTCGAGCCCCCGCTCGTCGATGAGCGCGAGCGCCGCCGCAGCGACACGGGGCCGCGACAGAGGCTCGCGGTCGGTGACGGTCATGACGGCGAGTGTAAACCCGCTGATCGCTCAGGCCGACAGTTGGCGCAGACGCTCCCGGACCGTGTCCGGATCCATCGACACCGCACCGGCGAGCACCGGGACGTGGGTGTCGATGTCGTCGTGCCCGATCCCGCGGGCGACGCAGAGATCGACGAGCTCGAGGTAGCGCAGCAGCACGGTGTCGGCGGTGCAACTCAGCGGCAGCCCGACCGAGACGTCAGCCACACTCAGGCCGAACGAGTCGACGTGCAGGTCCTGGCCGACGCCGGCGGATGAGGTGAGGTCGATGAGCGCCACCCCGAGATCCTGGCGCTCGCACGACGCTCACACCTGAGTCATCTGTCTCATTTGCGCCCGGCGCTGCGGCGATCGATGGGCCGAACGGCCCAGGTTCACCTGCCGGATCCGCTCGGCGACCATTCGAGTGTCACGAAGGCGCCCATCCCGTCGGGATCGAGCAAGGCCTCGGCCTCGGTCACCCGGCTCCGGGCCCGCAGGGCGGCCAGGTCGCCGATCGCCGATCGTTCCTCCCACACGCGCCGGCCCTCCGCGACCAACGCGTCGATGCCGTGGCGGCGAAGGAACACCGCCTGCGTGTCGACCGTGTCGGCGTCGGCGTCGATCTGCTCGAGCGGGAGGTCGACGGTGATGTCGCAGGTCCCGGGCTCCGCCAGCCAGTCCGAGACCCGCTGGTGTCCGCGAAAGGCTCGAAGCCAGGCCCCCTGGCGGGCGGCCAGGTCGCTGGTGCGGCCGGCGTAGTCGAGGACGACGATGCGCGCGTCGGGACGGGTGGCCCGTTGACGGCCGAGCCACGCTCGTGCGGCACCGACGATCGGGAGCTCGGTGTCGATCGGCGCCGACGCGGCGCCGGGTGGCGCCGTCGCAGGCGGCCCGTCGATCAGCTGGAGCCGGTCGCCGTCGACATCGACCAGGCGTTGCACCCAGCCCGTGGCCCGCCGGGCGACGACATCGAACGCGAGGTTGTCGAGCAGTTCGTTGGCGAACACGACATCGACCTGACCGAGCGTCTCGTCGTCGGCCACCGACCGGAGGTGGGTGCCGTCGGGATGGGAGCGGCGTTGGGCGTCGGACCGCTCGACCATCACCCATTCGAGCGCCCCCGCTTCGAGGCAGGCACCGTCGGCCACGGAGATGGTGCGGGCCAGGGTTCCGGGCCCGGCACCGTGTTCGGCCACGACGAAGCGCGCCGGCTTCCCCGCATCCCGCCACCAGGTGTCGACGGCGTTGCTGATCACGGCGCCGAACAGTGGCCCGACTTCCGGCGCGGTCAGGAAGTCTCCCCGCCGGCCGGCCCGGCCGCCGGTCGCGTAGAAGCCGTCGAGCGGGTCGTACAGCGCCGCGTCGACGAACGCCGACACGGGGATCGCCCCGTCGGCTTCGACGCGTGCTCGGATGCGTTCGGCCAGCGCGGCCGACACGGATCAGCCGCCGATGCCGGCGAGCAGGCTCACCTCGGTGAGGTCGCCGACGATCCCGGGCAGGACGCCGAAGACGATCGTGATGACGACGGTGATCGCCAGCGCCGATGCGAGGGAGGCGGGCACCTTCACCGGCGTGGTGTCGCCGTCAGGCGCTTCCTCCGCCCACATGCCGAGGCCGATGCGGGCGTAGTAGTAGAGCGCGATCACCGAGTTCACGGCGACGAAGACACCGAGGATGACACCGGCGGTGGTCTCGGCCTCGATCACGGCTTCCATCACCCGGAACTTGGCGAACCAGCCGCCGAGCGGCGGGATGCCGGCCAGGGAGAACAGGAAGACGGTCATGGCGACGGTGAGGCCGGGCGCGTAGTGGAACAGGCCGCGGAAGTCGTCGATCTCGGCGGAACGGGTCTTGCGGGCGACGGCCATGACCACGGCGAACGCGCCGAGGTTCATCGCCGCGTAGATCACCAGATAGGTGACCGTCGCGCTCAGGGCCTTGTCCGGAACGGTGCTGGCGACGGCGAGGGGCGCCAGCATGTAGCCGGCCTGGGCCACACCCGAGTAGGCGAGCATGCGCACCACGTTGGTCTGGCGCAGGGCGATGAGGTTGCCCACCGTCATCGACGCGGCGGCGAGGATCCACAGCAGCGGCTCGTACACGTCGTCGCGGCCGAAGAACCCGACGAAGAGCAGATTCATCAACGCGACGAAGCCGGCGGCCTTCGAGGCGACTGACAAGAAGGCGGTGATCGGGGTCGGGGCGCCCTCGTAGGTGTCCGGGGCCCAGGTGTGGAACGGGAACGCCGAGACCTTGAAGGCGAACCCGATGATCACGAAGATCACGCCCATGACGACGACTGCGGACGGCGAACCGGCGCCGCTGATCGCCTCGTTGACGTCGGTCAGGAGAGTGGAGCCGGCGCCGCCGTAGAGCAGCGACATGCCGTAGAGCATGATCGCGGAGGCGAACACACCCATCAGGTAGTACTTGAGCCCCGCCTCGTTGCTCTTCAGGTCCCGCTTGCGCCACGTGGCGAGCATGTAGGCCGGAATCGACAGCAGCTCGAGGGCGACGAAGATGGTGATCAGGTCGCGAGCGGATGCCATCAGGACCATGCCGAGCACCGAGCTCAGCAGCAGGCCGTAGTACTCGTTCTCCCAGTAGTCGCCCTCGGCGACATAGTTGGTCGAGAGCAGGATGACGACATAGCCGGCGAGGACGAACAGTCCCTTCATGACCAGCGCGTAGTCGTCGACGACGAAGGCGCCGTTGAACATCGAGCGATCGGTGCCGTCGATGGCCAGGGTCAAGATCGGGACCATCGTCGCCAGCAGCGCGATCGAGGCGACGGCCGAGGTGATGCGCCGGCCCCGCTCGAGCCAGATGATGTCCATCAAGGTGACGAGCGCGCCGAAGGCCAGCAGCGTCAGCTCCGGCGCGGCGGCGTGCCAATCGATGGCGGGCCGAACGAATTCGACCTCCTGGGCGAGCAGGGCGAACATCAGACTCAGCCTCCGAGGGCCTCGGCGACGGCGTCGGCGGTGCCTTCACAGCCACCGGCGTCCTGCAGACAGTTGTTGAGCGATTCGACGACCGCCGGGTCGGTGACCTCGAAGATCAGACCCGGCGCCACGCCGAACAGCACGATCAGGAAGAGGAACGGCGCCCAGGCCACCCATTCGAGCGGCTGGACGTCGACGATCTCGGGATCGTCGGCGAACTCCTCGGACGGCTCGCCCATGGCGGTGCGCTGGAGCAGCCACAGGAGGTAACCGGCGGCGAGGACGGTGCCGATGGCGGCGATCACCATGTAGGTGCGGAAGGTCTCCTCGGAGAGTCCGTTGGCCGGGTTGTAGGCCGACAGGATCGCCGGGAACTCACCCCAGAAGCCGGCGAGGCCGGGCAGGCCGAGCGAGGCCATCGACGTGAACCCGAGGATCCAGCCGAGGCGGGGGGCCTGCACGAGCATGCCGCCGAGTCGGCTGATCTCGAGGGTGTGGTAGCGGTCCTTCACCGAGCCGGCGATGAAGAAGAGCATGCCGGTGATGAGCCCGTGGGCGACCATGCCGAAGATGGCGGCGTTGATGCCGAAGTCGGTGAGGGTGGAGATGCCGAGCATCACGAAGCCCATGTGCGCCACCGAGGAGAAGGCGATGAGTCGCTTCATGTCGGTCTGGGCGAGGCAGCCGAGCGCGCCGTAGATGATGCCGATCACCGCGAACAGCCCGATCCAGGGAGCCCATGCCTCGGCGGCTTCGGGCAGCATCGGGATGGCGATGCGGATGAACCCGTAGGTGCCGAGCTTCAGCAGCACGGCCGCCAGGATGACCGAACCCTGTGTCGGCGCCTGGGTGTGGGCGTCGGGCAGCCAGGTGTGGAATGGGAACAGCGGCACCTTGACGCCGAACCCGATGAACATGCCGCCGAAGATGAACAGCTGGGTGCTGCGCACGATGCCGGCACCGGCGGAGTCGGTGAGCTCGACCATGTTGAAGGTGCGGAGCAGTTCGCCCGACGACGGATCCTTGGCGAGGAAGAAGAGCGCGAGGAAGCCGAGCAGCATCAGTGCCGAGCCGAAGAGCGTGTAGAGGAAGAACTTCAACGACGCGTAGCGGCGATCCTCGCCACCCCAGACGGCGATCATGAAGAACATCGGGAGCAGGACGACCTCGAAGAAGACGAAGAAGAGGATGAGGTCCTGGGCCACGAAGGTACCGATCATGCCGGTCTCGAGGATCAGCATGAGGATGAGGAACGACTTCGGGTTGCCCGGCGACGGGATGTGGTTCCACGAGTAGATGAAGACCAGCGGCATCACGAACACGGTGAGGGCGATCAGCGGCAGCGACATGCCGTCGACCCCGAGCGTGTAGCCCGCGCCGATGACCTCGATCCACGGCTCGTCGACGAACCACTGCAGGGTGGCGCCGTCGTCGTAGTTGAAGTCGAACAGCATCGCGATGCCCAGACCCAGCGCGATGAGGCTGGTGAGCAGGGCGATCTGCTTGTGCGTCTCCTCGTTGTCCTGAGGAATCAGCATCATGATCAACGCACCGGCGAGCGGTACGAAGGTGACGGCTGTGAGGATCCAAGAGTCCATTGCAGTGTGTTCCCGTTAGGTGAGATCTAGCTAGAGAGCGAGGAAGATGACGAAGGCGCCGGCGAGGATGGCCGCGCCGGCGAACATGAGGGCCGCGTAGTTCTGCACGCGACCGCTGTTGATGTGGCGGAGTTCTTCACCGGTGGCGTTGGACAGCTGACCCGAGCCGTTGACCGCACGATCGACGAGGCCCTGATCGATCTTGTCGTAGACGAGGCGGCCGGTGGACACTGCCGACTCGCCCGCCGCGTTGACGGTGCCGTCGATGACGTTCTGGTTGACCCAGTTGGTCGCCTTGGCGAGCGGTCCCTTGGTGAAGCCGGCGATGATGCCGGTGTAGAGGTGATCGAGGTAGTACTTGTTCACCAGCAGCTGGTGGCCGGCGCGAGCGAAGGCGTTGGTGGTCGTGACCCCGTTCGGGATGCCGGTGAGCGACACGCCCTGGGCCTTGCTGAGCCGGTCGACTCGTACGAAGTAGTAGTAGAACGCGAACCCCGCTCCGGCGACGGCGATCAGCGAGGCGATGATCGCCAGCGACCAGCTCGGGGTCGCGTGACCGACCGCCGGGAAGTAGGACGATCCTGCCGGTTCGATGAAGTGGAGGAAGCGCTCCTGCCAGCCCGACGGCGCCTTCTTGGAGCCGGTCAGGAAGCCGGGCGGGAAGTTGACGAACCCGATGAAGATCGAGAACGCCGACAGGATGTAGAGCGGGTACAGGATCCGGGGCCCCGACTCGTGGGGCTCACCGTGGTGGGCGTGATCGTCGTCATCGTCGCCGGCATCCGCCGCAACCGCGTGGTCGTCACCGTGATCATGAGCGTGCGCGTGGTCGTCATGTGAGGCGTGCCCGCCGCGGTACTCGCCGTGGAAGGTCAGGTACACGCAGCGGGTCATGTAGGCGGCGGTGAGCGCGGCGCCGACCATGCCCATGATCAGGTGGAAGGTGTAGCTGCCCGGCGCCGAGCCGCTGCCGCCGAGGATGCCCCAGCCGCCGGTGTTGATCAGGATCTCGTCCTTGGACCAGAAGCCGGCCAGCGGGAACACGCCGGCCAGCGCCAGCGAGCCGATGACGAAGGTGACATAGGTCTTCGGCATGAACTTGCGCATGCCGCCCATGTCCTTCTTCATGTCGAAGCTGTGCACCGCATGGGCGACCGAGCCCGAGCCGAGGAACAGGTTGGCCTTGAAGAACGCGTGGGTGAAGAGGTGGAAGATGGCGGCGGTCCAGGCGCCGACACCGAGGGCCATCGCCATGTAGCCGAGCTGGGACACGGTGGAGTACGCCAGCACCTTCTTGATGTCGTCCTGGACGAAGGCGAGCAGGCCGGCACCGACGACGGTGATCGCGCCGACGGTCGCCAGGAAGTTGATGCTCGACCCTTCGATCTGCATGCCTTCCCAGAAGACCGGGAAGAGCCGGGCGACCATGTAGATGCCCGCCACGACCATCGTCGCGGCGTGGATGAGCGCCGAAACCGGGGTCGGGCCGGCCATGGCGTCGGGCAGCCAGGTGTGCAGTACGAACTGCCCCGACTTCGACATCACGGCGATGGTGAGGCAGGCGGCGGCCACGACCAGGGCGGTGTGGCTGACGCCTCCCTGGACGACGGCCTCGTTGATCTTGATCGTGTCGAAGGTCGTGCCTCCGCCGGCGGCGAAGAAGAGCGTGATCATGCCGACGAGGAGACCGACGTCGCCGACGCGGTTGGTGAGGAAGGCCTTGAGGGCGGCGTCGCTGTTGGGCTTCTCCTCCCACCAGTGGCCGATCAGCGCGAACGAACACACGCCGACGAGTTCCCAGCCGACGATCATCTGCAAGATGTTGTCGCTGAGCACGAAGAACAACATCGAGGCGGTGAACAGCGACAGGAAGGCGAAGAAGTGCGTGTAGCGCCGATCGCCGCCGACATAGTCGGTCGAGTAGATGTGCACCAGCAGCGAGATCATGGTGACGACGAACAGCATCATCACGCTGAGTCCGTCGACCATGATGCCGGCGTTGAACTCGACGCCGCCCGACTGGAACCACTGCGTCGAGTTCTGCACCGCCACATAGGGGTGGACCTCTTCGCCCTCTTCGGCGGCCAGCTGCGGGCCGACCGCCAACACGACGGAGTCGTCCGCGCGGTCAGCGCCGTCGGTGATGACGATCGCCTCCTCGTCGGAGTGATCGTCGGAGTGTTCTTCCTCGGAGTGGCCCTCGTCGTAGGCCTTGAGTTCGAAGTTGTCGCGGTGATCGATCCAGGCCGCGCCGGTCAAGATGGCCAGCACGAAGCTGATCGACACGGCGGTGATGCCGAATTCCGCACCCTTGAACGGCATCTTCTTGCCGAAGAAGAGGATCAGCGCGAACGAGACCGCCGGCAGCAGCGGGATCAGCAAGGCGTTCTCGAGGAACCAGTTGGCGTCGCTGGTGACGGTGGAGATTTCGGAGACCGCGTCAGCGGCGAGTGATGCGAACACGGCGGCCTCAGCCCTTCAGCAGGTCGGCCTCGGTGAGGTCGATGCTGCGGCGGTTGCGATACATGAGCAAGACGATGGCGAGTCCGATGCCGACTTCGGCGGCGGCCACGGCGATCGTGAACAGGGCGAACACCGCCCCACCGACATCGTCGGTGAGCGTGCCGAACGCCACGAGGTTGATGTTGACGGCGTTCAGGATCAGTTCGACCGACATCAAGACGAGCATGCCGTTCTTGCGGGCGAGGACTCCGTACACGCCGAGGCAGAAGAGCACGGCGGCGAGGAGGAGGAACTGGTTGAGCAGCATGGTCGGGCCCTCTCAGTCTTTCCTGGCCACGACGATGGCCCCGATCAAGGCGGCGAGCAGCAGCACCGACACCGCCTCGAAGGGCACGATGTACTGGCTGAAGATGGAGTCGGAGACCTCGGTCACCGACTGGGGTTCGTCGCTGACGACTCGAACGTCCTCGAAGCTGTCGATGAGGGCGACCGCCATCACCGCGAACAGCAGTACGCCGACGACGGCGGCCATCGCCCGCTTCTCGCCGGCGACGGATTCGTCGTCGCCCATCGACGCGCGGGTGAGCATGACGCCGAACAGGAACAGCACGATCACCGCGCCGATGTACACCAGCACCTGGGTGACCGCGACGAACTCGGCGCCGAGGAACAGGAACTGGACCGCAACCCCGGCGAGCACGACGACGAGCCACAGCGCGGCGTGGACGACGTTGCCCGTCGTGACCACACGGAACGCCGCGTAGATCATCGTCAGCCCGATGATCGCGAAGAAGATGTTCTGCGCGACGTACAGGTCGGAATCCGCGGACGCGGCCGCGAGCACACTCATCACGTCGCCGGAACCTTCTTGACCTTGGCTTCGGATCCGGCCTCGTAGGCCTCGAAGTCCGGAACGGTCTCCATCCACTCCGCGAGACGCGACTTGTCGTGGAGGAGGTCGGCGATGCGGGGCTCGGAGAACTCGTACTCCGGGCTCCAGAAGAGCGCTTCGAACGGGCAGACCTCGACACAGATGCCGCAGTACATGCAGAGCGCGAAGTCGATGTCGAAGCGGTCGAGGGCATTGACCTGGCGGGGCTTGCCACCAGCGCGCCGGGGCGGCGCCTTCTCCTTGTGACCCTCGATGTAGATGCACCAGTCGGGGCACTCGCGGGCGCACAGCATGCAGGCCGTGCAGTTCTCCTCGTGGAGCGCGATGACACCCCGGGCCCGGGTGGGCGGG
>JBCCWI010000107.1:0-13964 GCA_039193795.1 Actinomycetota bacterium | reverse complement strand
GCTTGCCGCTGCCGGTGCGCTTGAAGCGCTTGGCGGCACCCTTGTGGGTCTTCATCTTCGGCATGGGACTTCTCCCCTTCCGCCGACCAGCCGTCGCTGATCAGCCTCTCGTGCTGACCAGCGGGCTGATCAGATCACTCTTCCTCGTCGACCGCCGGAGCCTCGACCTCGGTCTCGGCGGAGGCGGCCGCTTCGGCCTTCTTGCGTTCCTTCTCGTGGCGGGCTTGAGCCTGCTTGTCCGGTGCGAGCACCATCACCATGTTTCGGCCGTCCTGGCGGGGGTGGAACTCCACCTTGCCGACGTGTTCGACCTCTTCAGCGACATTGTCGAGGATCTTGCGCCCCAGCTCGGGGTGCTGCATCTCTCGGCCACGGAACATGATCGTGACCTTGACCTTGTGACCCTCACCGAGGAACTTCTCGACCTTCTTGGTCTTGGTGTCGAAGTCGCCCGGCCCGATCTTGGGTCGGTACTTCATCTCCTTGACCGTCAGGTTCGAGGACTTCTTCCTCGATTCCTTGGCTCGCTGATCGGCTTCATACTTGAACTTGCCGTAGTCCATGATCCGGCAAACCGGTGGGTTCGCCCGATCCGCGACCTCGACCAGGTCGAGTCCGGCAGCCCGAGCGATGTTGAGCGCCTCGGGTAGTGGCTTGATGCCGATCTGCTCACCGTCTTGACCGACGAGGCGGACCTCGCGGGCTCGGATGCGGTCATTGATCCTTGGCTCGTTGCTTGGCGGTGCTATCGCCCTGAACTCCTCGTGAGCACGGAACCTCCGTAGTGGGATGGATAGGACGCCTCGGCGTCGGAAAACGACGAAGCGGACGTCGGGGAGTCGACGTCCGCGAAAACTCCGTGCTGGTGGCACGCTGTTGCCGATTCGGCCGACCCGGCGCACCTCGAGCGATGGCCAGGTGGGGATCCGGCGAACCGGGCCCCACTTCCCTCAGTTGTACGGCCGTTAGGGTACCAGCATGAGCTCCCTGTGGACACCTGGCGGCGAACACGAGGTTCCCCGTGATTCCGGCCCCGCCGACACCCCCGAGCCCGCCGTGGGCGCGCCGACCGGCCTCGACCCGGAGATGGAGGACGCCATCGCGGCCTCGCTCCCCGACGGCATCACCCTCGACGACCTCTCGCCCGAGCAGCTCGCCCAGGCCGAAGCCGCGGTGCGCGAGATGGCGGCCGTACGCGAACAGCTGGTCTCGGCGCCGGCCGCCAATGTGATCGCCAACCACGCGATGGGGCTGTTCGAACTGGCGGCGCTGCATCTGTCCCAGCAGCAGCCGAACTTCAGCGAGGCGACCGTCGCGATCGATGCGATGGCGGCGATCGTCGAGGGTCTCGGCGACCGGCTGGGCGAGGCCGAGCCCACGCTGCAGGAGGGTCTGCAGCAGTTGCGCATGACCTATGTGCAGCTGAAGAACCAGGCCGGCGAGTAGCCCGGGTCGCCAGGCGGTCGGTGGACACCCGGTTCTCGATGGCGTAGCTTGTGAATTGAATCACAAGGAACGGAGGTGGCGCCGTGGTCGAGCGGCCCCACGTGGTGATCATCGGCGCCGGCTTCGGTGGGCTCGCTGCAGCGAAGGCGCTCGCCGACGCCCCGGTCGACGTCACCGTCGTCGACCAGCGCAACCACCACACGTTCCAACCCCTGCTCTACCAGGTCGCCACCGCCGGCCTCGGCGTCGACGACATCTGCTACGCCACCCGCGGCATCTTCCACCGACAGCGCAACGCACGGGCACTGCAGGGGCGCATGGTCGGACTCGACGCCGACCGCCGCCTCGTCGAACTCGCCGAGGGCGAGCCCCTCCCCTACGACCAGCTGATCCTCGCACTCGGCGCCGTCACCGCCGATTTCGGGGTCCCTGGGGTCGCCGAGCACGCGTTCGGGCTCAAGAACGCCGAGGAGGCCCGCCGGATCCGCACCCACGTCCTCCAGCGATTCGAGACCGCCGATCGACTCGACGACGCCGATGCCCGCGCCGCCGCGATGACGATCGTGATCGCAGGCGGTGGTCCGACCGGGGTCGAGATGGCCGGCGGCTTCGCCGAGCTGTTCGATCGGGTGCTGCGGCGGGACTTCCCGTCCCTCGACATCGATCGGGCCCGGGTGGTCCTGGTCGAGGGCCAGGACCAGGTGCTCGGCGCCTTCACCCCGACCCTCGGCGACAAGGCCCGGCGCCGGCTCGAGGCGATGGGCGTGGAGGTCCGCACCGGCGTCAACGTCGCACGATTCCGGCCCGGCGAGGTCGCGCTCGCCGACGGCGACACCATCGCCGCCGACACGCTCGTGTGGGCGGCCGGCGTACGGGCCCATCCCCTCGCCGAACGGCTCGGCTTCGAGACCACCCGCGGGGGACGGGTGGTGGTCGACGAGCACCTCCGGCTGCCCGGTCATCCCGAGATCTTCGTCATCGGCGACCTCGCCGCGACCACCCTCGACGACGGCTCGCCGGTCCCCCAGGTCGCCGCCGCCGCCATCCAGGGAGGGCGACATGCGGCCGCGCTGATCGAGGCGACCGAGCATCGAGCCACCGTCGAGCCGTTCCGCTACAAGGAAAAGGGCTCGATGGCCACGATCGGCCGCAACGCCGCCGTCGTCGAGCTTCCCTCCGGATTCCGCATGTCGGGGCTGCTCGGGTGGCTGGCCTGGCTCGCCCTGCACCTGGTGATGCTGATCGGCTTCCGCAACCGAGCCAACGTGCTCGTCAACTGGGCATGGAACTACCTGACGTATGACCGCGGGAGCCGCCTCATCGTCGAGCCCGACGTCCCGACGCCCGACCCGTGACGGCCGTTCGAACCACCGCTCAGATCGCCACCATCGCGACGCCGGCCACGGTGATCACCGCACCGACGACCAGGGGACGGGTGAGGGTTCGGGGCACGAGGGCCAGGCCGAACAGGATCGACGTCGAGCGCAGGGTCGCGACGTTGGCCGCGTCGGCCCGGCTGTACGCCAGCAGCACGAGTGCATAGGCCGTCGACGACACGAGCCCGACCGCGAGTCCCGACCGCAGCGAGCGACGCAGCCGCCGCCACCGGACCCGGTTGACCACCACCGCGATGAACGCCCCGAGATACGACGAGGTGGCGAAGAACGACCAGCCGTTGACGTCCTCCACCGCCCGCGCGTCGACCAGCGTGTAGCCGCCGATCACGACGCCGGTGGTGAGCGCCAACACCAGACCGCTGCGCTCCCCCGTGCCCCAGCCGACGTGGCCGATCAGCAGCAACCCGAGGGCGACCATGACGGCGCCGGCGACGGTGATCGCGGTCGGCACCTGATCGAGGAACCAGATCCCGACGCCAGCGACGACCAACGGCGCCGAGCCCCGGGCGATCGGGTACGTGACCGCCAGGGCACCCCGGTCGTAGGCCGCGGCGAGCGCGGTGATGTAGGCCGCGTGCAGACACCCGCTGAGGAGGATCAGCCCCCACACCTCCAGCGGCGGGTCGATCACGATCCACGGCGACAGCCACGTCGCCCCGACGACATAGGACACCAGCAGGGTGCCGAGCCGATCGGGCCCGCTGTGGGTTCGGGCGTTCCAGAGTGCGTGGAGGAACGACGACACCAGCACCAACGCGACGGCGCTGGCGCTCACCTCCCCCTCCGACCCGTTACGGGATGATCTTGGAGATCGGCAGCTCGACGATGTCGGTCGCGCCCTTGTCCCGCAGCTGCGGGATCAAGATGTTGATCTCGTCCTTGGGGGACCACCGTCTCGACCGCGTAGCCGGCGCCGCGGAACAGCTCGTTCACGGTCGGCGACTTCAGCGACGGCACGATGGCGATGACGTCGTCGAGCGCGTCGGCCGCGACGTTCATCTTCACCAGCACCTTGCCGCGGGCGTCGAGGACACCCTGCAGGAGGGTGTGGATCTGTCGCATCGCGTGCGCCTTGTCGGGGTCGGCGAACGACGCCGGGTTGGCGATCAGCTCGGTGTAGCTCGTCACGAGCGTCTCGATGATGCGCAGGCCGGCGGCCTTCAACGCGCGACCGGTCTCGGTGATGTCGACGACGACGTCGACGATGTCGGGGACCTTGGCCTCGGTCGCGCCGTACGAGAGACGGATGTCGGCGTCGACCCCGGCGTTCTCGAGGTGGCGCTTGGTGATCTCGGGGTACTCGGTGGAGACCTTCACGCCCGACGGCAGGTCGGCGATCGTCTGCCACGGCGAATCGTCGGGCACCGCCATCACGATGCGCACCGGCTTGGCGGTGGCCTTGGAGTACTTCAGCTCGCCGAGCGACTCGACGTCGCTGGCGGTCTCCTCGATCCAGTCCCGACCGGTGATGCCCATGTCGAAGAGGCCGTCGGCGACATAGGTCGGGATCTCCTGGGGCCGCAGGATCCGAACCGAGTGGATGCGGGGATCCTTGATCGAGGCCTTGTAGGCGACCGACGACGACCGCTCGACCGGCAGGTCGGCGGCCTCGAAGAGCTCCAGGGTGGCCTTCTCGAGCGAGCCCTTGGGGAGGACGAGGTTCAGCACGGGTGGTCCTTGTTTCGCAGCAGGGGTGTGACCGTGAGGTCGGGGGATGTGCCGTCGAGGCTACCGGCCCGTCCCGCTCACCGGCCGGGTTTGAACTCGATGCGCAGATCGGCGCCCACCCGCTCGACCGTGACGATCTCGCCCCGGTCGACGGCGTTGATCGAGGGCGCTCCCGCCCCGGTGAACAGTCCCTTCGCATCGTCGCCGCCGAACAGCACGGGCGCCTGGTAGAGCACGAACCGATCGATCAGACCGGCGCGATGGAAGTCGCCGATCACCCGGGCGCCCCCTTCGACCATCAGCTGCACGACCCCCTCCTCGCCCAGCTGCTCGAGCAGTCGGTCGAGCGGCCCGTCCCAGGAGAGACACGGCTGGACGCGAGCGTTGGCGACGGCCGTACCCAGCACGACCCGGCGGGGATCGCGCGCCGCCGGGGTCCCTTCCGGCGGCTCCCAGTCCCGGACGGTGAGCGAGGGGTCGTCGGCGCGCACGGTGCCCGCACCGACGAGGATGGCGTCGCTCTCGGCCCGCAGGCGGTGGGCGTCGGCGCGGGCCTCGGGCCCGGTGATCCACTGGGAGGTGCCGTCGGGGGCGGCGGTGCGACCGTCGAGGCTGGCGGCGAGCTTGGCGACCACCCATGGGCGACCGGTGCGCCGGTGATGGAGGTAGGGAGCCAACTGTTCGGCGACGAGGTCGGCCCCCACCCCGACCGTGACCTCGATGCCGGCGGCTTCGAGCCGGGCGATGCCGTTCCCGGCCACCTGCGGATCGGGATCGCCGACGGCGACGACGACCCGAGCGACCTGCGCCTCGATCAACGCGTCGGCGCACGGGCCGGTGCGACCGGTGTGGCTGCACGGCTCGAGCGTGGTGAACACGGTCGCCCCGGTGGCGATGCCGGCGGCGTCGAGCGCCACCCGTTCGGCGTGACGACCGCCAGGCGGCTCGGTCGCACCGTCGTGGACGGCAACGTCGGTGGTGACGACGACGGCGCCGACCCACGGGTTGGGCGAGGTCGAGTGGCGGATCCGGGCGGCGTTGGCGACCGCCCGCTCCATGAACGCCCGATCGTCGATCATCCGTGCCCGTGGCCGTGGCCCTGGCCCTCACCGGACGGGTGCGGGTCGTAGTTGTCGACCAGCAGGGTCACCGCGTGGGGCAGGACGTCGATCACCGCGTCGATCGTCTCGACACAGCCCTTCGACGAGCCGGGAGTGTTGACGATGAGGGCCGTGTCGAGGGTGCCGGCGACCCCGCGGCTCAGACGGCCGAGCGGGTTGACCAGCCGCATCGCCTCGGCGAGCCCCGGTGCTTCGCGGTCGATGACGGCCCTGGTGCCCTCGGGCGTGCGGTCGCGGGGGCCGAACCCGGTGCCGCCGGTCGTGACCACCAGCCCGTGGAAGCCGTCGGCGACGCGGCGCAGCGTCGTTGCGACCGGCTCGGCACCGTCCTCGGTCACCACCCGCTCGGCGACCTCCCAACCCTGTTCGCCGAAGTACTCGGCGAGCACCTGGCCGGACCGGTCCTCACGCGTGCCGGCGACGACACCATCGGACACGGTCACGATCTTCACGGCCAAGCGGTGATCAGGAGCCATGGCGGGCACCCTAGCGACCCGATCGCGATGTGGTCCTGTGTCAGCGGCGCACCCACCGGGCGAGTGCCATACCGTCGGCGTCGGAGCCGGGCACGAGGACCAGCGTGTCGGTGCCGTAGGGCTCCCACCGCTGCGGGACCGGGAGATCGGCGACGAACCCGAGGTCGGCCAGCGCCCCGGCCGTCGCCGCGACGACATCGGTCGACTCCGCACGGGTCAGGGTGCACACGCTGTAGACGAGGGTTCCGCCTGTGCGCACGAGCGGGGCCGTCGCCAGCAGGATCGCCCGCTGCAGTGCGGCGAGTTCGCCGACGTCGTCGGGCTGGATCCGCCAACGGGCATCGGCTCGTCGGCGAAGGGCCCCGAGGCCGCTGCACGGAGCATCGACGAGCACGGCGTCGAAGGTCTCGGGCGCGAACGGCGGCGTGGTGGCGTCGGCCTGGGCGACGTGGAGGTCGTCGAGGTCGAGTCGTTCGCGGTTCTCGGTGATGAGTCCGACGCGCCCGAACCGGCGATCGGCGGCGATGACACGCGCCCCACGCTGGGCGAGCGCGGTCGCTTTGCCGCCCGGCGCCGCACACACGTCGAGCACGAGATCGCCGACCGAGGCGGGAACCGCCGCTGCGACCGCCTGCGAGCTCGGATCCTGGACATAGCCGTCGTCGCGGGTGTGCACGCCGGCCGCGGTGTTCATCGTCTCGAGCGCGAGCCGGCCGCGATCGGCGCCGAGGTCGGCCTGCAGCCGCTCGACGATCCAATCCGGATAGCTGAGATCGGTGGCGACCGACGGGAAGGTGACACCCTCGCCGACCCCGGTCGCGACCTTGCGCAGCACGGCGTTGACGAGACCGCGGAAGCGCTTCGGTGCGGCCGCGACCGTCGCCGACACCGCCGCGTGCGGTGGTGTGTCGAGGTGCAGGAGTTGGTGGGCACCGATCCGCAGTGCGGCGCGAGCGGAGGGTGGCGGCGGCTCGAGCAGGAAGCGGTCGACGAGGTGATCGAGACGCCGCTTCATGCGGGTCGACCCGTAGACCAGCTCGGTCGCGAATCCTCGGTCGCGGCCGTCGAGCGTGGACTCGGCGAGCATCCGCGGCAACACCACGTTGGCGTAGGCGCCCTCGTCGTCGATGCGCACGATCGCGGCGATGGCGACCCGACGGGGGTCGCCGGCCGGCTCGGTCACGACCCGAACGCCTGGTCGGGGCTCCAACGAGCACCGTTCGCCCATGCGGTCGCCGCCATGCGTGGCTTTCCTTCGGCCTGTACCTCGACCAACTCGAGGAACCCGTCGCCGGTCGGCACGACGACGTCGCCATCGCCCGCGTCGACGACGCGGCTGCGATGGACCTTGAAGCGCTTGCCGTTCCACGACGTGAAGGCCCCTCCGACGCGGACCCGCCGATGGACGGCCACCGCGGACTGACTCCAGTCGATCTCACGCTCGGCCGCCGTGATCTTGGCGGCGTAGACGGGGTCGCCGACCTGGGGCTCCGGGTCGCCGAGCCCCTCGGCGAGCGCGCCGACGAGTTGGGTCACGCCGATCTCGACCAGACGGCCCCGGAGCTCGTCGAGGGTCTCGTCGGGACCGATCGGCGTCTCCGCCCGCCGGTAGATCGCCCCGGTGTCGAGCTCCTCTGCGAGATCCATCAGGCACACCCCCGTGGTCGCGTCACCGGCGAGGATCGCTCGTTCGACCGGGGCCGCACCCCGCCAGCGCGGCAGCAGGGAGAAGTGGATGTTGACGAACGACCGCTGCTCGAGCATCGCCGACGGGATGATCCGGCCGTAGGCGGCCACGACCGCGAGATCGGCCTCGACGGTGTCGAGATCGCTCAGCTGATCGGTCACCGCGAGGCTGCGTTCGATCGCCGCCGCCTTCACCGGCGACGCCATGAGGTCCTTGCCCCGACCCCGTCGCGCATCGGCGCGCGACACGACGAGCGGGATTTCGTAGCCGGCGTCGAGAAGGGCCTCGAGGGGCGGAACGGCCAGTCCCGGCGTGCCGAGGTAGACGATCCGCCGGATCTCGTCCGGCGGCGGGATGCTCACGGCAGGGTGAGGCCGCCGCCGGCCGGCTTCGGGGTCTCGGGCTGACCGATCTGCAGGTCGCGCAGGGTCTTGAGCGCCTTCTTGCGGGTGTCGTCGTCGAGCCGTTCGATCAGCAGTGTGCCGTCGATGTGGTCCATCTCGTGCTGGAACATGCGGGCTTCGAGCTCGTCGGCTTCGTATTCGATCTCGTTGCCGTCGAGATCGCGTCCGACGATGTGGATGCGCTTGGGCCGCACGATCTCCCACGAGAGACCGGGGACCGAGAGGCATCCCTCCTCGAACACCCACTCACCGTCGGAATCGACGATCTCCGGGTTGACCATGGCGTTCGGACCCATGCCGATGTCCCACACGAACAGGCGCTTGTTGATGCCGACCTGGGGGGCGGCGAGACCGATGCCGGGCGCCTCGTACATCGTCTCGAGCATGTCCTCGACGACCTTGACGAGGGCGCCGTCGATGTCGGTGACGTCTTTGGCGACCTGACGGAGCACCGGGTCGCCGATCACACGAATGTCGTACGCAGCCATGGGTTCCAGGGTACCCACACCGGACCCCGCTACCGTCGCAGGGTGGGCAGCGGGCAGTACTTCGACGACGACCCGAGCGTGGCCTCCGAGCCGCGGCCGGTCGAGGTCGCGCTTCCCGACGTCGCGTTCACCCTCACCGCCGATCGCGGGGTGTTCTCGGCCGACCACCTCGACGCCGGCACCAAGCTGCTCCTCCTCGAATCGCCGCCGCTCGCCGCAGCCGACACCACGGTCCTCGACCTCGGGTGCGGGTGGGGACCGATCGCCTGCGTCGCCGCGATGCGGTACCCGCAGGCTCAGGTGTGGGCCGTCGATGTCAACGCGCGGGCACGCGAGCTCACGACGGCCAACGCCGCGACGATCGGCGCCGCGGATCGCATCCGGGTCGCCGCCCCCGACGACGTGCCCGCCGACCTCCGCTTCGACCGCATCCTGTCCAACCCGCCGATCCGGATCGGCAAGGCCGCGCTCCACGAACTCCTCGATCGGTGGCTGACCCGACTGACCCCCGCAGGGGCCGCCCACCTGGTCGTCCAGAAGCACCTGGGAAGCGACTCGCTCGCACGATGGCTCGAGGCTCGCGGCCACCGGGTCGACCGCCTCACGAGCCGAGCCGGGTTCCGTATCCTCGAGGTCGGAGCGAGAGGCGAGACATCGTGAGTCAGCTGGACGGAACCGGGATGAAGCGGCTGCACCGCGAGTGGCGTCGCCGCACCGAAGGCCGCCTCGCGCTCGTGCTGGATGGTGTCGGCAATCCGTTCAACATCGGATCGATCGTGCGCACCGCGGCTGCGGAGCGGGTCGACCACGTCTTCCTCGGTGGCGCGACCGCCCCCGACCACGACAAGGTCAACAAGACCGCCCTCGGCACGGCCCGCTACCTGACCTGGACCGACCACGAGTCCGGCGTCGCGGCGGTGGAGGCTGCACGGTCCGACGGCTACCAGGTGATCGCGGTCGAACTCACCAGCGACGCCGTCCCGCTGCACGAGATCGAGATGGCGACCGACGTCGCGCTCGTGATCGGCCACGAGGATCGTGGATGCACCCCGGCGACGTTGACGGCGTGCGACGGTGTCGCCTTCATCCCCCAGCTCGGCAAGGTCGGTTCGCTCAACGTCGCGAGCGCTGCGTCGATCGCGATCTACGAGGCCCGGCGGCGCAGCTGGACCAGCTGACGAAGCGCCGGCCAACCCCGAGCACTCGCCGAACATTCCCGCCGAGACCGGAACTCCCGCGCGACGCCCACCGTTGTGAGGGCATGAAGATCGTCGAGAAGATCAAGAACAACAAGCTCGCCTTCGGCGGCGGTGGACTCGCCGTGCTGGGAATCCTGAGTTGGGTGGCGTTCGGCTACTTCGGGATCCACACCGCGTTCATCGACGACGTCGTCGACGAGGACGGTCCGGTGTTCACCGTGACCCCGGAGGGCGATGGCGAGACGGCAGCGGGTACCGCCGATGCCGACGCCTCCGCCGCGACCGACACCGAGGATCCGGCCGAGTCGGCCACCGACGGTGCCGAGGAGCCGGCCGCCGACGCGGCGAGCGAGACGGCCGAGGTCGAGGCCCCCGCCGAGGAGCCCGCCGCGACCGAGTCCGCCGAACCCGCCGCCGGCGAGGTGGTCACCATCTTCGACGGTGACTTCACGTCGCTGAGCCGGTACTCGGTCAGCGGCGACGCGCTGGTGCTCAACAACGGCACCGAGCAGCGCTTCCTCCGCTTCGAGAACTTCGACTCGAGCAACGGGCCGGATCTGAAGGTGTACCTCCGGGCCGAGAACGGCGACTTCGTCAGCCTCGGCAACCTGAGCGGCAACATCGGCAACCAGAACTACGAGATCCCGGTCGGCGTCGACCTCGAGGTGTTCAACACCGTCGAGATCTGGTGCGAGCGATTCAGCGTCGGGTTCGGCGAGGCGCTGCTCAGCCCGACCGCCTGAGGACGAGTGGCGTCGGTCGTCGTGACCGGCGCCACGCTCGTCCCGCGTGCCATCGGCATGGCCGGCTGCTACTGTATCGATACAGATCTTGATCGATTCAGTCACTGCGAGGGATCGACGAGGTCGCCACCGAATCCCCCACTCGGAGCCCATCATGTTGACCATCACCCGGTACCTCGACATCTCCCCCCGCATCGCCGCCGAACGGCTGGCCGAGGCCACGGTCTCCACGCCGGCCCCGGCCGACAGCCAGGTACGGGTCGGCGGCATCGACGAACTGGCGACCGTCGAGATCGTGGTTCCGTGGTCGACCGAGCGTCGCGAGGCGACCGCCCTCGCCGCCGATCGCTACGCCACGGCCCTCGTCGCATCGCTCGCCGCCTGAACCGATGGCGAGGCGGGTGACGCTTCAGACGCTCGCCGAGCATCTCGGCGTGTCCCGCACCACGGTCTCCAACGCCTACAACCGACCCGAACAGCTGAGCGACGAGCTCCGCCGCCGCATCCTCGCCGCCGCCGAAGAGCTCGGCTACCGAGGACCCGATGCCGCAGCTCGGATGCTGCGCACCGGGCGCCACGACACCATCGGCGTCGTGTTCACCGAAGACCTCAGGTTCGTGTTCTCGGACCCCGACACCACCACCTTCCTGGAGGGCGTGGCCGAGGCGTCGACCGGCGCGGGGACGGGAGTCCTCCTCCTTCCGTCCCCCGCCGGCATGCCGGTCGCCCAGACCCCGCTCGCCAGGGCCGCAGTCGACGGATTCCTGGTCTTCTCCGCACCGGACGACCATCCGGCCGTGCAGGAGGTCATCGCCCGGAGGCTTCCCACCGTCCTGGTCGACGAGCCCGACCTCGGTGCCGACGCATCGTTCCTCGGCATCGACGACCGCGGCGGCGCATCCCTGCTCGGACGCCACCTCCACGAGTTCGGCCATCGCCGGATCGGCATGGTCACGCTGCCGATGTCGGCCGACCGCGCCGCCGGACCCGCCCGCCGGTCGGCCGACGAGGCCCGCACGTCGAGCGTTCGCGTCGTGCGCGCCCGGACCGCCGGGATCATCGACGCCGGCCTCGAGCCGGTGGTGTTCGAGGCCCGCGCGAACGACCCCGACGCGGGCCGCGAGGCCGCCCTCGAACTGCTCCGGACCGTCTCCGACGTCACCGCCGTCGTCGCCCTGTCCGATCAGCTCGCCATCGGCGCGATCCAGGCCGCCTTCCGGCTCGGGCTCGACGTACCGCACGACCTTTCCGTGGTCGGATTCGACGACATCCCACGTGCGTCGACGTGGGACATCCCCCTCACCACGATTCGACAGCCATTGGTCGACAAGGGACGCCGAGCCGCACGACTGCTGCAGGACCTCATCGAGGCGGACGAACCGGCCCCCGTCCGGGAGACGCTCCCGATCGAACTCGTCGTTCGGGCGTCGTCGGGCCCGGCCGCAGACCGCTAGCCACCGACCTCTTCGGTCGCCCGGCAGACCTCGACCAGCTCGTCGATCAGCCGCTCGTCACCGGTGATCCCGATGGCCGCGCCGCACTCGACGTAGAAGTCGGCGCCGTCGGTGAACGCGGCGACGAACACGAAAGTGCTGTCGGCGACCGTGCCGGCTTCGAGGACCCGGTAGTCGGATCCGAACTCGTCGCGCACGATCTCGAGACCGGACTCGGGCTCGAGCGCCTGCACGAAGGTCGGCAGGTCCTGACCCACCGCCAGCCACTCGTCGAGGGTCCGGGCGGCGCACCCGTCAGGGCCGCAGGCGCGGGCGACCCGCCAGGTGTCGAACACCTGGGCGACACCCTCGGGCTCGGGCTGCCACTCGAATGCGAACTGTTCGCTCTGAACCCACCCCTCGGGGATCTCGGTCACGAGACGGTCCTCGGTGACCACCTCGGTGAGGGGTGGACCGTCCTCGCTCGCGGTGAGGACGAGCACCCCGCCGATGATGCCGAGCATCAACAGCACGGCGAGAACGAGACGTCGGGTTCGCGTGGGCATCGACCTCATACTCGCAGCGGATCGACCTCGATCCGCACGCGGGCGGCCGGTCTCGGCACCTCGGCCAGACGATCGAGGATCGGCGTGAGGTCGTCGGCCCGCAGCAACCAGCGCTCGTCGACCGGACCGCGGATCTGCACACCGTCGACCGAGCCGAACCCGTCGACGAGTTCAGCACCCCCGGCGCCGCTCACCGCCACCTGAGCGCCGTAGGGCGGCAGCCGAAGCGGACGGCGACGATCGCGTTCGGCGACGGCGACGACCGACGGATCCCCTTTGGTCGCCGCCTCGATCACCTCGTGCTCGGGCAGTCGGGTCTGGACCACGATCCGCCCTCCGTCGCGACGCCCGCCGACGAGTCGAGCCGCCTGCGCCACGAGGGCCATCGCCTGTTCGGCAGCCCGCTGCCGCACCACGAGGAGTTCCTGATCGAGATCGAGGAAGACCACCACGTCGGCGCGATCGACCCGATGCAGTACCGCCTCGGTGCCGATCGCGACCCGCCGGTCGGGCCGGTGCTCGGACTGGGCGGTGATCTCGTCGACCGGTTCGCCTAGCAACGCCTCCAACTCCTCACGGGCCCGCTCGACCCCGACCCGAAGGGTCTTGAGTGCGGTCGAGCCGCAGTTCGTGCACACGACGGGCCGACGCTCGGCACCGTCGGGGCTCACGAGCTCGTCCCCCTCCAGCCGCATCAGCGAGTGCCCGTCGTCGGAACGGATCAGTTCACCGCACGAGCCACAGGCGAGGAGACGGGCACGGCCGGTCCGGTTCAACACACACACGACCCGCCGGTCGCCGTCGATGTGATCGCGGAGCCGTTCGGCGAAGACGCCGGCCTTGGCCGGGTCCTCGTCGCGACGATCGAGGACGTCGACGATCGGCCAGTCGTCGCGTTCGATCGAGCGATCGCGACGCAGCAGCGGACCGGCCCGGAGCGCCTCCAGCGACGGCACTGCCGAGGTCAACACCACCGGAACGCCTCGACGGCGGGCCCGCTCGAGCGCGACGTCGCGTGCGTGCCACGCCGGCGTGCGCTCCTCCTTGAGCCGTTCATCGTGTTCGTCGATCACCACGACCGCCGCCAGGTCGGGCATCGGCAGCCAGGCTGCGGAACGGGTGCCGACGACGGTCGCCCCGCCGGCGGCGCGGGCCCACTCGTCGGGAGCCAGCGCCACGGTCACTCCCGCGCGCCGCAATGCGACGGCGAGGTGGCGGGCACGGCTCGCATCGGCCGCGATGACCAGCGCATCCCCGCGTCGGCAGGCGGCGAGGGCGACCCCGAGGCCGTCGTCGTCGGGAGCCACCCGCACCGTCGCCACACCGTGGTCGAACG
>JBCCWI010000106.1:0-14010 GCA_039193795.1 Actinomycetota bacterium | reverse complement strand
CCGGCGATCGGGTCCAACCCTGTGACCCATGTCTCTGAATGCCGGTTTCCCCAGTCGTTTACAGCCTACCGACCGGCAGGTAGGCTGATTCGAGATGACGCCACCACCTGACGCTCACCTGCGCGAGGTCCTCGCCGAGACCGCCGAGTCCCTCGTCAACCGCCACCTCGCCAACGCCCAGGAGTGGCATCCCCATGCCTTCATCCCCTGGTCGGCCGCCGAGGATTTCCCCGAGGACTACGAGTGGTCGCCCGAGGAGGCGAAGATCCCCGCCGCCGTGCGCAGCGCCCTCTTCGTCAACGTGCTCACCGAGGACAACCTCCCGTACTACTTCCGCGACATCGAGCGCATGTTCGGCCGTGACGGCGCCTGGGGCGAGTGGGTCCGACGCTGGACCGCCGAAGAGGGCCGGCACGGCATGGTGATCAACGGCTACCTGATGGCCACCCGGGCGATCGACCCCGTCGAGCTCGAACGCGGCCGCATGGCCCAGGTCCAGAGCGGCCAGGTGCCCGAGCCCCCGACGCTCGCCGAGGGTCTGGCCTATGTGTCGCTCCAGGAACTCGCGACCCGCATCAGCCACTTCAACACCGGCCAACTCCTCGACGACAAGGCTGGCCAGAAGGTGATGAAGCGTGTCGCCCGCGACGAGAACCTCCACTACCTCTTCTACCGCGACGCCATGACGGCGATCTTCGAGGTCGATCCGTCCGCCGGCGTGATCGCCGCCTGGAACCAGGTCCGCGACTTCGAGATGCCCGGCACCGGCATCCCCGGCTTCAACGAGCACGCCAAGGCGATCGCCGACGCCGGCATCTACGACTTTGCCATCCACCACGACAAGATCCTCCAACCGGTCATCATGCGCGACTGGAAGATCGAGTCCCTCGAGGGGCTGAGCCCCGAGGCCGAGGAGGCCCGCGCGGCGATGATCAAGCAGATCGCCCGCATCGGCAAGATCGGTCATCGCATGGCCGAGAAGCGCGAAGCCCGCAAGGCCGCCGACGCCGATCGCGAGCCCGTCGCCGTCTGAGCGGCTCCGCCGCCCGTCGCCGACGCGGCGATCGGTCTACATTTCGATCCATGCCGTGGTTGGTGCACGAGGGACGAGTCCTCGCATCTCTGGAGATCGCCGACACCCGTTCGGCGCGCCGCCGCGGCCTGCTCGGCCGTGATCGCATCGACGGCGCCATGTTGTTGCGCCCGGCGAGATCGGTGCACACGGTGAAGATGCGGTTCGCGATCGACGTCGCCCACATCGCCGATGCCCACACCGAACCCGACGACGAGGGCTTCGTGGTGTTGTCGGTCACCACGATGCGTCCCGGTCGGTTCGGCCGGTGGTCGCCCCGGGCGAGCGGGGTCATCGAAGCCGAGGCGGGGTCGTTCCGAGCATGGGGGCTCGAACCCGGCATGCGACTCGAGATACGCGAGTGAGCGGCGTCCTCACGCTCGTCGCCACACCGATCGGCAACCTCGGCGACCTCGCGCCCCGAGCGGTCGAGGCCTTCGCGTCCGCCGATCTCGTCTGCTGCGAGGACACGCGGCGGACCGGGTCGCTGCTCAAGCACGTCGGCGTGCACGTCGCCGAGCTGCGACGACTCGACGACCACACCGAGTTCGAGGCGATCCCCCAGATCCTCTCGCGCCTCGGCGCCGGCGAGCAGGTCGTGCTCGTCAGCGACGCCGGTACGCCCGGGATCAGCGATCCCGGCGAGCGCCTGGTCGCGGCCGCGATCGAGGCCGGGTTCACCGTCACCACCGTGCCGGGACCCGTGGCGGCCGTCGCGGCGCTGGTGGCGAGCGGCCTACCGTCCGGTCGTTTCGTGTTCGAGGGTTTCCTGGCGCGCAAGGGTCGCGAACGCGCCGCCCAACTGGCGGCGATCGGCGCCGAGTCCCGCACGACCGTGCTCTACGAGTCGCCGAATCGGCTGGGGGCGACCCTCGGGGCGCTCGCCGAGGTGTGCGGGCCGCAGCGTCGGGCGGTGGTCGGTCGAGAGCTGACGAAGCTCCACGAGGAACTGCGCCGTGGCACGCTCGCCGAACTCGCCGAGTGGGCGGCGGCCGGGGTGAAGGGCGAGATCGTCGTGGTGGTGGCCGGTGCCGACGCCGTGGCGGAGATCGACGACGAGGGGCTGGTCGCCCGATTGCGCGAACTGCTGGCCGACGGCGCCAGCCGACGAGACGCGATCGACCGCGTGACCGCCGAGACGGGAACCCGCCGCGGGCGGGTGTACGACCTCGCGCTGGGCCTCGACCCGGGGGATATCCACAGGGGTGTCACACCCCCTCCGTAGTGTCGTGGGCATGGAACCCGTGCTCGTGATCTCACTCCTGATCGCCTTTCTCGCCGTCGCCGCCCTCGGGGCCGGCGTCGCGCTGTTCGTCGTCCGCGGTCGCTCGGCCGCCGAGGACGCCACCGTCCAGCGGTTGGCGGCCGAACTCGCCGCCCGGCAGGACGCACAGGTCGACGGGGTCGTCGAGCGGGTCGTGTCGGTCGCCGGCGAGAGCTTCGACAGCCGCCTGCAGACGGGCACCGCCGAGCTCGAGCACCGCCGCCAGGCGATCGACGATCGGCTCGAAGGCGTCGTGAGCGCGTTGGCCGAGAAGGTGGAGTCGGTCGACAAGCTCGTCGCCGAGCGCATCGGCGGCATGTCCGACACGGTCGGCGAGCGCGTCGGCGGCATGTCCAAGAGCCTCGGGCACCAGGTCACCACCATGAACACCGAGCTCGGGCAACTCCGCATGCTGGTCGGGCAGCTCCAGAAGGAGCGTGCACAACAGCACGGCCAGTTCGTGGAGTCGTTGGAGGCGGCCACCCGACAGCAGAAGGTGTTGGCCGAGACGACCCAGCACCTGCGCGAAGCACTGGCCAGCCCGCAGGCGCGCGGCCAGTGGGGCGAACGGATGGCCGAGGACGTGCTGCGGTCCGCCGGCATGCGCGAGGGCGTCAACTACCGCAAGCAGCGGGCGATCGAGGGCGGCACCCGCCCCGACTTCACGTTCCTGCTGCCCGACGACCGCCATCTGCACATGGACGTCAAGTTCCCGGTGGCCAACTACCTGCGGTACCTCGAGGCGCCGTCGGACACCGAGGCGGTGGCCCTGCGCGATCGCTTCCTGCGCGACGTGCGCGATCGGGTCAAGGAGCTCCACGGGCGCGGGTACGACGCATCGGAGACCACGGTCGGCTATCTGCTGCTGTTCATCCCGAACGAGAGCGTGTACGGCTTCATCCACGAAAACGACGCATCGCTGCTCGACGACGCGCTCGCCAAGAACGTGGTGTTGTGTTCGCCGACCACCCTCTTCGCCGTGCTCGGCGTGGTCCGTCAGGCGATGGACACCTTCGCCGTCGAGCAGGCCACCGAGGAGATCCTGCAGGTGCTCGCCGGGTTCGGTGAGCAGTGGCAGAAGTTCTCCGAGCAGATCGACAAGGTCGACCGACACCTCGGCACCTTGACCAACAGCTTCGGGGAACTCTCGGGGACGCGGCGGCGCCAGCTCGAACGCCAGCTCGATCGCATCGACGACGTCCGTTCCCGCACCGGCGTCGCCGACGACGAGTCCCCGATCCTGGGTCAGGCATCGCTGCCGGTCCTGCGCGAGGTACCCGACCGCAGCGCCGGCTGAGCGAGCGAATAGGTCCTCCGAGGTTGTCGCGCACCGGTACCCTCGGGGTGGTGAGCACCCCCGTTCTCGTCGCAGTCGCATGGCCCTATGCCTCCGGGTCACGCCATCTCGGTCACCTCGCCGGCGCGTACCTGCCCGCCGACGTCTTCGCCCGCCATCAGCGCATGGTCGGCAACGAGGTGTTGATGGTCAGCGGCTCCGACGTGCACGGCACCCCCATCACCGTGCGAGCCGACGACGAAGGGGTCACCCCGCAAGCCATCGTCGATCGCTACCACAGCGAGTTCCTGCGCCAGTGGGACGAGATCGGGCTGCAGTGGGACCTCTACACCACCACGGGAACCGAACACCACGCCCGGGTCACCCAGGAGATGTTCCTGACGCAGCTCGAGCAGGGGCACATCGACAAGCGGACCTCGGACCAGTTCTTCGACCCCGAGGCGTCCCGGTTCCTCCCCGATCGCTACATCGAGGGCACGTGCCCGCATTGCGAATACGACGAGGCACGCGGTGATCAGTGCGACAACTGTGGGCGCACCCTCGACCCGATCGACCTGATCAACCCCCGGTCGAAGATCTCCGGTGCGACGCCGGAGCTGCGCGCGACCGAGCACTTCTACTACCGCTACTCCGATTTCACCGATCGGGTGGGGGCGTTCCTCGCCGACAAGACCGGGTGGCGCCCCCACGTCCTCAACTTCGTGAAGAGCTGGATCCGCGAGGAGGGGCTGCTCGACCGCGCCATCACCCGCGACCTCGACTGGGGCGTCGAGCTGCCGGTCGACGATCTCGGTCCGGGCAAGCGGATCTATGTCTGGTACGACGCGGTGATCGGGTACCTCTCCGCCAGCCAGGAGTGGGCCCAGCGCAACGGCGACGACGACCGATGGCGGCACTGGTGGCACAACCACGACAGCCGCCACGTCTACTTCATCGGCAAGGACAACATCCCGTTCCATTGCCTCTTCTGGCCCGCCCAGCTGATGGGCTACGACGCCGACATCCACCTCCCCGACGACGTGCCGGCCAATCAGTACATCACCTTCAAGGGCGGCAAGGCCTCGGCATCGCGAGGTGTGGGCCTCACCATCCAGGAGGGCCTCGACCTCTTCCAGCCCGACGGGCTCCGCTACGCCCTCGCCGCCAGCTTCCCCGAGACCGCCGACACCGACATCTCGATCGAGGAGATCGCTCGACGGATCAACGAGGAGTTGGTGGCCACCTGGGGCAACCTCGTCAACCGGGTGCTGTCCATGGTCAACAAGAACTTCGGAGCGCAGCCGCCCGTCGACGGCCGAACCGCCGAGGACGAGGCTGTGCTCAGTGCCGTCGACGATCTGCTGGCGACCGCGAACGGACAGTTCGAGCGGGTCGAACTCAAGGCTGCGCTTCGCACGGCCATGGATGCCGCCCAGGCGGTCAACACCTACCTCAACGCCACCGAGCCGTGGAAGGTCGCCAAGGAGGATCTCGGCCGAGCCGGCGTCGTGCTCGGCACCGCCCTCGACGCGATCAACGGTGTGCGCATCGGGTTCGCCCCGTTCCTGCCCTTCAGCAGCGCGGCCCTCGATGACCTCCTCGGTCCGGCCGACGGATGGGCGCGCCAGCCGGTTCCGACCGGCACGACGATCCCCAAACCGACCCCGCTGTTCACCAAGGTCGACATCGAGGCGCTGCTCGCCGATCTCGAGGACTGACATGGCCTGGATCGATCAGCACTGCCATATCGATCCCGGCGACGAGGGCGTCGAACAGGTCGCGGCGGCGCGCGCCGCCGGCGTCGAACGCATGATCACGGTCGGGTGTGACCTCGCGCAGTCCCGCCAGATGGCGACGATCGCAGCGGAGCACGACGGGGTGTACGCGACCGCCGGCGTGCATCCCCACGACGCCAGCCAGGGGATCGAGGGCATCGAGGAACTGCTCGCCCTGCCCCAGGTCGTCGCGGTGGGGGAGGCCGGCCTCGACTACCACTACGACCACTCGCCGCGTAGGGTGCAGCGCGACGTGTTCGCCGCCCAGATCCGGATGGCCAACGACCACGATCTGCCCCTGGTGATCCACTCCCGCAGTGCGTGGGACGAGACCTTCGAGATCCTCGATCGAGAAGGCACCCCCCGGCGCACGGTCATGCACTGTTTCACCGGTGGGCCCGACGAGGCGCGCGAGAGCCTGGCGCGCGGCGCGATCGTGTCGTTCTCGGGGATCATCACGTTCCCAAGCGGCCAGGATCTCCGCGATGCCGCGGGGATCACCCCGCTCGATCGGCTGTTGGTCGAGACCGACTCGCCGTACCTCGCACCGGTGCCCAACCGGGGCAAGCGCAACCAGCCGGCCTGGGTGCCGTTGGTCGGCGCCGCGGTCGCCGAGGCGAAGGGTGTGTCGATCGACGAGGTCGAGGCCACCACCTGGGCGACGGCGTCGGCGTTCTACGCGCTCGACTGACCGGCGCCGGTCCTCGGCTCAACATTGCGTTTGTGTTACGAGCGCCGTACCGTTTCGGGATGGCCGAGGTCGCTCCGGGGCGGAGCACGCGCACGAGGAGCCGATTCGCGGCGTCGTTCGTGATCGTCGCGCTCGCCGTGGCCGGTGCGATCGGCATCACCCCGACCGCCGCCCAGGAGGCGGGGGACGAGGTCGACGTGACGGCGTTCAGCGCGCGGGCCGCCGCCTGGGCGGCCGCCAACGCCGCCGCCCGCGAAGCCGCGATCGAACGGGCGATCGAACTCGGTGAGGAGGCCGCAGCCGCGGAGGCGGAGGCGGAACGGCTCGCAGCCCTGGCCGCTGCGACCACCACGACGACGACCACGACCGCCCCACCGACGACCACCACCGTGGCCCCCACGACCACCACGACCACGACGACGGTCGCGCCGGCCACGACCGAGGCACCGGTCGACGGCGCCGAACCGGCCGAGGACCCGACCACCACGACCACCACCGAGCCGCCGGCCGGCGGACCCACGGCCGAACAGTGGGAGGCCTTGCGCCAGTGCGAGTCCGGCGGCCGCTACGACGCACTGAGCCCGGGCGGTCGTTACCGGGGCGCGTATCAGTTCTCGCAGGCGACCTGGGACTGGGTCGCGAGTTGGGCCAACCCGGCACTGGTCGGGGTCGATCCGGCGGCCGCCTCGGTCGCGGATCAGGATGCGCAGGCCCAGGCGCTGTACGACCGGCAGGGGAGCGGCCCGTGGCCGACCTGTGGTCGTCACCTGCCGTGAGCCTCGCGTGACCCACTCACCGACCGAGCTTCGAGCGCTCCTCGATCGCCACGGACTGTCGGCGCGCCGCGCGCTCGGCCAGAACTTCGTCGTCGACCCCAACACGGTCCGTCGCATCGCCGAACTGAGCGGCGCCGGCCCGGGTGATCCGGTCGTCGAGATCGGTCCCGGTCTCGGATCGCTCACGCTGGCGCTGCTCGAGGTCGGCGCCTCGGTCACCGCAGTCGAGATGGACACCGAACTCGTCCCCGTGCTGCGCAAGGTGCTCGAAGACACCGACGTGTCGATCGTCGAGGGCGACGCCCAACGGATCGATTGGTCCGCGGTGCTCGTCGGCCATTCCGGCTGGCGGCTGGTCGCCAACCTCCCGTACAACGTCGCGACCCCGTTGATCCTGGATCTGCTCCGCGATGTCCCCCAGATCACCGAGATGTTGGTGATGGTCCAGCTCGAGGTCGCCGAGCGGCTGGCGGCGACCCCGCCCGATTCGGCGATCGGGATCCCGTCGGTCCTCGTCGCCTACCACGGGGTGGCCACGATCGCCGCCCGGATCCCGCCGACCGTGTTCCATCCGAGACCGCGCGTCGACAGCGCACTCGTGCGCATCGTCCGCCATGCCGAACCGCCGATCGCTGCGCCCCTCGCCGCCGTCGAGCCGCTCGTGCGGGCGGCCTACGGTCAGCGCCGCAAGATGATCCGCAAGTCGCTCGCCGGGCTGGTCCCGGTCGATCGCATCGAGGCGGCCGGGGTCGACCCGCAGGCGCGGCCCGAGACACTCGAGCTGGCCGCGTGGGGTCGCCTGGCGCAGGCCTGAGCGGCTCGAGCTGGCCGCGTGGGGTCGGCTGGCGCAGGCCCGAGCGGCTCGAATCGTTCCCGACGGGCGGGTCAGGACCGGGCGGTGTGCCAGCGCTGAGCCATGAGACCGAACAGGTCCGCCATCGGTGTCGGGTCGGTTCGGTCCTCGAACTCGCGGTAGCAGGTGTCGAGCAGGGTGACGATGCGCTCGGGTTCACCCCAGTCGGCCCATCGGTCGAGCGCGATGGCGTCGGCCGCGGTCATGAGGTCCATGCCGTCGTCGAAGCACCGACGGGCTTCGGCGTGGCAGTACTCGTAGTAGCTGCGGATCTCCCGGACGCCGGCCAGGTCGGTGACGGGCCCGTGCCCGGGCACGATCGTCTCGGGCTGCCAGGCTTCGATGCGGTCCAGGGCGGTGAGCAGATCCGGAATCGTGCCCGCCCACAGGATCGGATGGCCTTCGACGAACAAGATGTCGCCGGTGAAGACCGTGCGTCGATCGGCGACGTGGACGAGGACGTCGCCACCGGTGTGGGCGGGACCCACCTCGACCAGATCGACGACGGTGTCGCCGACGGTGCGGCTGGTTTCGCCACTGAACGTCGCGGTCGGGTCCGGGCGGTCGACGCCGGCGAAGTCGAAGCGCCCGAAGCAGTGGAGGAAGAACTCGCCGACGATCCCCATCTGCGGTGCGTGCTCGAGCAGCCCGACCATCATCGCCGGGTTCTCCCGGGTCATCTCCTCGGCTGCGACGACCGAGGTGAGCACCTCGGCATCGGTGAGCAGTTCGTTCCCGTTGCAGTGGTCGCCGTTGCTGTGGGTGTTGACGAGGGTGGAGATCGTGACGTCGGGGAGGGCGGCGGCGAACCCGTCGAGCATCGCCTGGGTGAGCGGCACGTCGTAGAGCGTGTCGATCAACAGGGCCTCGTCGCCGTCGACGATCAAGCCGGCGTTCGACCAACCCCACCCGCCGTCGGGTTGCAGCCAGGCGTAGCTCCCGGCGCCGACGTCGCACAGTCCCGGCTCGTATGGATGTGTCCCCAGTCCCATCGACGGGACCGTAGCCTGCCGGGGTGGACGCCTTTCCGCCCCAGACGCTGATCGCGCCGGCGAAGCTCACGCTGTCGTTGCGGATGACCGGCCTCCGCCCGGACGGCTACCACCTCATCGACGCGGAGATGGTGACGCTCGACTTCCACGACTCGCTCGAGATCGCGCCGGGCGACTCGCTGACGATCGTCGGGCCTCAGGGCACCGAGACCGTCGGCCCCGCCGAAGACAATCTCGTGCGCCGCGCCCTCGCACTGGTCGACCGCACCGCAGCCGTCACATTGCACAAGGAGATCCCGGCGGGCGCAGGGCTCGGTGGCGGATCGGCCGATGCCGCCGCGGTCCTGCGATGGGCCGGATTCGACGACCTCGACGCGGCGGCGGGGATCGGCGCGGACGTCGCCTTCTGTCTGGTCGGCGGACGGGCGCGTGTGCGCGGCATCGGCGAGCAGGTCGACCCGCTTCCCTTCGCGCCGCTGACCCTCACGATGGTGACACCCCCCGTCTTCTGCTCGACCCCCGCCGTCTACCGGGCGTGGGACGAGTTGGGAGGCCCGACCGGCGATCACGGCAACGACCTCGAACCGGCGGCGCTCGTCGTGGCACCGGAACTGTCGCGCTGGCGCGACGAACTCGCCGACGCCACGGGGGCTCGGCCGAGACTGGCAGGGAGTGGGAGCACCTGGTTCGTCGAGGGAGCGTTCCCCGACGCCGGGCGCGTCGTCAGCACCGTGCCGGCCGCCTGACGGCGCCCGGCGGCTGAACGGTCAGCGATTCACCAGCTGGAAGGCGGCGCGCAGGCGCCGGCCATCACTTGCGCTGGTGACGCGTCCTCCGCAGCATCTTCTTGTGCTTCTTCTTGCGCATGCGCTTGCGGCGCTTCTTGATGAGTGAACCCACGGCAGGCGACGCTACCGGCTCCACGCCGACGTGCCACGCGGCCGGCGGGGTAGAGAATCTTCGCGACGGGGTGTAATCCGGCGAGGGGTTCGTCGTTCAACCGGGTGCAGGGCGGTTGACGGCACGAAAGGACCCCCATGTCACTCACTCGAATCGGCCGGCGGGCCGTGGTCATCGCGACCGCGTCGCTCACGCTGGTCGTCGGTCTCATCACGCCGGCCTCGGCCGGGACCGGCCCCGGCAGCGCTCCCTACCTGGCGAAGGACGACACCGCATCCGCCGAGCTGGGGCTCGACGGCCTCGACGACGGGCTCGACCCGATCGCCCTGCACTGCCGGGGTGAGATCGGTGACGACGGTGCGGTGGCGGGATGTCGGTGGCGCACCGCATCCACCGAGGTCGCGACCTTCCAGCTGTGGCGGCTCGAGCTGCGCGTCGACGACGCCGCCCGGGTGCTCGTCGCCGAGGTCGGCGCCGACACCACCTCCGCCGTCGACACCGGAGTGACGGCCGGCTCGGCGTACCTCTACGCCGTCCTGGGGCTCGACGACAGCGGCGAGATCGTCGCTCGGAGTCGCGTCGATCGGGTGCGCTTCCGCGACCCGTCGATCGAGCACCTGCGCCTGGACTGCGACAAGAGCGACGCCGGTTCGACCGGCGACGCTGCCGACGGTGATGTCGTGCCGGCGATCGGCTGCACCTGGATCGCGGCCGACGACTCCGGTGTCCGCGCCTACCAGCTGTACCGCAGCACGCACGGCGGCGAGCGGGTGCTCGTCGCCACCCTCGGCGCCGACGCGACCGGCTACGTCGACACCGGGGTGGAGGCCGGTGTCCGATACCTGTACCGCGTCGAAGGCGTGGACGCCGCCGGCACGACCGTCGCCCGGTCTCGCCTGGACGGCGCCGGCTGCCCGAAGCGCGACCGCGACGATCGTGACGAGCGACGCGAACAGCGCAAGGAGGAACGAGCCGACCGGCGAGACGGGGTGACCCGCGGCGACGCCGACGACGTCGCCGACACCACCGACGACGGTGCCGAGGAGACCGACGACACCCTCGTCGCCGTCACCGAATCCGATGCCACCGACGCCGATCGCGACGATCACGACACCCGCCCTGATCGGGACCGTCGCGACCGGCGGGAGCGGGGACGCTGACCCCGTGGACGACCGGATCATCACCGCCGGCACCACCACGATCGCCCCGTGGGGCACGATCGACGGTGGTGACCCGGTCGTCGCACCCGCCCGACGATGAGCACGAGCTCATCGCACGGGCTTCGACCGATCCCGAGGCGTTCGCCGAGCTCTACCGGCGCCACGTCGACGGGATCCACCGCTTCGCGCTCCGGCGCACGGGCGCACCCGACGTCGCCGAGGACGTCACCGCGGTCACGTTCGAACGGGCGCTCGCCCGGATCGGCGGCTTCCGCGCCGGCCCGAACGGCATCCGTCCGTGGCTGTATCGCATCGCGGCCAACGAGCTCGCCGACCGTCATCGTCGGGCGAGTCGCCGCCGCGGCGATCCGACCCAGCGGGCCGCCGATCGCACCACCGATCGCGTCGCCCACGGGGAGTTCGACCGCGTCGACGACGGATTCGAGGCCGCGGTCGTCCGCGACGCGATGGACACCCTGTCGGCCCGGTATCAACAAGCGCTCACGCTGCGCTACCTGGCCGACCTCGAGCCGGCCGAGGCGGCAGCGGTGATGGGCGTGCCCCGGCCGCTCTTCTCCGTGGTGTTGAACCGCGCGACCAACGCCCTCCGCCTAGCGGTCGAGCGTCGGGAACCCGACCGAGGTGACACGTGAGCGAACCACACGATCCGAATCCGCTCGACGCGCTGCGCCGATCCGTCGCCGAGACCGAACGCCTCGACCCGGCGACCGCTGACCGGATCGAGTCGCGTCTGCGGGTCGCGCACGCGGCGTCCCGCAGCCGGCCGACCGCTCGCTGGTGGCGACCGGCGATCGCCGCCCCCGCACTACTCGTCCTCGTCGTCGCACTGTCGGTCGGTGTGCTGCTGCGGGGCTCGGACCCGGCGGCGGCCCTGGTCGTGACCGACGCCGACAACGTGACGGTGCGACTCCCCGACGGAACCCTCGTCGTCGACCCCGAGGACGGCTACCGCCTGCCCGACGGTGCCGTGGTCGAGATCGGCGTCGGCGGGATGGTCACCGTCGATGACGTCGTCCTCGACAGTGCTGCGGTGCTCGAGGTGCGAGACGGTCGCCTCGTCGCCGACGTCGTCGCGACGACCACCACGCCGGTTCGACCCGACCATCTCGCTCCGGAGCCGACGACCACCGAGCCGCCCGACGAGGTCGTGACGACCACGACGCTCCCACCGACCACCACGACCGCGGCACCGGCGACGACCGCCGCTCCCGAACGGTCCGAGACCACCACGACCACCGCGCCCGCCGACGATCGCGGCCGTGACGACGACGGCGACGGCGACGGCGACAGGGAGGGTGACGATGGTCGGGGCGGGCGCGAGGAGCGCAACCGCGACGACGGCGAGGACATCGACGTCGGGCCGACGGTGAGCATCGCGCTCGATCTCGTCCGCTCCGATCGCGGAGTCGAACTCCAGTGGAACGTCGACGGCCTGCAGCCCGGCTGGTCGGTCGTGATCGTTCGCCGGATCGGTGACGGGGATCCGACCACCGTCGTGTCGACCACCGACGAGGTCGGCGGCGTCACCGATGCGCCGACCCGCGACGACGGGCGACCGGTCGACCGGCGCCTGCGCTATCGGCTGATCGTGCTGGACGAAGCGGGCGGAGAGGTCGCGAGCGGGCCGTCACAGTCGCTACGGTGAGCCCTTCCGTGGCCCGTAGTTCAACTGGTTAGAACGTCGGACTTTGACTCCGGATGTTGCAGGTTCGAGTCCTGCCGGGCCAGCCATTTTTCCCCAGTGCCTCCCGAGGCATCGCGCGGGTAGGGTCAGGGCGGGGACCGACCAGGGGCTGATTCGAGAATGCAACTTCTCAACCACAAGAAACTGCACGTCGTCGCGGGTCGGGCGACTCAGCAACTCGCCGGCGAGATCTGCAACGAGCTCGACGTCCGGATGGGGACGCCCAACATCGCGGAGTTCGCCAACGGCGAGATCCACGTGAAGTACGGCGAGTCCATCCGGGGCTCGGACGTCTTCATCGTGCAGACCCACGCCGAGTGGGAAGGCACCTCGATCAATGACTCGATCATGGAGCATCTGATCATGGTCGACGCGGCCAAGCGCGCGTCGGCCAAGCGCATCACCGCCGTCGCTCCCTTCTACGGGTACAGCCGTCAGGATCGCAAGGCCTCCGGTCGGGAGCCGATCACCGCCCGGCTGATCGCCGATCTGTTCCAGGCGGCCGGCGCCGACCGGCTGATCTCGGTCGACCTCCACAGCGGCCAGATCCAGGGCTTCTTCGACGGTCCGGTCGACCATCTCACCGCCATGCCCGTCCTCGTCGACTACCTCACCGACCTCAAGGGCGACGACGACATGGTGATCGTCTCCCCCGACGCCGGGCGGATGAAGGTCGCCGAGCGCTACACCAACCTGCTCGACGCCGACCTCGCCTACGTTCACAAGCGCCGATCGACCACCGAGATGAACACGGTCGAAGCCAAGGAGATCATCGGCGACGTCGCCGGCCGATGCTGTGTCCTGATCGACGACATGATCGACACCGGGGGAACGATCTGTGCGGCGGCCGAACTGCTCCACGAGTACGAGGCGGCCCGCATCATCATCGCCACCACCCACGGCGTGTTCTCCGGGCCGGCGATCGATCGCATCAAGAACGCGCCGGTCGAGACGGTGATCATCACCGACACGCTTCCGCTCCCGAGCGAGAAGCAGGCCGACAAGATCACCGTCTTGTCGGTCGCGCCGATCATCGCCCAGGCGATCTCGGCGGTCTTCGAGGACACGTCGGTCAGTGAGATCTTCCAGGGCAACCACCTCGCCTGAGCAGCCGTGCGGCACGGGTGGTGATCCCACCCTGCCCCGCTAGCCTTGACTCTCGGCCCGAGTGCGGGCCCTGATCAGTTCGCCGTGCCCCTTCAGGAGCCGAAATCCCATGTCTGACCTGCTGTTGAGCGCCGAAACCGGGCGCAAGGAAGGCACCCGCCCGTCGCGCCGACTTCGTCGCGAAGGCAAGATCCCCGCCGTCGTCTACGGCCTCGACGCCGATCCCGTCGCCGTCTCGGTCGACTGGCCCGACCTTCGTCGCTGTCTCACCACCGACGCCGGTCTCAACGCCCTGATCACCCTCGACATCGAGGGCACCAACCACCTCTCGGTGGTCAAGGACATCCAGCGCCACCCGACCCGTCGCGACGTGCTCCACGTCGACTTCCTCCGCGTCACTGAGGATCAGCTCATCGACGTCGCCGTCCCCGTGGTGCTG
>JBCCWI010000105.1:0-14247 GCA_039193795.1 Actinomycetota bacterium | reverse complement strand
GAAGTGTTCGCGAGCGTTGGGCCAGACGATCGCGTCGGGGCTCTGCGGCATCGAGTCGTGGTACAGGTTCACCATTGTGACCCGGTACCCCCGCAGGTTGCGTTTGGCCATCGCTCGGGCCTCCTCGCGGTCTTCGAGGCAGATGACGGCATTGGTCATCATCACGTTGTGGTTCTGGAACTGACCGACCGGGTCGGTGACGTTCTCGGCCGCCTCGAGGTAGGCGTCGACGCGGCCCTTCAGGTTGTGGATCGGCTCGAAGTTGAACGCGATGGCGCCGAGGCCCATCGCGCCGGATTTTGCGTACGTGGCTGGGTTGCCGCACGCCACCCACATCGGTGGGTGGCCCTCGGCGAAGGGCTTCGGGAGGATGTTGTGCGGCGTCGGCACCGAGAACGACTCGCCGTGGTGCTCGTAGTCCTTCTGTTCCCACATGCGCGGGATCTCCCGGATCACCTCGTCCCACATCGCCTTGGTCTCGGACAGCTCGGTGCCGTTGAACGTGCGGACCTCGTGGCTGCCGGCGCCGCGGCCGGTGCCGAACTCGAACCGGCCCTCGCTGAGGTGGTCCATCATCGCGGCCCGCTCCGCGATCCGTACCGGGTGATCCTTGCCGGTCGGGAACGAGGTGATCGCCGATCCGACATGGATGCGCTCGGTCTTGGCCGCCACGTAGCCCATCACGGGGTACGGCGCGGACATGTGGCTGTACTCGGTCAGGCCGTGGTGCTCGCCGAACCAGGCGTACTTCCAGTTGTGCCGGTCGCCCAACACCGCGTACTCGACCTCGCGCATGAGCATGAGGTGTTCGGACTCGGGATCGTGCGCGGCGGGACCGGGCAGATACCCGTTGAAGAACAGGCCGAATTCCATGCCGCGACGGTACGAGCGCGGATCCGGGCGGGCAAAACGCCCGCCCGGGCGAGCTCAGCCGGGGACGGTGGCCAACGTGTCGATCGGCGGGCAGCTGCAGACGAGGTTGCGGTCGCCCGCGACCCCGTCGATGCGGCTGACCGGCGGCCAGTACTTGTTGGCCCGGTCGAAGGCGCTCGGGTGGGCGGCCACCCGGCGGGTGTATGCGTGGTTCCAGTCGTCGTCGATCACGTCGTCGGCGGGATGGGGTGCATTGACCAGGGGATTGTCGTCGGCCGGCCATTCCCCCGCCTTGACCCGCATCGCCTCGTCGTGGATCGCGATCATCGCGTCGCAGAAGCGGTCGATCTCCGCCAGCGACTCCGACTCGGTGGGTTCGACCATCAAGGTGCCGGCGACCGGGAACGACATCGTCGGCGCATGGAATCCGTAGTCGATCAGCCGCTTGGCGATGTCGTCGACGGTGATGCCGGTGTCGTCCTTGAGTACGCGCGTGTCGAGGATGCACTCGTGGGCGACGAAGCCCTCGGCGCCGCGGTACAGGATCGGGTAGTACGGCTCGAGCCGGGCCGCGATGTAGTTGGCGTTGAGGATGGCGATTTCGGTCGCTCGCCGCAGGCCGTCGGCGCCCATCATGCGGATGTACATCCACGGGATGGCCAAGATGCCGGCCGAGCCCCAGGGGGCGGCGGCGATCGGACCGGGTCCGGTGGGAGGGCCGGCGACCGGGGTGGCCGGATGGTTGGGCAGGAACGGTGCGAGGTGGGCGCCCACCCCGATCGGTCCGACGCCGGGGCCGCCCCCGCCGTGGGGGATGCAGAACGTCTTGTGGAGGTTCAGGTGGCTGACGTCGGCCCCGAACCGGCCGGGCTGGGCCAGGCCGACCATGGCGTTGAGGTTCGCCCCGTCGAGATACACCTGCCCGCCGGCGTCGTGCACGATCGCACAGATCTTGCGGACCTCGACCTCGAACACGCCATGGGTCGAGGGGTAGGTGATCATCAGCGCGGCGAGCTCGTGGCGGTGGTCCTCGGCCAGCTGTGCGAGGTGGCCGACGTCGACGTTGCCGTCGTCGTCGCACTCGACGACGAGGACCCGCATACCGGCCATGACCGCACTCGCCGCATTGGTGCCGTGGGCCGAGGACGGGATCAGGCAGACGTCGCGTTGATCGTCGCCGCGGCTGCGGTGGTAGCCACGGATCGCGAGGAGCCCGGCGAGCTCACCCTGCGCGCCGCTGTTGGGCTGCAGCGACACGGCGTCGTAGCCGGTGATCTCGACCAGATACCGCTCGAGCTGGTCGATCATTCGCTGGTACCCGACCGTCTGGTCGACCGGTGCGAACGGGTGGATGTCGGCGAACTCGGGCCAGCTGACCGGCTCCATCTCGGTCGCGGCGTTGAGCTTCATCGTGCACGAGCCGAGCGGGATCATCGAGCGATCGAGTGCGATGTCGCGGTTGACGAGCATGCGCATGTAGCGCACCAGCTCGGTCTCGGAGTGGTAGGCCTCGAAGATCGGGTGGGCCAGCGGGGGAGTGGTGCGTCGCGCCGACACCGGTCGGGGATCGAGCCCCAACGACTCGATCACGTCGAGGTCGGCCTCCAGCCCGAACGCATGCCAGACCGCTTCCACGATGGGACGGTCGGTGAGCTGGTCGAGGCTGACCGCCACGACGTCGTCGTCGATGCGTCGCAGGTTGATGCCGTCGGCGAGGGCGATCGCCATGACCTTGTCGGCACGGCCGGGGACGCGGGCACAGACCGTGTCGAAGAAGTGGTCGTGGACGATCTCCACGCCGCCGCGCCGCAACCCCTCGGCGAGGATCGCGGCCAGCCTGTTGACCCGATCGCCGATCGATCGCAGGCCCGTCGGACCGTGGTACACGGCATAGAACGACGCCATCACGGCCAGCAGCACCTGCGACGTGCAGATGTTCGAGGTCGCCTTCTCGCGGCGGATGTGCTGCTCGCGGGTCTGCAGTGCGAGGCGCAGGGCGGCCCGACCCTTGGCATCGACCGAGACACCGACGACCCGGCCCGGCAGCGAACGCTGGTACGACTCCCGGGTGGCGAAGTAGGCCGCGTGCGGGCCACCGAAGCCCATCGGGACGCCGAACCGCTGGGTCGATCCCACGACGACGTCGGCGCCCAACTCGCCGGGCGGTGTGAGCACCGTCAGCGCCAACGGGTCGGCGGCGACGACCACGAGCGCCCCGGCCGCGTGGGCCCGCTCGATGATCGGCTCGAGGGCGACGATCTCGCCGGTGGTGCCCGGGTACTGCACCAGGACGCCGAACACGCCGTCGAGGTCGGCGGTGCCCGGATCGGCGACGACCGTCTCGAGCCCGATGGGCTCGGCTCGGGTCTCGACCACCGAGATCGTCTGGGGGTGGGCGGCGGCGTCGATGACGAACCGGTCACCGGGCTTGGCCTTGTTGACCCGGTGCAGCATCGTCATCGCCTCGGCCACGGCGGTCGGCTCGTCGAGCAGCGAGGCGTTCGCGACCTCCATCCCGGTCAACTCGATCACCATGGTCTGGAAGTTGAGGAGCGCTTCGAGTCGGCCCTGGGAGATCTCGGGCTGGTACGGGGTGTAGGCCGTGTACCAGCCGGGGTTCTCGAGCACGTTGCGGCGGATGACCGGCGGGGTGACCGTGCCGTGGTAGCCCATGCCGATCAACGAGATCATCGGCCGGTTGCGATCGGCGATGGCCTTGAGTTCGTGTTGGGCCCCGAGTTGGCCGAGCGGGTCGGGCAGATCGAGCGGATCGTGGAGCCGGATGTCGTTCGGTACGGTGCGGTCGATCAGATCGGCCACCGAATCGACCCCGATCGTGCGGAGCATGTGGGCCTGCTCGTCGGGGGGTGGCCCGATGTGGCGGGTCTCGAACGGGTCGCGGCCGGCCTGATCGGCGATCGAGGGGAGGGACGTGGTCATCGGTGGCTCCGGTGATGGCGGTGGTCTTCGGCCCCGCTCGGTCCCTGTGCCTGAGAGCTTCGCCGTCGCCGGCTTTCCCCTTCGGCGGGTGCTCGCAGCACCACTCTCCCGAGACGTCCACGTCACGGCGGTCGGGGTGCCTGAGAGGTTCCGGGTGGGTTGCTCCTTCGGCGCCTCACCGAGGTGAGGACTCTCCCGCCGCAACAGACGACGTGACCGCGAGGGTAGCGGTCAGCCAGTGGCCGACGCGGCACTCGGTCGGCCCCGGCGAGCGGACGGATCAGATGGTCGCCAGCAGCACGGCCATGGCGATGGCGTTGATGCAGGCGTGGGTGACGATGCTGGCGCCGATGCGTCCGGTGAGCATGCGGCCGAGCCCGAGCGCCAGGCCGAGCACGCACAGGACCGGGAACCGGCCGGGTTCGAGGTGGGCGGCGGCGAACGCGAGCGATGTGATCACCAGCGCCCAACCCTCGTGAAGTCCCCGTTTGAGCAGCGCGCTCCACCACAGCCCGCGATAGATCAGCTCCTCGATGACCGGGACGGCGGTGGCCGCAAAGACCGCGACCATGACGATCCAGATCGTGATGCCGTCGTCATCGTCGCCGTCGGGGACGAACACGCCCGAGTCGTCGGAGGGCTCGGCATCGCCGGAACCGAACGTGGCGTCGTCGGTCTCGCCGTCGGAGGCGTCGTCGATGAGCTCGGCCACGCTCGCATCCGGGGTCTCCAGCCCGAGCTCCTCCATCAGGGCGGCGGTGCCGCCGGCGAGCACGAACCCGAGGATCAGGAGCGCGAACCCGAGCAGCAGGTCGATCCAGCGGAACTTGAAGCCGTAGTCGCGGTCGAGTCCCGCTCCCTTCTCGCGCGAGACGCCGACGGTGAACGCCGCCTGGGTCAGCTGCGGGCCGGCCAACAGCAGCGGGAACCAGAAGCTGGTGAGCGGGTCGGCGTCGACGATGATCGCCGCACCGACGAGGGCGATCGAGGTGATCGCGAAGATCCCGAAACTGATGTACGCATCGCCCAGGCCCCAGCGCGACTCCGGCGGGAAGGGGACCAGCGGTGGACGGTCCGTCTCCTTCCACTCCGACCCGCTTCGCGGTCGAGGGGCGCCGGTCGGTGGAGGCGGTGGCGGGGGAGGGAGTTCCGAGGCGGTCATCCGACGGCGGAGTGTAGGTCGCCGTCAGGGGTGAACGTCACCACGGTCGTGCAGGTCCATCGCGGGGAAGGGGCCGAAGAAGCCGTGTTCGTAGAGGCCGTGGCCCACCCGGTCGCCGTAGGTGAACTCCCCGACGGAGTCGACGACCCCGTACTGAGCGAGGCCGCGGATCTCCTCGACGTCGTAACGCAGGGCCTGCACGACCTCCTCCTCGCCCTGCCACATCCCGTGGCGCCAGTCCTCCTCGAAGCCGTAACCGGTGCCGAGCGAGATGAAGTTGGTGAGCAGCGGGCGGGCCGTCATCGTGATCGGGCCCTCGGGGGCGTCGGGCATCGTGATCCGGCTCCCGGACAGCAGGCGGGTGCCGCTGACCATGTCGTGCTCCCAGGCCGGCGCGCCCAACCAGTCGACGGGGCGATCCGGGTCGGCCCAGACGCGCACGGCCTCCTCGAGCGGCCGAACGCCGTCGGGGCGCTGGTGACACATGTAGATGATCGAGTGGTCGCCGAAGTCGACCGGCATGTAGTTCCACATGCCGGGCATCACCGAGATCGACTGGCGAATGCCGTCGGGCTGCTTCTCGCCGACCGGCCGGACGCCCCAGGAGCGGTCGCGGCTGCCCCCGCAGCGGTCCGGCGTGACGGCGATGTCCTCACCGGCGACGGTGAGCGTGCCCTCCCAGCGGCCGAGCTGGGCGAAGCGTTGGGTGTCGAAGACGACGGTGCCGCGGCTGCGCAGGTACTGCCGCGGCTCTTCGAACGCCGGGATCGATGCCGTCCACGTGATGTCCATCGCGATGTCGGCCTCGTTGGGTTCGACGACCACCCGGAGTTTCTCGAGGGGCTCGATGATCTCGATGTGCATCGGCCCGACCGAGACGTCCCTACGGTCGACGAGGGGTTTGGAGGTGCGCATGATGCGCTGCGTGCCGTCCTTGGTGACCGCCAAGAACGCGTCGGTCGTGCCGAGGTTGGGGTACTGGCCGAGTCCGAAGATCGCGAAGTAGTCGTCGGCCGACGGGTGCAGGTTGAAGTAGTAGCGGTCGTAGAAGTTGCGGTCCGACGTGGCGACATGGCGGACGAACTCCGAGGTCTGATGCACCGGATAGTCGTCCCATCCCGACACCGATCGTTCTGTGGTCATCGCGACACCCTCCCTGCGTGCATGGCCGGACCGTACCGCCGAGGCCTCCATCGGCTCCAGCCGGCATCCGGCACTGGCCGCACGAGCTGGCAATGCTCTTACCTCCACGGGCGACGGTGCAGCCCATGCCTCGTCTGCTGGCCCGTGTCCCCCTCGCGATCCTGTTGTTCGCTGCCTGCGCGGCTTCGGCATGCGCGTCGTCGGACGGAGCGGTCGACGCCGCCGATGAGCCGGCCGACAGCACGGATGCGTCGTCGCCCGATCACCAAGACGCCCTGGCCGATGAGCCGGTCACGGGCGACGAGCCGCTGACTCAAGACGGGGCTGCCGATCAGGCAGCCGGCGTCGAAACCGGCTGCCTCACCGCCGTCGGGAACGCGACCGTGGCGTGTGGGAGCGAGCAGATCGTGATCGAGTCGAACGGCCTCCCGGAGCACGAGCTCATGGTGGGCATCAGCGAAGGTGGCTGGAACGGCCAGTGGCCCACGACACAGGACTACACCGGGTCCAACGCGTTCTCCGTCCCGACCGACGTGACGCTGCTCGACGAACCGCTCGCGACGGTCATGAACACGGCCGGCGTGACGGCGAACGGCATCCCGTTCTTCTTCCCCCATGCGCCAGGGAGCGGCGACTGCGTGGTCGACCTCGAAGACGCAGGAGGCGAGTGCCTCCGAGATCCGGTCGCGGACGGTGAGATGGACGTGTGCGGCGGCCACACCGGTCGCGGCGACGATTACCACTACCACGCCACTCCGACCTGCCTCATCGAGGAGTTGCCCGAGGGCGCCGTGATCGGGTACCTCCTCGACGGCATTCCGATGTACGCCGAGCCGATCGAGGGTTCGGTCCCCTACGACGGTTGCACCAGTGGCTGGGTGTCTCCGGACGGTCTCCTCCACCATGCGTTCCAGGACTCCTACCCCTACCTGACCGACTGCATGCTCGGTGCCTTCACCGAGGGCCCGTCCACCACCGGCGCCGAGGTCTACACCGGTGATCTCGACGTTCGGGCGAACGGTGAGATCGTGGGCTTCGTCGAGGACGAGGATGGTTGCCACACGATGACCTTCGAGAGCGGAGCGGAATTGTTCCACTGCCACTGAACGGCCGGAGCTCGATGCCGCGCCCTGGTTCAACGCGGACCCACTGCTCGCGGTACCGTCTCGGCCGTGACGAAGACCCGTGTTCCCGCCGTCGAGGGCCTCTTCACCGAGGTCGACGGCGTCGCCCACCTGATCGGGGCCAAGGTCCCGGATCGGGAGTCGTACTTCTTCCCCGCACACCTGCCCGGCATGGCCGGCGGCGATCCGGCGGCGGTCGGTGCGGAGCTCGAGGAGGTGCTGTTGTCGAACAGCGGGACGGTGTGGAGCTATACGACGAGCTCCTACGCACCGCCTCCGCCGTTCGTCGCCCACACCGATCCGTACGAGCCGATCACGATCGCGGCGGTCAAGCTCGAAAAGGAGCAGATGGTCGTTCTCGGCCAGTGCACCCAGGGCATCACGCCCGACGATCTGACGATCGGGATGGAGATGGAGCTCTACATCGACGTGCTGAGCGAGGACGACGAGCACGAGTACACCGTGTGGAAGTGGCGACCGGCCGGCACCGGCTCCGGCGACGGGGAGGAATGATGGACGAGCTCGCGATCATCGGCGTCGGCATGCACCCGTGGGGCAAGTGGGGGCGCAACTTCGTCGAGTACGGCACCTTCGCTGCGCGGGCGGCGCTCGACGAGGCCGGCATCGACTGGAACGACGTCGGCTACATCTCCGGCGCGATCACGGTGCGCAACGGGTATCCGGGCTATGTGGCCGGCGCCACGTTCGCGCGGGCGTTGGGATTCAACGGTGCGCAGGTGGCGTCGAGCTACGCGGCGTGCGCGTCCGGCGTGACCGCCCTGCAGGTCGCCCGAGGCCAGATCCTCTCCGGTGCGACCGACGTCGCCCTCATCGTCGGCGCGGACACCACGCCCAAGGGTTTCTTGAAGCCCAACGAGGGCGACCGGCCCGACGACACCGACTGGTTGCGCTTCAAGCTCGTCGGTGCGACCAACCCCGTCTACTTCGGCCTCAACGCCCGCCGCCGCATGGATCTGTACGGGGCGACCAGCGAGGACTTCGCCCGGGTCAAGGTCAAGAACTCCCGCCATGCCGTGCACAACGAGCGGGCGCGCTTCACCAAGGAGTACGACATCGACGACGTGATGAACTCACCCGTCGTCTCGGATCCGCTCCGCCTGCTCGACATCTGCGCCACCTCCGACGGTGGGGCGGCGCTGGTGGTCTGCTCGATGGAGTACGCCCGCGCTCACGGCCACACCGACCCCGTGCGGATCGCCGGCCTGTCGACGGTCACGCCGGTGTATCCCGACACGGTGATCGACCTGCCCTACATGGCGACCGACTCCGCCGGGGCTACCCCCGAACCCCTGCGGGGCTTCAAGCAGTCGATCGGCGACAAGGTCTACGCGGAGTCCGGTCTCGGGCCCGACGACGTGGACGTCGCCGAGGTGTACGACCTGTCGTCGTCGCTCGAGCTGGACTGGTACGAACAGCTGGGCTTCTGCGCCGAGGGCGAGGCCGAGCAGTTGCTGCGCGACGGCGTGACCGAGATCGGTGGGCGGCTCCCGGTGAACCCCTCGGGTGGGCTCGGGGCCTTCGGCGAGGCGGTGCCCGCTCAGGCGATCGCCCAGGTGTGCGAACTCACGTGGCAGCTCCGCGGCGAAGCCGGTGCCCGCCAGGTCGAGGGTGCGCGGGTCGGCATCTCGGCCAACCAGGGCCTGTTCGGTCACGGTTCGTCGGTGTTGGTGCGGCGATGACCATCCACCGGTCCGTCAGCGACGACGGCGTCCTCGAGTTGGTGATGGACAACCCGAAGGTCAACGCCCTCCCGATCCGCGACACCCATGCCATCGCCGAGATCCTCGACGGGGTGAAGTTCCGCCCGGAGGTGACGGCGGTGGTCCTCACCGCCACCGGGCGCGGGTTCTGCGCCGGCGTGGACATCAAGGAGATGCAGTCGATGCCCGGGCATCAGGGCATCCTCGGCGTCAACCGAGCGTGCGCCGAGGCCTTCCGTGCGGTCTACGAGTGTGCGGTACCCGTCGTGTGTGCGGTCAACGACTTCTGTCTCGGCACGGGCATCGGCCTCGCCGGTTCCGCCGACATCGTGGTCGCTGCCGAGGGCGTGAAGTTCGGGCTCCCCGAGGTCGACAACGGGGCGCTCGGCGCTGCGACCCACCTGGCCCGCCTGGTGCCCGAGAAGCACCTCCGCTGGATGCTGTACAGCTGTGAACCGGTCGCCGCCGAGCAGTTGCTCGAGTGGGGCACGGTGTTCAAGGTGGTGCCCGAGGACGACCTCCTCGCGACCGCACACGAGGTCGCGGGCGTCATCGCGGCGAAGTCGGCGCCGGTGATCCGCGCCGCCAAGGCCTCGCTCAACGGCATCGACCGCGCCCCGATGAACTCCTACCGCTTCGAGCAGGGGTTCACCTACGAGCTCAATCTGCTCGGCCACGGCGACGAGGCCCGCGAGGCGTTCCTACGCGGCGACCGCGACCCGAACTCGGCGGCAGACTGACGCGACCGATTCGAGCCGGTCGGCGACCTGCTCGATCCCGAACCCGGGCTTCGGCACCGCCAGCACCGCCCCGCCGGATCCGCAGAACTTCGCCGCCGCGCCCGACGCCCGGGCCGCCTCGACCAGTGCCGCCTGGGCGTCGTCGAGTTCGAACACGGCGCGTCGGAGGTCGAAGTTGGCGTCGACCGCCGTACAGAAGCCGGCGTGGTCGCCACCGAGCAGCGCGTCGCGGCCCTGCTCGGCGATCGCGGCGAAACCGTCGACCCGTCGGCGGAGCGCCTCGTCGCCGCGTTGCCATCGCTCCCAGACGGCGCGGTGGACGTCGCCCGAGGCTTCGCCGGCCTCGTCGGGCCAGGCGACGAGCAGCGGCGGCAGGAGCGCCGCGTCGAGCGGTTCGTGCACGCCGATCTCGTCACGCCCCCCGAAGTCCATGAATTGCAGGCCGCCGAGGGCCTGGATGACCCGATCCTGTGGGCCGGCGACGACCCCCATGTCGTGGCGTTCGATGTCCCACACGATCCGCGCCATCTCGAGTGGGTCCAGTGCGAGGTCGAGGTGGGTGTCGAGCGCTCGAAGGGTGGCGAGCAGGATCGCGCTCGATCCGCTGAGCCCCGAACGCAGCGGCACGTCGGTCGTCAGCCCGATCGCGACACCGCCCAACGACGGCGCGACCCGATCGACGACTCGCCGCTGGAGCCCTGCGACCTCGGGCTGCAGCACGAGGCCGGGGGCGTCCGCGGCCGATTCGAGCGTGGCGACCGTCTCGAACGCGTCGATGGTCGCGGCGAGAACCTTTCCGCGGTAGAGATCGCCGGGATTGCCGAGCAGCCCGATGCGAGCCCGGGCCCGACCCGTGGTCGGTACCATCGGCTCAGCGCTCGGTCAGATCGCGACCGAAGCTCCGCAGGCGGGCGATCGCGTCGGCGTCGATCGCCTCGTTGTTCTGCCCCGCCAGCGAATCCTTGATGCGGGAGTACGTCTCGTACTCGAGTCCGCAGTCCTTGCACTTCTCGAGGTGGGCGGCGATCTTCTCGGCGAAGTCCGACTCGACGTCGCCGTCGAGATAGCTCTGCAGGACGCGCCCGACCTCGCGGCAGTTGACCTCGGCGTTGCCGCGGCGGAGGAGACGGCGGCGGATCATGCGGGACGTCCATTCACGAAGGCACCGGTCGACTCGAGGTGCTTGCGGATACGGGTGCGGGCTCGATGCAGGCGACTCATGATCGTGCCGGTCGGGACGCCCAGGATGTCGGCGGCCTCCTGGTACGAGAGGCCCTGGATGTCGACCAACTCGACCACGTCGCGGAACTTGTCGGGCAGGCCGTGCACGGCGGTCTCGACCGCGGCGTCGAACTCGGTCTCCACGACGAGGCCCTCCGGCCCGAGGTCGCCGGAGTCTTCGTCGGCCAGCCGCTCCATGGTGGCGTCGGGGTCGTTGAGGAGCTCGGGCCGTTTGCGGCGCACCCGGTTGATCTGGGCGTTGCGCATGATCGTCAACAGCCATGCACGGGGGTGGCGGCCGTCGAAACGCAGGATCGCCTTGTAGGCCCGGAGCATGGTGTCCTGGACGAGGTCCTCGGCGTCGGTGGGGTTCCGGGTGATCGAGCGAGCCACGCGATACAGCACCTCGATCTCGGGCACGACGTAGCGATCGAACGCCTCCTGCTGTGTCGTCTCACTTGTCGCCGGGTCGACCACGGCGGAAAAGCTAGCAAGTCACGCACCGGGAATGCGCTCCCCGGCCGCGGGGGTTCCCCTTGCATGGGACGCCTCCACCAGCTTCGCTGGGGTCCACTGCTCGAGCTGTGGCTCGACGGCGAACTCGCTCCCGATCGGGTCGAGCGTGTCCTCGCGCACCTGGCCGACTGCCCCGACTGTGCCGCCGAGATCGAGACGATGGCACGCATCAAGGCGTCGTTGGCGCGCCTCGAGGTGCACTGAGTCCGGGCGCCACTGGGGCCCGTCGCGGCGGTCGGCGGTAGCGTCCGAACCGTGAGCGAGGAGCAGATCACCGTCTATGAGGCGGTCGGGGGTGAGGCGTACTTCACCGAGTTGGTCGAGCGTTTCTACGCAGCCGTCGCCGAGGACGAGCTGCTGCGACCCATGTATCCCCGCGATCTGCGCGGGGCCGAGGAGCGGCTCCGGCTGTTCTTGATGCAGTACTGGGGCGGACCGACCACCTACTCCGACCAGCGCGGCCACCCGCGCCTGCGGATGCGTCACAACCCCTACCGGGTCGACATGGCCGCCCGCGATGCATGGCTGCGGGCGATGGTCGAGGCGGTCGAAGCCGACCCGCCCGAGGAGCCGATGCGGTCCGCGATCCTGGAGTACTTCCTGCGCTCGGCCGACTTCATGCGCAACACTCCCGAGCCCGACGCACCCGGTTCGGGGCTCCTCTGAGGGCTTGTCATTTGGGTCGCAATTCGCCGGGTATCCCCGACTTCCGCGTGATTCTGCGGCAAAGTCGAGGTCGAGGAAGGCGGAAATGCTTGACTCGCGGCGCGATTTGAACTCGCGTGTAATCCCAGCATCCGCGATCGCCGTGGACAAAGCCAAGGAGTAACCATCATGAACAAGGGCGAACTCGTCGCAGCAATGGCCGAATCGGCTGACGTCTCTCAGAAGGACGCCGGTGCCTGCCTCGATGCGATGTTCGAGATCATCGCTGGCGAGGTCAGCAAGGGCAACGAGGTGTCGGTGACCGGCTGGCTCAAGGTCGAGAAGGCCAAGACCTCCGCTCGCACCGGCCGCAACCCGCAGACCGGCGAGGCCATTCAGGTCCCGGCCGGTACCCGCACCAAGGTCAGCGCCGGCTCGAAGCTCAAGGCTGCCGGCAAGAGCTGATCCTGCTCTTCCGCGGCCGCGGTTTTCGCTCACGGGGACGGCTTCGGCCGTCCCCGTTGCGCGTGCGGCCTCCCGATGGCCCGACGGGCCTCCGTCGCCCGCTCCACCGCCTATCGTGCGGTCCATGACCGAGACTCGCCTCGCCCCCGGAGACCGTGCGCCCGCCTTCAACCTCGCCGACCAACAGGGCAACAAGCTGCGCCTGAGCAGCTTCAAGGGCCGCAAGGTGATGGTGTTCTTCTATCCCAAGGCTAACACCGGCGGCTGCACCACCCAGGCGTGTGGGCTGCGCGACATCGCCGGTGACATCGGCGACACCCAGGTGCTTGGGATCTCGCCGGACGAGCCGACCGCCCAGGCGAGGTGGGACGCCGAGCACGACTTCGGTTTCCCGCTCCTGTCCGATCCCGACCACGCGATCGCCGACAAGTACGGCGTGTGGGGCCCCAAGAAGCTCTACGGCAAGGAGTACGAGGGCATCATCCGTTCGGCGTTCCTGATCGGCGAGACCGGCAAGGTCGAGCACGCCTGGTACAAGGTCAGCCCGAAGGCCACCCCGGAGAAGCTGCTGGCCGCGCTGGAGGAAGCATGAGCCTGCCCCGTCCCGACGAGATCCTGCCGCACCGGCCCCCGTTCCTGTTCGTCGACGAGATCGCCGAGCTCGCACCGGGCGAGAAGGCGGTCGGTCGTTGGAGCCTCACCGGCGACGAGGCCTTCTTCGCCGGCCATTTCCCGGGCCGCCCGACACTGCCCGGCGTGCTCATGTGCGAGGCGATCGCCCAGGTGGGTGCGGTCGCCCTCCTCACCGACGAGCGCTATTCCGGCAAACTCCCGCTGTTCGGCGGGCTCGACTCGGCTCGGTTCCGTCGCCAGGTGGGCCCGGGCGACACGCTGGAGCTCACGGTCGAGATGGGACGCCTCTCGGCCCGGGCCGGCAAGGGGAGTGGCACCGCGACCGTCGACGGCGAGCTCGCGGTCAGTTGCGACCTGATGTTCGTGATCGTCGACGCCGACGCTGCGACCTGATCCGGTGAACACCGCCTCGGAGGCCGTGCTCGCGGCGAACCAGGCGTTCTACGCCGCTCACGAGGCCCGGGACCTGGCCGCCATGCACGCGGTGTGGGAGGCGTCGGATCGGGTCGTGTGCACCCATCCCGGCTGGCCGATCCTGCGCGGCTGGGCGGCGGTCGAGGAGTCGTGGCGCCGGATCCTGGAGGGGCCCGGCCGCAACCAGTTCATCATCACCAACGATGTCGTCGAGGTGGTGGGCGAGGTCGCCTGGGTGACCTGCGACGAGAACCTGGTCGCGCCGGGAATGACGGGCACGGTGGCGGCGACCAACGTGTTCGTGCGGTCCGACGACGGTCGTTGGCTGCTCGTCAACCACCACGGTTCGCCGGTCGGGGCCTGAAAACGACGAAACGCCCCGGGCGAGCCCGGGGCGCCTCGTTCGAGATGTCTCGGTTCAGTCGGCGGGGCCGAGCACGATCGTGCCGTTGTGGCCGCCGAAGCCGAAGCTGTTGGACAGCGACGGACCCGGCTCCCAGTCGGCCGGGCCGTCCTTGACGAGGTTGATCGACGGAAGCTCCGGGTCGACGTCGACGAGGCCCGCGGTCGGCGGCACCTGGCGGTGGAGCATCGCCAGCAGCACCGCGACGGCCTCGAGCGCTCCGGCGCCACCGAGCGCATGGCCGGTG
>JBCCWI010000104.1:0-14355 GCA_039193795.1 Actinomycetota bacterium | reverse complement strand
CTCGACCCGTATCTCAACGTGGATCCGGGCACCATGAACCCCTTCGAGCACGGCGAGGTGTTCGTCACCGATGACGGTGGCGAGACCGACCTCGATCTCGGGCACTACGAGCGGTTCATCGACGAGAACCTCACGACCGACTCCAACGCCACGACCGGCTCGATCTACTCCTCGGTGATCGCGGCCGAGCGGCGCGGCGACTATCTCGGCAAGACCGTGCAGGTGATCCCGCACATCACCAACGAGATCAAGCGTCGGATCAATCGGCTGGTCTCCGACGACGTCGACGTCGTCATCACCGAGGTCGGCGGCACCGTGGGCGACATCGAGATCCTGCCGTTCCTCGAGGCGATCCGGCAGTTCCGTCTCGATGTCGGCCGCAACAACGTCTGCTACGTGCACGTGACCCTCGTGCCCTTCATCGGCCCGTCGGCGGAGATGAAGACCAAGCCGACCCAGCACTCGGTCACCGAGCTGCGGAGCCGAGGCATCCAGCCCGACGCCATCGTCTGTCGCTCCGAAGCACCGATCCCGTCGGATCTTCGCCGCAAGATCTCGAACCTGTGCGACGTGCCCGTCGCCGGCGTCACCAACGCCGCCGACGCGTCGAGCCTCTACGAGATCCCTCTCGTGCTCCACGAGGAGGGTCTCGACACCTATGTCTGCGACATCCTCGGCCTGGGTGAAGAGCCGATCGACCTGTCGGCCTGGGAGGCGCTCGTCCAGCGGGTCGAGGAGGCCACCTCGCCGATCCGAGTGGGCATGATCGGCAAGTACGTGGCCCTGCCCGATGCCTACCTGTCGGTGGTCGAATCGCTCAACCACGCCGGCATCCATCACGGCGCCGATGTCGAGATCGAGTGGATCCAGGCCGAGGAGGTCGAGGGGTTGCTAGCCGCCGGTCGGCTCAAGGATCTCGACGGCATCGTCATCCCGGGCGGGTTCGGCGAGCGCGGGGTCGAAGGCAAGATCGCCGCGGCGGAGTACAGCCGCCTCAACGACATCCCGTGCCTCGGTCTGTGTCTGGGCATGCAGGTGATGACGATCGAGTACGCCCGCAACGCCCTCGGGCTCGCCGGTGCGAACTCCACCGAGTTCGACTCCCGCAGCCCCCATCCCGTCATCGATCTGATGGAGAGCCAGCGCGACGTCACCGACATGGGTGGCACGATGCGGCTCGGCGCCTACGTCGCCCAGCTCAAGCCCGGCAGCCGGGTGGCGGAGGCGTACGGCGAGGAGGTGGTGTCGGAGCGCCATCGTCACCGCTACGAGTTCAACCCCAAGTACCGGACCCGGTTCGAGGAGAGCGATCTCGTGCTCTCGGGCGAATCCCCCGACGGCCGCCTGGTCGAGTTCATCGAGCTCGACCACCATCCGTTCTGGATCGCGACCCAGGCTCACCCCGAGTTCAAGAGCCGCCCTGACCGTCCCGCACCGCTGTTCCGCGAGTTCGTCGGCGCCGCCCTCCAGCGGGCTGCCGGCCGCAACCCCCAGCTCCCGTCGCTCGAGAGCGATCTCACGTCGGCTGAGTCGTGACCGAACCGGGCTCGACGTCGGCGTCGGGCTTCACCTTCATCGGCGAGCGGGAGATCTACGACGGGTTCGTGATCCGCGTCGTCGACGGCGAGTTCGAGACGCCGGAGGGTGAGCGGGTCCGTCGCGACATCGTGCGTCATCCCGGTGCCGTCGCGGTGGTGGCGATCGACGGCGACGAGGTCGTGCTGGTGCGCCAGTACCGAGCGGCGCTGCATGTCGATCTGGTCGAGTTGCCGGCCGGCAAGCGCGACATCGATGGTGAGCCACCCGAGATCACCGCAGCACGCGAACTCGAGGAGGAGGTCGGTCTTCGTCCGCTCGACCTCGTGTTCCTGACCGGCCTGCACTGCTCGGTGGGGTTTTGCGACGAGTATGTCCACATCTACCTGGCGACCGAGTTCGAGGCGGTGCCGGTCGAGCACGACGGTCCCGAAGAGGCCCACATGGCCATCGAGCGCTGGCCGCTGAGCGACGCCGCCGCGGCGCTCGACGACGGCCGGATCACCGATGCCAAGACCTTGATCGGTCTCCACGCTGCCCTCCGTCGCCTGGGTCGGTGAGCCACACTGGACTGGTGTACACGGCGCAGACCAAGGCGATCAAAGGCCACTCTGGTCCTCCCGGTCGGGGCACAAAGTGGATTGCTGCACGACGCGGACAGTTCGTGGTCGATGGGACCACCATTCGGCTCAACGACTGGGAGTTTCGAGCTGACGATGTCGCCGACCCCATCGTCTGGCGTCTCCCGGTCTTCTGGTTCTGGAGGATGTCCACGCTCGAGTTTCACTCGGACGGTGTGCCCTACCAGTTCGGGTTCAACCCGTGGGCGAAGGTCCTCGAGCACCTGCCGTTCGAGTGCGAGCTCAGAGAGGCGAGGGTCGCATACTCCCCGTTCAGCATCGTCCTTCGAGTCATGCTGTGGACGGCCTTGTTGCTCTGGCTCATTTCGGAGCTGAACTGATGGTCGACATCGATCTGGTCGAACTCGAACAGCGTCCTCATCCCGCCGTCACCGACTTCTTGACCTGGCTCACGGTCGAGCGGGGTCGGTCGACGAACACGCTCAGCGCCTACCGGCGCGATCTCGCCCGCTACCAGCGCCATCTCGCCAATCGGGGTGCCGATCCGATGGTCGCGACCGCCGACGACGTGCTGGCGTTCGTCCACGTCCTGCAGGGGGAGGGGTTGGCGCCGTCGTCGGTCACTCGCACGCTGGTGGCGGTCCGTGGGCTGCACCGCTTCCTCGTCGCCGACGAGATCCGGCCCGACGACCCGGCCGCCGACATCGAGATCCCGTCGGTGCCCAAGGGTCTGCCGAAGGCGCTGACGCTGGATCAGGTCACCGCCCTCATCGACGGCGTGCAGGGTGACGATCCGGTGAGCCGGCGCGACGCTGCGCTGCTAGAGACGCTCTACGGCACGGGGGCGCGTATCTCCGAAGTGGTCGGGCTGTCGATCGGTGACGTCGACCTGCACGACGGACTGGTGCGGCTGATGGGCAAGGGTTCCAAAGAACGCATCGTCCCACTGGGTCGCATGGCGGCCGGCGCCCTCGAGCGATGGTTCGCCGTCGGCGGCCGAGCAGAGCTCGCGCCGGATCGCTGGGCCCGTCGTGGCGATGCCGAGGCCGTCTTCCTCAACCAGCGCGGCGGCCGGCTCAGCCGTCAGGGGGCCTTCGGCGTGATTCGCAAGCGAGGCGCCGATGCGGGCATCGCCGGGGAGCTGTCGCCGCACGTCCTACGACACTCGTGCGCCACTCACATGCTCGATCACGGGGCCGACATTCGAACCGTGCAGGAATTGCTCGGTCATGCGTCGATCTCGACCACACAGATCTACACCCAGGTGTCCACCGAACGGCTGCTCTCGGTCTATCGGTCGGCCCATCCCCGGGCGGTGCGGTGATGGGAGGCTTCGGACATCTCGCCCGCCGGTTCTTCGGTTCGCTCCGGCCCGGCGGCCCGCCCGAGGTCGACCGGGCGTGGGTCGAGGAGACCCTGTCGGCCGCCGAGTACCGGCTGTGGGCCCGCCAGTACGGTCCCGACCGGCGCCACACCGTCGAGGTGGCGCGCGAGGTCGAGCGGCGGCTCGGTCACGAGGCGACCACGCCGGTGCTGGCGGCTGCGCTGTTGCACGACATCGGCAAGATCGACGCCGACCTCGGGACCTGGGGGCGGGTGGTCGCCACCATGTCGGCCAAGGTCGCGGGCGCCGACACCGCCCGGCTCTGGATCAAGTCGACCGGTTTCACCCGCAAGGTCGGGCTCTACCTGCATCATCCCGAGATCGGTGCCGACCTGCTTGAGATGGCGGGGAGCGATCCACTCACGGTCGCCTGGGCGGAGGAGCACCACAAGCCGCCTGAGCAGTGGACGATCGACCGATCGATCGCCGACGTCCTCCGCGCCGTCGACGACGACTGACAGCGATGAGCCCGGCTGCCGCTCGTCTGATGCGGCGTCGAGGCTGAGGGCTCGTCAGTCGGTGAGCAGACCGATGTTGTGGCGGACGCGGGTCATGGTCGCCGCTGCGATCTCGCGCGCCTTGTCGGCTCCCACCTTGAGCAAGCGTGCGGTCTCGGCCGGGTCGGCTTCGAGCTCGCGGTAGCGGGCCTGGATCGGCTCGAGGAGCTCGATGACCGCTGCGGCGGTGTCCATCTTGAGCGGGCCGTACTGCTCGTAGTGGTCGGCGAGCGAGGCGGGATCACGGTCGGTCGCCGCCCCGAGGATCGACAGCAGGTTCGACACCCCCGGCTTCTCGGCGACGTCGAAGCGCACCTCGCCGTCGGCGTCGGTGACCGCACTCTTGATCTTCTTCTCGATCTGCTTCGGTTCGTCGAGCAGGCCGATCGTGCCCTTCGGCGAATCGAGCGACTTCGACATCTTGTTGGTCGGCTGCTGGAGATCCATCACCCGCGCCCCGGCTTCGGGGATGACGGCCTCGGGCAGCACGAAGGTCTCGCCGTAGTGCGAGTTGAACCGCTCGGCGATGTCGCGGGTGATCTCGATGTGTTGGCGCTGGTCGTCGCCGACCGGGACCTCGTTGGTGTCGTAGAGCAAGATGTCGGCCGCCTGGAGGGCGGGGTAGGTGAACAGCCCGGCGGAGATGAACGTCTGCTGGCCGCTCTTGTCCTTGAACTGGGTCATGCGGTTGAGTTCGCCGTACCCGACGTTGCACTCCATCATCCAGCCGAGCTCGCTGTGCTCTCGCACGTGGGACTGCACGAAGAGGGTGCAGACCTCGGGGTCGAGTCCGACGGCCATCAGCATCTGCCCGAGCCGGAGGGTGCCGGTGCGCACCGTGTCGAGGGACTCGTGACGGATCGTGAGGGCGTGCAGGTCGACGATGCAGAAGAACGCATCGGTCTCGTGCTGCATCCGGGCCCAGTTGCGCGTCGCTCCGAGGAAGTTGCCGAGGTGCTGTTCGCCGGTTGGCTGGATTCCAGAGAAGACGCGGGTCATGGCGCTGAAGCGTACGGGCTGGGTCCTGGTTCGAGGACGGATTTCGGCCGGGCCGGCTACTTCCCGAGCGCCGCCTTGTACGCCGCGAGGGTGCGGTCGCGAGCCATGGCGTGGTCGACGATGGGCGCCGGGTAGGTGTCGTCGAGCACGACGCCGGCCGCCGCCAGGTCGAGGGGGGCTGCGGCGGCGGGTTCGTGGATCGTCTTGTCGTCGAGCGAGGCGAGTTCGGGGACCCATCGTCGGATGTAGGCGCCGGTCGGGTCGAACTTGCGGCTCTGCGAGGTCGGGTTGAAGATCCGGAAGTACGGCGCCGCGTCGGGGCTGGTGCCGGCGACCCACTGCCAGTTGCCGGCGTTCTGCGACGGTTCGGCGTCCGCCAGCAGGTGACGGAAGTGGCGTTCGCCCCGCCGCCAGTCGATCAGCAGGTCCTTGACCAGGAACGAGGCCGTGATCATCCGCACCCGGTTGTGCATCCAACCGGTCTCGGCGAGTTGCCGCATCCCGGCATCGACGATCGGGTAGCCGGTGCGCCCGGACGCCCATGCGTCGAACTCGACGTCGGTGTCGGGCCCGGTCTGCCAGGCGATGGCGTCGTACTCGCCGCGGATCGCCCGCCGGTCGATGTCGGGGAACTGATGGGTGATGTGGGCGTACCAGTCCCGCCAGGCGAGCTGGCGGACGAAGCCCTGCCGTCCACCGGTGTGGGTGCCGTAGCTCTCGGCGAGCGAACGCGGGGACACCGTGCCGAACCGCAGCGCGGTCGACAGCCGGCTCGTGCCGTCGACGGCGGGCAGATCTCGGGTGTCTTCGTAGGCATCGACGTCGCGGTGCCACTCGTCGATGCGACGGTCGGCGAGCACGGCCGTCGGGCCGGTGTCGCACTCCGGGAGTCCGTCGCCGGGGTCGCCGCTCACCGCAACGTCGCCCGGCACCGCCTCGGGGCGAAGGGGCACGGCGAACCACTGCTTCGAGAAGGGGGTGAACACCTTCGACACGGTGCCGGCCTTGGTCAGCACGGTGCCCGGCGCGTGGGCGAGTGTGCCCCAGTGCCATTCGATCGCGACGTCGAGCGCCGCCTCGACCGCGTCGTCGCGCCGTTGGGCCCAGCGTGACACGTCGGCGTTGGCGAAGATCCGGTCGGCGTCGGTCTCGCCGGCGAGCGCGGGAAGGATGTGGGCCGGATCGCCGGTGCGGACGTGGAGTCGCCCACCGAGGTCGGCGAGCTGACGGTCGAGGTCCGCGGCGGCGGTGAGGAACGCGCGTCGGCGGTGGGGGCCGGCCGCGTCGAGCAGGCCCGGTTCGATGATCAGCAGCGGGATGACTTCGTCGCCGTGCTCGGTCCCAGCCGCCCATGCCGGGTTGTCATCGAGGCGGAAATCTCGGCGGAACCAGACGATTGTGGTGATGCTCACGTCCTGACCCTACGGGCGCGAGGGCGTGCGCGGAGGCGGTGAGATATCCACAGGGGACAAGCCGTGGCGCAGCCAATCGGCCCGTCTAGGGTCGACCGGATGCCGTACGAGGTGCACACGCCCGTGTTCGACGGGCCCTTCGATCTGTTATTGCACCTGATCCTGCGCGAGCAGGTCGACCTATACGAGATCTCGCTGTCGGAGATCGTCGACGCCTACCTGGCCGAGCTCGAACGGATGGAGGCGCTCGACCTCGAGGTGGCCACCGAGTTCTTGTTGATCGCGGCGACGCTCGTGGAGCTGAAGGCCCGCCGCCTCCTGCCCGACGACGACGAGATCGATCTCGACGACGAGCTCGGGCTGTGGGAGGAGCGCGATCTGCTGCTCGCCCGCCTCGTCGAGTGCAAGACCTTCAAGGACGCGGCGCTGATCCTGCGCCAGCTCACCGCCGTCGCCGCCCGGAGCTATCCGCGACAGTGCGGCCCGGTCGAGGAGCACTTCCTGGCGCTCGCTCCGGATCTGCTCGAGAACACGACGCCGGAGGACCTCCGCACCGCCTACCTGAAGGCGACGGCACCCAAGCCGGTGGTACGCGTCGATCTCTCTCACGTGACGCCGATCAAGGTCACGGTCGCCGAGGCGGTCGAGGAACTGGTCGACGAGCTCCCGCGCGCCGGGCGAATGACGTTCCGTGCCCTGACCTCCGACCTCGTCGATCGCATCGACGTCGTCGTGCGCTTCCTCGCGGTGCTCGAGCTGTTCAAGCAGGGGGTGGTCGAGCTCGACCAGGCGGCTGCGTTCGGCGACATCACCGTCATCTGGACCGGCGGGGACTCGGTGTCTGCCGAGTCCATCGTCATCGACACCTACGAAGGCTGACATGTCCGATCACGTCGCACCGGCGCTCGAAGCGATCCTCATGGTCGCCGAGGAGCCGTTGCCCTCCGAACTCCTCGCCAAGCTCGTCGGGACGAGCGTGAGCGATGTCGAGGACCTGTGCGAGTCGTTGGCCGCGGAGTACGTGGCCGACGGGCGCGGGTTCGTGCTGACCCGGGTCGCCGGGGGCTACCGCTATCAGACCGCGACCGAGCAGGCGCCGTACGTCGAGCGGTTCGTGCTCGACGGTCAGTCCGCCCGGCTGTCGGCCGCCGCGCTGGAGACCCTGGCGGTCGTGGCGTACAAGCAGCCCGTGTCCCGCAACCAGATCGCCCAGATCCGCGGGGTCAACGTCGACGGCGTGATGCGGACCCTCGAGCAGCGCGGCTATGTCGACGAGGTGGCCCGCGATCCCGGCCCGGGGCAGGCGGTGCTCTACGGCACGACACCGACCTTCCTCGAACGGCTCGGGTTGGATTCGATCGACGAGCTTCCGCCCCTCGGCGAGTTCTTCCCCGACGCCGACGTGGTCGAGGCGTTGGAGCGCGGGCTTCGGGTCGGGCCCGACGACGACGAGCCCACCGGCGATGGTGCCCCCGCCGAGAGCAGTGGCGGCGAGGCGGACGCGAGTGTGTCCGACGACGGTCACGACGGTCCGGCGGGGTCGGTTGCCCCGGATGGCAGCGACGAAGCCGAGTGAGGACCAGGGAGCCGCATCCGGACGGGGAGCGGCTGCAGAAGGTGCTGGCTCGAGTCGGCTTCGGCAGTCGGCGGGTCTGTGAGGAGATCATCGCCGACGGCCGGGTGACGGTCGACGGAGAGGTCGCCGTGCTGGGTCGCCGGGTCGACGTCGACACCCAGGTGGTGGCGGTCGATGGCGCGCCGGTGGGGGTCAAACCCGATCTGGTCTACTTCCTGCTCAACAAGCCGGCCGGGGTGATCACGACCGCCGACGACCCGCAGGGGCGGCCCACGGTCGTCGAGCTGGTGCCGGACGAGCCCCGGGTGTTCCCCGTCGGACGTCTCGACGGCGAGACCGAGGGCCTGCTGATCCTGACCAACGACGGGCAGCTCACCCACCATCTGACCCATCCGAGCTTCGGTGTGGAGAAGGAGTACCTCGCCCACGTCGAGGGCGCCCCGACGCGGGCGGCGATCCGGCAGCTGCGCGACGGTGTCGAACTCGAGGACGGCCCGACGGCCCGGGCGCGGGTGACGGCGGTCGAACCCGACCTGCTCCGCATCGCCATCCACGAGGGTCGCAACCGTCAGGTGCGGCGCATGTGTGAGGCCATCGGCCACCCCGTGAAACGGCTGGTCCGCACCCGCATCGGACCCCTCACCGACCCTCGCCTGCCACCGGGGGAGTGGCGGGTCCTCGACCGGGCCGAGGTCCGCTCGCTCGAGGTCGCGTCGGCGGGCGAGCCCCGGAAGTCCCGACCAACCGCCGAGGGCGACCGGTAGCCTGCTCGTCCGTGACCGAGGGCAGCCCAAACGACAGGCGCGCAATCATCGTCGGCGTCGGACTCATCGGCGGATCGGTGGGGCTGGCGCTGCGAGCCGATGGCTGGCACGTCATCGGGGTCGATGTCGACGAGGGGCGATTGGCCGAGGCCGTGAGCCGAGGTGTGATTGACCGCACCGCCTCGATCGACGACCTGCCGGCCTGTGACCTCGCCGTGGTCGCCACCCCCGTCGACGCGACGGCGGGCATCGTGGAACGGCTGCTCGCCGCGGGCGCGGCGGCGGTCACCGACGTCGGCTCGGTGAAGGCCGAGATCGTGGAGGCGGTGTCCGATGCGCGCTTCGTCGCCGGTCATCCGATGGCGGGCAGCGAACAGGACGGTCTCGACGGCGCGTCGGCGGACCTCTTCAGCGGGGCGATGTGGGTGCTGTGCCCTGCGCCCAGCACCGACGACGACGTGTTCGCGGCCGTGCGTGACCTGGTCGCCTCGCTCGGCGCCAATCCGATCGCCATCCCGGCCGATCGCCACGATCTCCTGGTGGCCGTCGTCTCCCACGTGCCGCACCTCACCGCCGCGACCCTGATGCGCCTCGCCGACGGCCGCGCGATCGAGCACCGGGCGCTGCTGCGTCTGGCCGCAGGTGGGTTCCGTGACATGACCCGGGTCGCGGCCGGACACCCGGCGATCTGGCCCGACATCTGTGTGCAGAACGCCGATGCGATCGTCGACGTGCTCGACGAACTGGTGCGCGAGCTGTCCGCGGTCCGCGACGTCGTCGCCGACCGCGACCGCGCCACCCTTCTCGGCCGGCTCGAGCAGGCCCGCACGGCGCGCCGGAACCTCCCGACGACCATCCCGAGCCCCGACGCGATGACCGAGATGCGGGTGCCGGTGCTCGACCGGCAGGGCGAGATCGCAGCGATCGCCGCCCTGGCCGCCGACCTCGACGTCAACATCTACGACCTCGAGATCGCCCACTCGGCCGAGGGGCCGCGCGGCGTCGTCGTGCTCCTGATCGAGACCGCGCTCGCCGAACGGCTGCAGGGTGGCCTGATGGTCTCGGGGTATCGGCCGTCGATGCGAGCGATCGAGGCATGAGCCCGGATCCTCGGGCCCTGCCGGATCCGTTCGCGATCGATCCGCTGGACGGACCGCCCGACGCCGATGTCGTGCTGCCCGGCTCCAAGAGCATCACCAACCGAGCGCTCGTGTGCGCCGCGCTGGCCGAGGGGCGAAGCACGTTGCGCGGGGCGCTGTTCGCCGACGACACCGAGGCGATGCTCGGCGTGCTGGCCGGCCTCGGCGTGAGCGCCGAGGCCGATCCGGACACGGCGACGATCGTGGTCGACGGGTGCGGTGGCGAACTCCCGGGAGTCGAGGCCGAGGTGTCGGCCAACCAGTCGGGCACGACCGCTCGATTCGCCGTCCCTCTCGCCGCCCTCGGTGAGGCGCCGGTGGTGGTCGACGCCCATCCCCAGATGCGCGACCGGCCCATGGACGACCAGTTCGCCGCGCTGCGGTCGATGGGGGTCACCGTCGACGAGCTCGGGGCGAGGGGTCGGCTCCCCGCCCGAATCACCGGTCCGGTGCGCTCCCACGCCGCCGCCCTCGCCGGCGACGTCTCGAGCCAGTTCATCACCGGCCTGCTGCTCGCAGGTGGCGCCGACCACCTCCGGGTCGCACTGACGACCGAGCCCATCTCGCGGCCCTACATCGAGATGACCACCGCCGTGATGGAGGCGTTCGGTGCCCAGGTCGATCACGACGACGGGCGGGTGTGGTCGGTCGGCGGGGGCTATCGCGGTACCGAGTACCGCGTCGAGCCCGACGCGTCGGCGGCGTCGTACTTCCTGGCGGCCGCGGCGATCACCGGCGGGCGGGTGCGAGTGCTCGGTCTGGGGCGCGACGCCCTCCAAGGCGATGTCGCCTTCGCGGCGGTGCTGGGTCGGATGGGCTGCGAGATCGTGCTGGGCGACGACTTCGTCGAGGTGTCGGGCCGTGCCCACCGAGGCATCGACGTCGATCTCAGCGACATCTCCGACACGGCGCCCACGCTCGCCGTCGTCGCCGCGTTCGCCGACTCGCCGACGCGGGTCGACGGCATCGGATTCATCCGGGAGAAGGAGAGCGACCGGGTCGCCGCCCCGGTGGCCGAGTTGCAGCGGGCCGGGGTGGAGGCCGAGGAGTTCGACGACGGGTTCATCGTACGTCCGAGCGGTCACCCGAGGCCGGCCACGTTCGACACCTACGACGACCACCGCATGGCCATGGCGCTGTCGCTCGTCGGGTTGGTCGTGCCGGGGGTCTCGGTCCGGGATCCCGGATGCGTCGCCAAGACGTTCCCGGGCTACTTCGCGGCATTGGAACAGCTGCGGTGACCGGGCAGGATGTCGCCATGCGAGTGATCGCCATCGACGGCCCGGCCGGTTCGGGCAAGTCCACCGTCGCCCGGGCGTTGGCGGCGCATCTGGGCTTGAAGTACCTCGACACGGGCGCCATGTACCGGGCGGTCGCCTTCGCTGTCCTGCGCAGTGGCGGTGATCCCGACGATGCCGAGGCCACCGCGGCGATGGCGCGGCGCATCGATCTCGACGTCGGCCTCGACTCGGTCATGGTCGACGGGGTCGACGCGACGGTCGAGATCCGTGGTCCCGAGGTCAGCCGCGCGGTGTCGGTCGTGGCTGCGAACGCGGAGGTCCGCAAGGAGCTCGTCTCGCGCCAGCGCGAATGGGCCCACCGCCAGGGCGGCGGGGTGCTCGAGGGCCGCGACATCGGCACGGTGGTGTTCCCCGATGCCGAACTCAAGGTGTACCTCACCGCCGATCCCGTCGAACGGGCCAAGCGACGGGCGAAGGAGGTCACCGACCTCGACTACGAGGCGGTCGCCGCCGACATCGCCCGTCGCGACGCCGCCGACTCCACCCGGGCGGTCGATCCACTGATCGAAGCGGCCGACGCTGCGGTGGTCGACACCACCGGCCTCGGCATCGACGAGGTGGTCGCCCGGATCACGGCGCTGCTCGACGGCACCGACACCGCCGGGGCAAGCTGAGCCGATGACGGCAGCGAAGTACGGCGCACAGGACGGCGACGCCGAGCAGCGGTCCCGGCAGACCCTCGTCGGCCGGGCGCTCTACTGGGTGCTGTGGCGGGTCTTCTACGCCGCGATCCTGGTGATGTTCCGCCTTCGCGTCGAGGGCCGCGAGAACATCCCCGACGGTCCGTTCATCCTGAGTGGCATCCATCGATCGTTCATCGACACCCCGATCATCGGCATGGTGACCAGCCGTCGGTTGCGGTTCATGGGCAAGGAGAGCCTCTGGAAGTCCAAGCCGCTGGGCGCGTTCTTGACCGTGATGGGCGGCTTCCCGGTCGAACGGGGCACCGCGGACCGCACCGCCCTGCGGGCGGCCGAGGACGTGTTGTCGCTCGGGGAGCCGTTGGTGATGTTCCCCGAGGGCACCCGACAAGAGGGCGACCGCATCGACCGGGAGCAGATGCTTGACGGGCCGTCGTTCGTCTCGGCCCGCTCGGGCGTGCCGATCGTGCCGGTCGGCATCGGTGGCAGTGCCAAGGCACTGCCGCTGGGCGCCAAGATCCCACGGCCTCGCAAGATCGTCGCCGTGATCGGCGACCCGATCTACCCGCCGGCACGCGGCGAGGGGCGGGTGCCGCGTCGGGTGGTCACCGACCTGACCGACCGCCTCACCGACGAGCTCGGCGACCTCTACATCGAAGCCCGGGTCCTCGCCGGGGACGAACCCCCGCCCGCCGGCTGATCGATCGACCGCTTCAGCGGTCGTCGCCGATCGAGGGGATGCCGGCGGCGTGAGAGCGGCTGACGTCGACGATCGCCCGCTCGCGTAGGGCACGGCGCCCGAGGAGCATGCGGAACCCCATCGCATCGCGCCGGGTCAGGGTGAACTGCACCGTCCAGCGACGATCGCCGATCGCGACGACGGTCTCGATGACGGGCCGCAGCTCGCTCTTGCCGGAGCTGCTGCGGACCCGGCGCTCGTCGATCATCGGGGCCTGGACCCGGCGCGAGCCCGACGACGTGCGCTGCTGGGGCCGCAGGGTGAATTCGACCCACGGGTCGCCGTCGCGTTCGAAGCGTTCCAGCTTGGAGGCGTGGAGGGCGCTGGTGGCCGCACCCGTGTCGATCTTCGCTTTGATCGGTGTCGGACAGTCGAGCCCGGCGAGCACGACCCACTCACGCCACCCGACGACGAGCGGCGCTCGGCGCCGCGAGCTCACGACGTCGGGCCGGCGAGCGTCTCGAGCACGTCGGAGGCGTCGATGCTGCGGTCGTCGAGCGCGGCGCGTTCGGTGCCGCCGAGCGTGAGCAGGGTGGCGGCGTCGATGGCGCCGAGCAGTTCGCGCAGGTTGCGGGGCGGCGGGAAGTACTCGTCCTCCTCGGTGACCGAGATCTCCTCGACGCCACGGGTCGGGGCGAGCCGGTTGATCACCGAGCGGACGAGATCCTCCGGAGCGGAGGCGCCCGCGGTCACCCCGACCGTCGCCGGGAGGCGGTCGGGGAGTTCGTCGGGCCCGTTGATCCGGTAGACCTCGGGGCAGCCGGCCTCCTTGGCCAGGCCGGCGAGGGCGGTGGTGTTGGAGGAATTCGCCGAGCCGATGACCACCATCGCGTCGCAGCGGGGCGCGATCTCCATCAGCGCCGACTGGCGATTGGTGGTCGCGAAGCACAGGTCGGAACGACCGGGCTGCCACAGGTCGGGGAACCGCTCCCGGGTCGCCTCCAGCACCTCGGCCCGCTCACGGTGCGACAGCGTGGTCTGGGTGAGTAGGGCGACGGGCTGGTCGAGGGGAGGAAGCGCGGCGACCTCTTCGCGGGATTCCACCCGGTGGATGACATCGGGTGCGACGGCCATCGTGCCGACGGCCTCCTCGTGACCTTCGTGGCCGATGTAGACGATCTGATAGCCCTTCTTGGCTCGGGTCTTGACCTCGTGGTGCACCTTGGTGACCAGCGGGCAGACGGCGTCGACCACGTAGCCGCCCTGATCGCGGGCGGCGGCGACGACCTCGGGTGCCGAGCCGTGGGCGGAAAGCATGATCGGCCGGCCCGGGGGAACGTCGGCGATGTCGTCGACGAAGATCACCCCGGCCTCCTCGAACCGGCGCACGACCAGCTGGTTGTGCACGATCTCGTGGTAGCAGTACACCGGCGGCTCGAAGGCGCGCACCATCCACGCGAGCGCTTTGATCGCCATCTCGACGCCCGCGCAGAAGCCGCGTGGGGCGGCGAGCAGCACGTGCTCGACCCCGGCGACGGGCTCGAGGGCAGGATCGGAGACCGAGGGCATGACACCCGTATGCTACCGCTGAGGCCGACGCGGGTGACCACGCCGCCGGTGGGTGGAGACCCGGGTCGAGGTCGGTACGCTATGGGGTCGTTCTGTGCTCGCGCCCAACTGCCCAGCGAGCCTCCCCAGGAGTTCTCCGATGTCGAAGATCTGCCAAGTCACCGGGAAGAAGCCCCACTTCGGCAAGCAGCTGTCGCACTCGCACCGCCGCTCGAGCCGCCGCTGGGATCCCAACGTCCAGACCAAGCGCTACTACCTCGCCAGCGAGAAGCGTTGG
>JBCCWI010000103.1:0-14414 GCA_039193795.1 Actinomycetota bacterium | reverse complement strand
GACACCGACGGCGTCCTGGTGGAGAAGATGAACGAGACCGTCGACGGCTCGTTCCAGCGCTACACCGTGGACGACGGGGCCTACATCCGCGAGCACTTCTTCGGGCCCGACCCCCGCCTGCGCAAGCTGGTCGAGCACCTGAGCGACGAACAGATCGAGAACCTGCCGCGCGGCGGGCACGACTACCAGAAGGTCTACGCCGCCTTCAAGGCCGCGTCCGAGACCACCGACATGCCCACGGTCATCCTCGCCAAGACGGTGAAGGGCTGGACCCTCGGCGAGGGGTTCGAGGGCCGCAACGCGACCCACCAGATCAAGAAGATGACCAAGAACCAGCTGCTCGAACTGCGCGAGCGGCTGCACATGGAGGACGAGATCCCCGAGAGCGCACTCGAGGACGGCATCCCGCCGTACTACCGCCCCTCGGAGGACTCCGAGGAGTTCCAGTACATGATCCAGCGGCGCACGGCGCTCGACGGCTTCATCCCCAAGCGCGTCGTGCGTGACCGCCGACCGCTGGCGGCACCGTCGGCGGCACCGTTCCTCGAGCTGCAGAAGGGATCGGCGGGTCGTGAGGTCTCGACGACGATGGCGTTCACCTCGCTGCTGCGCGACCTCTTGCGCGATCAGGAGTTCGGCGATCGCGTCGTGCCGATCGTCCCCGACGAGGCCCGCACCTTCGGCATGGATTCGCTCTTCCGCGAGTTCAAGATCTACGCCCCGCGCGGCCAGCTCTACGAACCGGTCGACCACGACCTGCTGCTCTCCTACACCGAGGCCAAGGACGGCCAGATCCTCGAGGAGGGCATCACCGAGGCCGGCTCGATGGCGTCGTGGATCGCCGCCGGTACCAGCTACGCGAACACCGGCGTCCCGATGGTGCCGTTCTACACCTTCTACTCGATGTTCGGCTTCCAGCGGATCGGCGACCTCGCCTGGCTGGCGGCCGACGCCCGTACCCGCGGCTTCCTGATGGGAGCCACCGCGGGGCGCACCACCCTCATGGGTGAGGGGCTGCAGCACCAGGACGGCCACAGCCTCCTGCTGGCCGCCACCATCCCGGCGTGTGAGGCCTACGACCCGGCGTTCGCGTACGAGCTCGGCGCCATCGTGGAGGACGGCCTCGACCGCATGTACCCCGAGGGGTCGATCGAGGGCGAGGACGTCTTCTATTACATCTCGATCTACAACGAGAACTACGAGCAGCCGCCGAGGCCCGACCATGTCGACAACCACGACATCACCTCGGGCCTGTACATGTTCGACAACGGTCCCGAACTCGGCGACGGCTCACTGAATGCGACGATCCTGTTCTCCGGGCCGTCGTACCTCGCCGCCAAGGAAGCCCAGGACATCCTCGCCGCCGACTACAACGTCTCGGCCGAGCTGTGGAGCGTCACCTCCTACAAGCGGTTGCGCAACGATGCGATCGACTGCCAGCGTCGCAACCGGCTCAACCCGTTGGGAGATCGGCTGGTGCCGATGATCACCCGCAAGCTCGAGGGCACCGAGGGGCCGATCGTGGCCGTGTCGGACTGGATGGCGGCCGTCGTCGGCCAGGTCACCCGCTGGGCACCGCGTCCGATGTCGGTCCTCGGCACCGACGGATTCGGACGCTCCGACACCCGCGAGGCGCTGCGCTCGTTCTTCGAGGTCGACGCCGCCCACGTGGTCGTCACCGTCCTCAACGCGCTGGCCCGCGACGGCGAGATCGACCGTCAGGTCGTCGCCGATGCGATCGTGAAGTACGGGATCGACCCCAACCGGCCCGACCCGGCCCACCCCGACACCGGCGCCACCGAACTCGGCCGGTGAGCCGCGGCACCCTCTGGATCACCGGCGAGCCGGAGTTCGACGATCTCGTCAACACCGATCCCCTCGCGCTGCTGATCGGCATGCTGCTCGATCAACAGATCGCGATCGAGCTCGCGTTCCGAGGTCCCGCCCGGCTCCGCGAGCGGCTGGAGGGCCGCTTCGACGCAGCGACCATCGCCGGCTGGGACCCCGACGAGTTCGCGGGGATCTGTACGCAGAAGCCGGCGCTGCATCGGTTCCCGGGCTCGATGGCGACACGGATCCAGGAGCTCTGCGCCCACGTCGTCGAGACCTACGACGGTGACGCCGGCCGGATCTGGAAGCGCCGCCGCTCGGCCGAGACCGTCGCCGCGAACCTCGCCGCGGTGCCGGGCTACGGCGACGAGAAGGTCCGGATCCTGATCGCGGTGCTCGCCAAACGGTTCGGTGTGCGTCCGCCCGGCTGGGAGGCCGCATCCGCACCGTTCGGCGACGATCGACCCCGGTCGGTCGCCGACATGGGCAGCGCCGAGGAGCGGTCGGCCGTCCGGGAGTGGAAGAAGGCGCAGAAGGCGGCAGGAAGATCGAAGGCCGACTGAGGTCAGCCCTGGGTGCTGGCGAGCAGGGCGGACCGCTGCCGTTCGAGCCACCCCAGGATGATGGCCACCGCACGTGGGTCGTGCCGCAGATGGTGGCCGCCGCCCTGGACGATGCGGAGATCGGCGGCACCGTGACCGTCCGCCACGGCGCGCGCGTCGAAGACGGGCACCGAGTCGTCGTCGCTGCCGTGCAGCACCATGAGCTCGCGCGGCGCGAGCCGGGAGGCGGCGTCGGCCGCCCGGACCGCCTTGAGCCCCTCGGCCCACGTGTCGAACGACGCCGGGAACGAGGGGTTGTCGATGATGCCGATCTCGCGGGCCAGCACCAGGAGCTTGCGGGGATTGCGGGCCCAGTCGGCGAAGTCGGCCGGCGCGCCGACCGCAGCGACACCGGTGATCTTCGGATTGGCGGCAGCCGCTTCGATCGCGAGTGCCCCGCCGGTGCCGAACCCCAGCAGATAGACGGCGTCGACCGGCGCCGACTGGCGCAGATGGGTCACCGCGCCGTTCAGATCGCGGAGCCACCCGTTCAGCGAGAAGTCGCCGGCACTGTCACCCACACCGCGGCTCGAGTAGGCGAGCGCGACCCAACCCAGCTCCGTCGCGATGCGGTCGGCGAGCTCGGGAAAGCTCGCGGTGGAATTGATGCCCCCACCGACCTCGGCGGGGAACCCGTGCGCGATCACCAGCCCGGGCTGGGCACGGGGATGCAGCTCGACGGGCCGAGCGAGATGCCCGGCGAGCTCGATGCCGTCGACGGTGAACCGACGATCCACGGTGTCCGCGACCTCGCAGGGACTCAGGCGTGGGGGCGGTAGCCGCGGTTGCGGGCCTCGGCGAGGGTGTCGGGGCCGAACCCGAGCCCGAAGCCGCTCTCGGCGACCTCGGTGATCGTGGCCATCGTCGCCTCGTCGGTGGTCTCGTCGACGTCGTAGACGATCTGGGTGCGCTTGTCGCCCAGGAATCGGAAGTGCTCGAATCGACCGTTTCGCTCCATGCGAAGGAATCTACCCCGGAGACGAGACAACCCCAGGACCCGGAGGCCCTGGGGTTGCTCACGTTTTTGCTGGAGACTCGAATCGTGGCCCCGCCGAGGCGGAAGGGGCGTGACTTTTCCCGACCGGATGATCCGAGGGTGGGTGGCGTGATTTCGCCAGACAGTCCAGCGGCCTGAGGCCTAGCGGCCAGCCACCTCCAAGGTCACAAAAGCATTACTAGGAATCTGGACCACCTCCTCTCTCTTGGTGACCTCAGTCAACCACATCGGAGGGGGGCTCTGCCTCGTTTTGCGCGGCGATCTCGCCCACCGCACCGATCTCTCGCAGGTACGCCATCTGCAGATCGAGAACACACACCACGTCGACCGCATCGATCGCTCCGCCAGCGTCGATCGACTTCGCTACGACGGCGTCGACGGCCGCATCCTCGATCGCGACCGAGCCGTCGTGCAGCGCATCGGTACCGCCGAGCTCCTGGCCGTGCTCGGACGCCACCCCGACCGCGCCGAACCAGTCGAGGTGCCAGGTGAGGATGCGAGCCACGTCCTCGTAGCTGATCCGAGCGGTGACCTCATCGGGCAACCGATCGGCGATCCACTCGACCGCGAGCGGGAGCTGATAGATCGCCGGCGGACGTTGGCTGGCCATCTCCCCGGTCACACGGCCGACCGCATAGAACGCGATCGCGACCACCACTGCTGCGCCCACAACGAGAAACACCCAGGCCATACGCCGAAGCGTACGACCTGGGTGGCCTCAGAACCTTGCTGGAGCGAGCCTCAGATGCCGATTCTCTGGGCGAGGAGCTCGCGGTGGTAGGTGGGGTCGCCGAACAGCAGCTCGGAGCTCTTGGCCCGCTTGAAGTACAGGTGCGCCGGGTGCTCCCAGGTGAAGCCGATGCCACCGTGGATTTGGATGTTCTCCGCCGCCGCGTGGAAGTAGGCCTCCGAGCAGTAGCTCTTCGCGAGCGACGCGACCTGCGGGAGCTCGTCGTTCATCTCGTTGGCGCACCAGCCGGCGTAGTAGGCGGCCGACTTGGCCGACTCGACCTCGAGGAGCATGTCGGCGCACTTGTGCTTGATCGCCTGGAACGAACCGATCGGGCGACCGAACTGCACGCGGACCTTGGCGTACTCGACCGACATGTCGAGCACCATCTGGGCGCCACCGACCTGCTCGGCGGCGAGGGCCACCGCAGCGAGGTCGAGCACGGACGAGAGGGTGTCCCAGCCACCACCGTCGGTGCCGATGAGGGTCGCGGGCACGCCCGAGAACTCGAGCTTGGCCTGCTTGCGGGTCTGGTCCATCGTCGACAGGGCGGTGCGGGTGAGACCCTCGGCACCGGCGTCGACCGCGAAGAGGCTCACACCGGCGTCGCTGCGGGCGGCGACCAGGATGAGGTTGGCGGTGGCGCCGTCGAGCACATAGCTCTTCACGCCGTCGAGGGTCCAAGCGTCGCCGGCCTGGGTGGCCTGCATGGTGATGCCGCCCTCGTCCCAGCGGCCGCTCTCCTCGGTGAACGCGAGCGTGGCGCGGGTCTCGCCGGAGGCGATGCCCGGCAGGTGGGCGTTCTTGGCGTCTTCGTCACCGCTCTGGAGAAGGGTGTTGGCGGCGAGCACACAGCTCGAGAAGTAGGGGGCGCACAGCAGCGCACGACCCATCTCCTCGAGCACGACGACCTGCTCGATGAACCCGAAGCCCTGACCGCCGTACTCCTCGGGGATGGCGAGGGCCTGCAGGCCCATCTGCTCGGCCATCTGGTTCCAGACGGCCTCGTCGTACCCGGCGTCGGTCTCCATCTGCTCACGCACGGCATCCTCGGACGACTTGTCCTCGAGGAAACTGCGCACGAACTCGCGGAGCTGGTCCTGTTCTTCGGAGAAGGCAAAGTTCATGGGGCGAGAACCTAGCCAGCACAGCGGCGCACGCCAAAGCGAGCTGTGTACACGCGTGTACACCTAGACTGGAGGTCATGGAACACTCCCCCGGCGCCACCCACCTCGGCGTGCGCGAACTGCGCGCCGAACTGGCCACCCACGTCCGGCGAGCCGCGGCCGGCGATCGCCTGATCGTCACCGTCGACGGCCTCCCCGCCGCCCAGCTGGCCCCGATCACCCCGACCGGCACCCCCGACCTCGAGGACCTCGTGGCCGCCGGTCTCGTCCGACCGCCGCTGCGGCCCGATCCTCCACCGGCACCGACCGATCTCCCGCTGCTCCCCGTCGACATCAGCGCCGATCAGGTCCTCGCCGAGCTCCGCGGCGACGCACCCCGACGCCGATGACCGCCATCTTGGCCCTCGACCCGAGCGCGCTGGTGCAGCGCTACACCGGCGGGCCCCACTCGGCGGCGGTGAATGCCGCGATGGCCGCCACGCCGACCTGGGCCATCTCGGAGCTGGCGCGGGCCGAGCTCCTCATGGCGCTGCATCGGATCTCACCCGACGGCCGCACCGCGGCCGAACTCACCGCCGCCGCACGCGCCGACGTCGACGCCATGTTCGTGGTACCACTCGACGAGCGAGCGCTCGGACGCAGCATCGAGCTCGGGACCCTCTACGGCCTCCGCACCGTCGATGCGATGCACCTGGCGGCGCTCGACCGGCTCCCGCGGCCGCTGGGACTCGCCACCCTCGATGCACGTCAGATACCGGCCGCCGTCGCGCTCGACATCGAGGTCGTCACCCCGCTCGAGCGCCCGTGACCGATCCGGCTCGTCGCGCAGGTCGATCACCGCGGGAGGTGGGGTCGAGAGCAGCACGTCGGTGACGAGGAACGGCACGCCCGTCCCGACGCACGAGCCGCTGCATTCGTCGCGACGGGCGTGGATCGCTCTCGAACTCAGCGAGGCCGCACGTGGAAGAGGTGACGCGTGCCGGACCGCAGGGCCGAGCGTTCGAGCACCTCGAACCTGGCTTCGACCGCCTCGACGAACCCGTCGAGGGTGTAGTGGTCGAACAAGCCGTCGCGCTTGCGCGAGAGCAGCCGTCGCACCATCGGGTCGTCGCGGTCGGGGAACTCCACGACCACCTCGGCGTCGAAGTCGCGCAGCATCGCAACGACCTCGGGGAGCGGCACCGTGCCCGAGATGGCGAGATGATGCACCAGCGCGAGGGCGAGCACGAGGTCTGCATCGACCCGCTCGACCAACGTCGACCGTTCGCGGGTGCGCCAGCCGAGGGCGGGCGACGGATCGGTCAGGTCGGTGTAGAGCGGCAGGATGCGGCGCTCACCCTCGGAGCGAAGCGCCCGGTAGAGGCGGTCGACCACCAGTGCGTCGGCGTCCACCGCCACCACCCCGGACGCGTGCGGCGCGACCAGGCGGGAGAAGTGGCCGTCGTTGGCGCCGAGGTCGAGCACGAGCCCGCCGGCACAGCCCTCGGCGGCCCGCGACACGAACTCACCCTTCCGGGCCAGATCGTCGCCTTCGTAGTGACCGCGGTCGCCGTAGTCGGACCACTCCGACTCGCCTGCGGCCCACCGCAGACCGGCGACCGTGCGTTCGAGCTTGGCGAGTTGGGCATCGACCAGCTTGGGGCCGTAGCCGGCCCGAGAGAGCTCGGCGCCGGCGTCGCGGTCGCTCGAGGCGTTGCGTCGCTCCAACCGGGCGTGCAGGACGACGTTGGTGAACGCACCCTTGCCGATGCGATGGCGCCACGGCAGCATCCGGCGGACCGTCTCCGGGGTGACGCCGTGCAGCGAACCACGCAGCAACGGCTGGAAAGCGACATCGATCGTCGCCTGCAACAGCAGGGGCAGATAGAAGAGCGTGCAGAACTGTCGATAGCCCCGCCACGGCTCGCCGCCCGGCAGGCGTTCGAACGACCCGATGTCGATGAACACGGGTGTGGAGCCGACGAACTGGGTGTTGAACGGCGTGGCGTCCTTGGTCAGGAGTCCCTCGGCGAGCGCCGCGCGAGAGAGCGCCAGCTGCTGGAGGGCGGCATCCTGCAGCATCGAGAAGGTCCACTCGTAGGGGTACGACACGACGGGGACGCGGTCGTGTTCGAGGGCTGCCTGCCACCCCGCAGCGGCGAGGTCGGCCGGCATCTCGACCGGCCGACTGGCGACGACGCGTCCGTCCTGTTGCGCCGCGCCGAACATCGACGAGGCCGTCAACGCCTCGAGATCGTCCACCCCGCGCCCCCGGAAGACCCGCAGGACCCGATCGTGGTCGACGAGGACCCGGCTCAGCGGATCACGGAACGACCCGGGATCGAAGCTCGATGACGGACCGGACGGGTCAGTCATCGTCGCCGGCGCGGTCGCCGACGAGTTCCGCTGCGGCATCGGCCGCGGCCTGACGGTGCTTCTTGGAGAAGATCCCGAGGAAGCGGTGCCAGTACACCCGTCCGAGCACGCCGATTCCGGCGACCCCGCCGGCGAACGCGGCGAGCAGAACTGAGCCGGTTCCGGCATCCAGGTAGGCGAACATGGGGTAGGTGCTATCACATGCGGCCGCCGTCGCGGGGGCTGGACGCGGGGGAAACCAACTACCCTCGCGGCGATGCTCGGTCGGCTCTTGGCGATACTCGGACTCGTCGGGCTCGCCGTGACCCAGCCGGTGCTCGACCTGCTCGGATCGAGCCCGTCGACCTTCGACCTCTACGGTGTCGAGGGCTACTCGATCCTCTGGTACGCGGTCCTGATCGCCGTCGTTCCCGGGCTGGTGCTGTGGGCGCTCGGCGAGGCGGTCCGCGCCGTCGACGAGCCCGCCGGCGAGATGGTGCATCGGGTCATGGTCGGTGTGCTCGCCGCCGGTTTCGGGGTCCTGCTCGCCAAGGCGTTCACGTCGTCGACGGTGGTGACCGCCCTCCTCGCGATCGCCATCGGGGCCGGGGTGGCCGTGTTGCACGCACGTACGGAGGCGATGGGCCTCTGGTTGCGGGTGATGGCGGCCGCCAACCTCCTCTTCCTCGCCCAGTTCGCCTTCATCTCGCCCGTCGCCGACTGGGTCGAGAGCGCGACCAGCACCCCCGAGATCATCGTGCCGGTCACGCTGGCACCCTCGGCGCCGGCCGGCGACGACGACTCGACCGGGTCGGATCCGGCGCCCGAAGCGACAACCCCCTCGGTCTTCATCGTCGTGTTCGACGAGCTCCCGACCCAGACGCTGATCGACGAGAACGGCGAGATCGACGCCGTCCAGTTCCCGGGATTCGCGTCCCTGGCCGCCGACGGCACCCACTATCAGCGTCACACGACCAACAGCGCCTTCACCCACGCCGCCGTCCCCGCCCTCTTCGACGGCAAGGAACCCCAGGGCGGCCCGACCTGGACCGAACACCCCGAGAATCTGTTCAACATCTTCGCCGGCACCCACCACCTGATCGTGAGCGAGGTCGTCACCCGGTTGTGCGGATTCGATGTCTGTGACGACCTCACCCCGCCGCCTCCCCGGGTGGAACCGGTCGCCGACGCCGACGGCCCGGACGACGCACCGGTCACCACGACCGCCGTGCCGATCGAGGCGATCGCCGGGTCATCCGGGACGGACTGGGGCGGGCTGCTCGGCGCCACGTGGGACGTGTGGGTCGACCGATTGAGCCCCGCGACCGTCAGCGCCGCGCCCGCCCTCGACGACTTCCAGGAGGACTTCGGCGCCCTCGACACCGCATCGGACACGACGAGCACGACCACCACGACCACGACCGAGGCTCCACCACCGAGCGACGACGGGCAGGCCCCCACCCTCACGACGCCGCCGGCCGACGACGAACGCACCGAAGCGCAGGCCGAACAGGACGCGCTCGACCTGTTCTTCCGGGTGCAACCCGGCGCCCAGCCCGAACGGTTCACCGAGTTCCTCGCCGCGGTGCAGCCGTCCGACGACCCGGTCTTCGGCTTCCTCCACCTGATCCTGCCCCACCAGCCGTGGATCGTTCGTGAGGACGGCGCCCTCTACGACGTCGCGGCGGAGCGCGTCGATCATGGCAGCGACAGCGGCAGCGAGTGGCCGGTGCGGGTCAACCGCCAGCGCCACGTGCTGCAGACCCGCTACACGGACCAGATCCTCGGGCAGTTCCTCGACCACCTCCGCGCCACCGGCCACTACGACGACAGCCTCATCGTGGTCGTCGGCGATCACGGTGTGTCGTTCCAGGTGGGTGAGTACAGCCGCGATCTCAGCCCGGGCGGGCTCCCATCGATCGCCTACACCCCGCTGTTGATCAAGGCGCCGGGCCAGACCGAGGGACGGGTCGACGCCGACAACGTCTCGATCGTCGACATCCCGCTCACGATCGCGGACATCCTCGGCATCGGACTGCCGTGGGAGACGGTCGGGGCGGCCGGCGGCTCGGCCGAGGTCGCCGCCCGCGACGGGGCCAAGTCGATCTACCGGTTCAACGACGCCGGCGACTTCGTCGTGCGGGGCACGATCGAGTTCGACGACGACGAGGCGTTCGCCCAGCTGGTCGCCGAACGACACCCGGCGCCGACCTCGATCGACGATCCGCTCTCGGCGCTGTACGCCGGCGTTCCCGGCGCCGACCTCCGAGGCCGCCCGGCCGCCGACGTCCTGGGAGCGACCAGCGGAACCGCCACCGTCGAGGCACTCGACCGGCTGCGATCACCGGGCACCGCGCCGCCACTCGGCGAGATCGCCGGCCGGGTCGCCGGAGCACCCGACGACGCCACCGTGGTCGTCGCGGTCAACGGGGTCGTCGTGGGTGTCTCACCGCTGTACGAGCGCGGCGGAGCCGACGACAGTTTCGTCGTCCTCCTGCCCGCCGACGCCCTGAACGCGTCGGACAACGAGATCCGGCTCGGTCTGCGAACCGCTGACGGAACCGTGCGCGAACTCGCCATCGAGTCGTGACGACCGCCGGGGCGCCACACTGGAGCCCATGAACGACGACGGCGGACCACCGCTCCCCGCCCATCGGCGCCCCTACGACGACACGCCGGTGCACACCGACGACCTGCCGCCGCTGCCGATCCGCGACCGCAACATCCCGGCCGAGGCGTGGATCGAGGCCCCCGCCGCGCTGCTCACCTCGGGCGACGACATCGGTCGGCCGCGCATTTCCTACAAGCGACGGATCGGCGTGTGGCTACTCTGGCGGGCCGGCCCGGCTCGCAAGGCCAACTCGCGCTATGTCGCGATCCACGCCGACGACCTCTCCCGCATCCACACGTTCCGGCTGTTCCCGGACGGGTCCGGTGAGGGTCTCGGGCCGACCGGAGCCCGCCACGAGCGGTTCCGCACCTGGAAAGAAGAACTCAACGAGACCTCGTGAGGCCTGCCCAACATGTCCGCCCCGCCCGATTCCGGTGACCGACACCCCGACCACGAATCCGAGCAGGCGTACCTGACCCGGGCTCGCGGCGCGCTCGACGCCATGGTCGAGCGCAGCGGGCGAGCGCTCGACTTCACCGAGCAGCGGGTCCGAGACGAGGACACCGCCGACGCCCGCATCGCGCGGGCGAAGCTGGTCCAGCGCAGGGCCGCGGTCGACGTCGGTGCCGTCGCGCTCTGCTTCGGGCGCATCGACGAGGACCCGATCATCACCGACGGCGACCACTGGTACGTCGGGCGTCGCCACATCGAGGACCCGGACGGGACACCCGTGATCGTCGACTGGCGCGCACCGGTCGCGATCCCCTTCTACCGGGCGACGGCGGCCGACGCGTTCGGCCTCGCTCGCCGCCGACGATTCGTCACCGACGTCGACGAACTGGTGGCGATCTTCGACGAGCAGCTCGACGATCCGGAGTCGATCAGCGCGGCCGGGATCCCCGACCCGGTCCTCGCCGAGGTCGAGCGGGGCCGCACCGGTGAGATGTCCGACATCGTGGCGACGATCGCCGCCGAGCAGGACGAGATCATCCGGGCACCGCTCGACGAGTGCCTGCTCGTGCAGGGCGGGCCCGGCACGGGAAAGACCGCCGTCGGGCTCCACCGCGCCGCCTTCCTCCTCTTCGAACACCGCGAGGCGTTGGCGCAGAGCCATGTGCTCGTGATCGGCCCGAACCGGGTGTTCCTGCGATACGTGAGCAATGTCTTGCCCTCCCTGGGCGAGACCGCGGTGAGCCAGGCGACCATCACGTCGCTGCTGAGCTCGCGCGTGCGGGTGCGGGGCGAGGAAGCGCCCGAGATCGCCGAGGTGAAAGGACGGGCGGTCATGGCCGACGTTCTCCGTCGCCTCGCCGACTCGCGGATCAAGGCACCGGCGGACGACGCCGAGGTGCCCCTCGGCGTCCGCAAGCTCCGGCTCACCACGGCCGCGATCGAGACCGCCATCACGACCGCACGCGACAACACGCTGCCGCTCAACGATGCGAAGGGGGTCTTCACCGAGGTGCTGCTGCGCGAGGCCCGACAGCAACTGATCGACCGCGACGTCTCCCAGGAGGAGTTGGCCCAGCTCCTCCCGCAGCTCCGGCGGTCCGACGGGTTCACGAAGCTGATCGACAAGGTGTGGCCCAACCAATCCGGCCCGCAGCTCGTGCGAACCCTGCTCGGCAGTCCGACCAACCGGCGGCGAACGACCGAGGGTCTACTGACGGCCGACGACGCCGATCTGCTCCAGCGAACCTCGGCCAAGAAGATCGCCGACGAACCCTGGACCGAAGCCGACCTTCCCCTGCTCGACGAGGCCAACGCCATCACCACCGGTGTCGGCCGCGCCTACGGTCATGTCGTCGTCGACGAGGCGCAGGACCTGTCGTCGATGGCGCTGCGCGCCGCCGGCCGCCGGGCCACCGGCGGGTCGATGACCATCCTCGGCGACATCGCCCAGGCGACCGGGATCGGTGCCCAACCGTCCTGGGATGCGGTCACCGACGCACTCGGGATCGACACGGCCATGGTTCGGCGCCGCGAGCTCACCGTCGGCTACCGGGTCCCGGGCCCGATCCTGGACTACGCCAACCGCCTGCTGCCGGTCACCGCACCCGACATCACACCGTCGAGCTCGATCCGTCAGCGCGGCGCCGGGCCCGAGCACCATGAGGTCACGGACGCCGACCTCGCGTCGACGGTCGCGGAACTGGCGGCCGGACTCGGCGGCGACTGGTCGACCATCGGCGTCGTGTGCCCCGAGGAACGGTTCGACAAGGTGCTCGAGGCGTTGCGCGACGCCGGGCTCGACGCCGGCGACACCCGCCGCGTCCTCGAACTCGACCAGCCGATCTCGGTCGTCACGCCGCCGACGGCGAAGGGACTGGAGTTCGACGCGGCGATCGTCGTCGAGCCGGCCGCGTTCGTCCACCTGCCCAACGGACTCCGGCTGCTCTATGTCGCTCTGACCCGTTGCGTCCAGCGACTGCTGATCGTTCGGTGCGAGGCGATGCCCGCACCCCTCGACTGACCGAGTCGTCCCCGCCGGCCCTCCCGGCTACCGTCGGCCCATGACCGACACACCGTGGCAGGGAGACGTCGTCGGCCTCGTGGAGGCCTTCCGAGCGGGCGATCGCAGCCCCACCGAGGAGTTGGAGGCCACCCTCGCCGCGGTGGAGGCGAGCGAACTCAACTCGGTCTGCCACGTCGACACCGACGCCGCCCGAGCGGCCGCTGCGGCGGCGGACGTGTCGCTCCCCTACGGCGGCGTCCCCCTCGCGGTGAAGGAACTGCTGGCCGTGGGCGGGTGGCCGGCGTCGCTGGGGTCGCTGGCCCTCGCCGACCAGGTGTTCGGGGCCGACGGCATCTCGGTCGAGCGGCTCAAGCGGGCCGGCGCGATCGCTGCGGTGCAGACGACCTCGAGCGAGTTCGGGGCGACCAACCAGACGACCACCAAGATCCACGGCGCCACCCGCAACCCCTGGAACCCCGAGCGCACACCGGGCGGCAGCTCGGGCGGCTCGGCGGCCGGTGTGGCCGGCGGACTCTTCGCGCTCGCGACCGCCAGCGACGGCGGCGGGTCGATCCGCATCCCGGCCGGCTTCTGTGGCCTGATCGGACTGAAGTCGACCTTCGGACGCATCCCGCGCGGCCCCGGCGCGATCCTCGGCAACGCCACCTCCGTCGAGGGAACGGTCAGCCGCAGCGCCCGCGACGCTGCCCGATACCTCGACGTGACCAACGGCTTCGACGGGCGCGACCCGCGATCGCTCCCTCGGGTCGAGGGCTACGAGGCCGGCCTCGGCGGACGAGGTGAGGAGATCCGATCACTTCGCGTCGCCGTCGTCGCCGACCTCAGCTGTGCGGTCGTCGGTCCCGAGACCGAGGAACTGATCACCGCGGCAGCCGAGGAACTGATCGGCATCGCCGGCATGCAGCGGGTCGATCTCGACCTCAAGTTGCCGAGGGTGATGGGCATCTGGGGCGCGACCGGCGGCATCGGGATCCGCAAGTCGCTGGGCGAACGCTGGCCCGACTGCGCCCCCGAACTCGGCGGGATCGAGCGCGCCGGCCAGTTCGCGGCCGACGAACACTTCACGATCGACAACATGGCCCGCGCCGAGACCCGCCGGGCCGAACTCAACGACGCGATGGCGGCGATGTTCGACGAGGTCGACATCGTGCTCGCGGCGACCAATCCGTCGACCGCCTTCGACGCCGACGGCAAGCTCCCGAGCGAGTTCGAGGGGCGCGAGGCCAACCCGGGCAACAACGGTGCGCTCACCGCTCCTTCGAACATCTACGGCAATCCGGCGGTCGCCCTGCCCTCGGGTCTCGCGAGCGACGGCCTGCCGGTGAGCCTGCAGGTTCTGGCGCCGCACTACCGCGAGGACCTCCTCCTCGAACTGACGCTGCTGTGGGAGCGCGAACACCCCGTGACCCTCGCTCCGACCGCCGTCTGAATTAGCACTACCGGCGTAGGACTAAAGCCAGGGGGCGCCGTAGACTGGCGCCATGGTCGCAGCCCCCCTCTTTGAAATCGAAGGCCTCCACGCCGTCACCGCCGAGGGCGGTGTCGAGATCCTGAAAGGCGTCGACATCACCGTCGCCGAAGGCGAGGTCCACGCGCTGATGGGCCCCAACGGCTCGGGCAAGTCCACCCTCGCCAGCGTGCTGCTCGGCAGCCCGGAGTACGAGGTCACCGCCGGTTCGATCAAGTTCCGCGGCGAGGACATCACCG
>JBCCWI010000102.1:0-14455 GCA_039193795.1 Actinomycetota bacterium | reverse complement strand
TCATGGCCTGCATCAATTAGCTCTGTACTTTCTTTTGTTACCAGGCTGGTTAATAAGATGTATTCCTTTTCTTTGTCAAAACGCTTTATAGGGAGGTTATAGGAACTAGTCTTCTGCGGTTGAATTCTACGAGGACTAAGTTGTCCTTTTTGAAACTCCATCCCATCCTCAAGAACAGTCCATATCAGAGTTACATCTCGTGTTCGTCTCGCCGTCCAACCCGACCGGTGCGATCTACCCGAAGGCCGAGATCGAGGCGATCGGTCGTTGGGCCGTCGAGCACGACATCTGGGTGATCTGCGACGAGATCTACGAGCACCTCGTCTACGGCGACAACGAACACCACTCGATGGCCACCCTCGTGCCCGAGCTCGGCGACAAGGTCGTGATCCTCAACGGCGTCGCCAAGACCTATGCGATGACCGGCTGGCGGGTCGGCTGGATGATCGGCCCGGCCGACCTCATCAAGGCCGCCCAGAACCTCCAGTCGCACTCGACCAGCAATGTCGCCAACGTCGCGCAGGCTGCGGCCCTGGCGGCCGTCACCGGCCCGCTCGACGCGGTGTACGAGATGAAGGCGGCGTTCGATCGGCGCCGCAAGAACATGCACTCGATGCTCTCGGGCATCGAGGGGGTGCTGTGCCCGGAACCCGAGGGCGCGTTCTACGCCTACCCGGACTTCTCCGCGCTGCTCGGCCAGGAGATCCGCGGCACCCGGATCGACACCACCCTCGATCTCGCCGATGCGTTGCTCGAGCAGGCGAAGGTCGCCATCGTCCCCGGTGAGGCCTTCGGTGTCGGTGGCGGCGCCCGCCTGTCGTTCGCGCTCGGCGACGACGATCTCGGCGAGGGCGTCGGCCGCATCGCCGAGTTCCTCTCGTGAACGACCCCTCGGTCACCCCCTACGGCGAGTGGCCGTCCCCGATCACGGCCGAGTCGCTGGTCAGCGGGGCCGTCGGCATCGCCGAGTGCTGTGTGGACGGCGCCGACATCTGGTGGGCCGAAGCCCGGCCCGACGAGGGCGGCCGCACGGCGCTGATGCGTCGGCGCGACGGGGTCACCGAGGAGATCACACCGCCCGAGGCCTACGTGCGCACGCTCGTTCACGAGTACGGCGGCGGTTCGTGGTGGGCGCAGAACGGGATCGCGTACTACGTCGACGTCAGCGATCAGCGATTGCGGCGCCTCGTACCCGGTCAGGAGCCGACCTTCCTCACGCCCGAGCCCGAAACGCCTCGGGGGCTGCGCTTCGCCGACCTGCGCGTCACCCCGGACGACCGCTGGGTCGTCGCCGTCCGTGAGGACCATCGCGGCGACGGTGAGCCCCAGAACAGCATCGTCGCCGTCGCCACCGACGGCTCGGGGGTGAACCCCCTCTTCGACGGTCCCGACTTCGTGTCGTCGCCGCGACTCAACCCCGCCGGGGATCGGCTGGCGTTCGTGTGGTGGCAGCATCCGAACATGCCGTGGGATCGGGTAACGCTCCAGAGCGTTCCGTTCGACGACGGTGCGATCGGCCGCGACGACCATCTGGTGATCGGTCTCGACGACGAGGCGTGGGTCGAGCCCGGATACGGTCCCGACGGCACGCTCTACGCCTGCACCGATCGAGACGAGTGGTGGAACCTCCACGCGGTCGACGAGGCGACCGGAGCGCTGACTCCGGTCGTCACCGGACCGTTCGAGATCCCGACCCCGAGCTGGGTGTTCGGCATGCAGCGCTGGGCCGTCACCGCACAGCACACCGTCGCGGCGGTCGGGTTGCCGACCGGCGACGAGTTCGTCGTCGACGGCCGCACCGTCTCGATGCCCGATGCGACCGTGTCGTCGTTGCAACCCGCTGCCGATGGCGTCGTGTACGTCGGCGCCGGATACGGCCACGAGAGCCAGGTCGTCCGGCTCCGCCTCGACGGCGAGAAGATCACGCGCGAGGTCGTCCACGCGGGGCGTGAGCTGCCCGTCGACACCGGGTTCCTGATCGAGCCGGAGTCGATCACCTTCCCCACCGGCGACGGCGGCCAGGTCGCCCACGGCCTGTACTACCCACCCACCAACCCCGACCATGTCGGGCCCGGGGGTGACGCACCGCCCCTGCTCGTGCTCGCCCATGGCGGTCCGACGGCCCAGGCCCGCCGCCAGCTCCAGCTCGGGATCCTCTACTGGACCAGCCGCGGCATCGCCGTGGTCGATGTCGACTACCGCGGTTCGACCGGCTACGGCCGGACCTACCGCCGAGCGCTCGACGGGCAGTGGGGCATCGCCGATGTCGAGGACGCGGTCGCCGCGGCCCGCCACCTCGCCGACCGGGGCGATGTCGACCCCGACCGGCTGATGATCCGCGGTGGTTCGGCCGGCGGTTTCACCGTGCTGTCGGCACTCGCCCATCACGACGTGTTCGCGTCGGGGGCGAGCCGCTACGGCGTCGCCGATCTCGAGGCGCTGGCCACCGAGACCCACAAGTTCGAGTCGCGCTACCTCGACACGCTGATCGGGCCGTGGCCCGAGGCGAAGGCGATCTACGACGAGCGGTCGCCGATCAACCATGTCGACAAGCTGTCGGCACCGATGATCGTCCTGCAGGGCGACGAGGACGAGATCGTTCCGCCCAACCAGTCCGAGATGATCGTCGAGGCGCTGGAGCGCAAGGGCGTGCCCGTGTCGTGTCTGTTGTTCGAGGGTGAACAGCACGGGTTCCGCAAGGCGGAGAACGTCGTCACCGCGCTCGAGGCCGAGCTGGCCTTCTTCGGTGAGATGCTCGGCTTCACCCCGGCCGACGATCTCACCCTGCCGCCGATTCGTCGATGAGGGCGGTCCGCCGCGCCGCGTGGATCGCGCTGGTGCTGGTGGTGGTCGCATGTGGAGACGGCGACGATCCGGTGGTCGGGGTCGATCAGATCCCGCCGCTCGAGTCGTTCGACCCGGCGGAACTGGCCGACATCTCGACGATCGGGGCACAGGAGGGGCTGACGCTCGAGGAGTCGGTCGCTCGGTATGGGTGGCGCGACGACTTCGCCATGGCCGTGCAGCTCATCCGCGAAACCCACCCGGGCTCGGTCGCTGATGCGGCGATCGAGGACGGGGCCTCGGCTTGGGTTCGCTTCGCTGCGGCACCGCCGGCGGGCAGCCGCGCCCTGATCGACGACGCACTCGCCGGTTTCCCCTACGTCGTCGTCACCATCGAGTCCGACCTGGGCGTGTCGAGCGAGCAGGCCAACGACATCCTCGTGGCGGCCTATCGGGCGGTGTTCGAGCGAGCTGACGTCGATGATGCGGTGGGTGCGTTCGATGTCGGTACCCGCACCGTGACGATCACCGTGGCTTCGCCACCACCCGGACGGGCGCAGGCGTCGCTCGAGGAGCTGGAGGCAGCGGCCCTCGAAGGCATCCGCCGTGATCTCGGTGACGACGCCGTCGAACTCATGGCCGTCGAGGTCGTTCGGTCACCGCTCACCTCGCTCAGCGAAGACGACTGACGAAACCTGAGAAATGGGGTGGCGAGCCCGCGGCCAACGGCGAGACTCGATCTCGTGAGCCGAGTACTTGTCGCTGAGAAAATTGCTGATTCGGGTCTGGACGCGCTGCGGACCGCCGGACACGAGGTCGACGTTCGCACCGGGCTCTCGCCCGCCGAGCTGCAGGAGGCGATCGCCGGCGCCGCCGGCCTGATCGTCCGCTCCGCCACCCAGGTCGACGCCGATCTGATCGCGGCCGCCGGCGGGTCGTTGCTCGTTGTCGGCAGGGCCGGCGTCGGCCTCGACAATGTGGCCACCGACGTCGCCACCGAACATGGCGTGATGGTCGTGAACGCGCCGGAGTCGAACATCACCTCCGCCGCCGAGCACACCCTCGCGCTCCTGCTCTCCCAGGCCCGCAACGTGCCCCAGGCGCATGCGGCGCTCGTCGACGGCCGGTGGGAACGCTCGAAGTGGGAGGGCGTCGAACTGCAGGACAAGACGCTGGGTGTCGTCGGGTTCGGGCGGATCGGCAACCTGGTCGCCCAGCGGGCCGCCGCCTTCGGGATGAAGATCCTCGCCCACGACCCGTTCGTCGGTCCCGACGCCGGTCGTCGCCTCGACGTCGAGCTGGTCGAACTCGACGAACTGATGGGGCGTGCCGACTTCTTGACCCTCCATGTCGCCAAGACTCCCGACACGATCGGGCTGATCAACAAGGAGCGGCTGGCGCTCGCCAAGCCCAACCTCCGGATCATCAACGTGGCGCGCGGCGGCATCATCGACGAGGCAGCGCTCGCCGACGCGGTGGCCGCCGGTCAGGTCGCCGGTGCGGCGATCGATGTGTTCGACAACGAGCCCACGACCGAGTCACCGCTGATCGGCGTGCCCGGCATCGTCGTCACGCCCCACCTCGGCGCGTCGACCGCCGAAGCCCAGGATCGCGCCGGGGAGACGATCGCCGACCAGGTCATCAAGGCGCTCGCCGGCGACTTCGTGCCGTTCGCCGTCAACGTCGACGCTGCGGCTGCGTCGGGACCCCTGCGCGATCACCTGCCGGTGTGTGAGCAGCTCGGCACCATGTTCGCCGGCCTCGTCGATCAGCTGCCCGACTCCATCGACCTCGAGTTCCGTGGCGAGATCGGCGAATCCGACCCGTCGCTCGGCAAGCTGAGCTTTCTCAAGGGCCTGCTCGGCCAGATCAGCGGCGATCCGGTCAGCTATGTCAACGCGAGCGCCCTCGCCGAGGAGCGCGGGCTCGACGTCCGGGTGATCGCCGCGCCCGCCGCCCAGGATCGCGCCAACGTCGTCCGAGTCACCGGTGGCCCCCACAGCGTCGCCGGCGCGATCTCGATCCACGACGGCGGCATCCGCCTGCTCGAGGTCAACGGGCACCGGCTGGAGATCCGCCCCTCGGACCACATGCTGATCGTCCGCAACGAGGACGTGCCCGGCATGGTCGGCATCGTCGGCACCGAGGTCGGCGACGCCGGCGTCAACATCTCGAACATGTACATCGGCGAAGACGACGACGGTGTCGCCGCCCTGATGGTGATCTCGACCGACGGCCTCGTGCCCAACAACGTCCAGGACGCGCTCCGCGCCGTCGAGGGGGTTCGTGAGGTCCGGGCGCTGCGGCTGCGCTAGACCCTCGTCACGGCGGCGTCCGGGTCAGCGCTTCGCCTTGCGGAACCCGTCGGCTTCGGCCGACGCCTCGTCGCAGTAGCACCGCTCGGCCTTGGTGCGTTCGTAGGACATCCCACCGGGCACGTGGAAGATCTGGCTCTGGGCGTTGCCCTTGATCGGGTGGGAGTCGGGGCACCCGCCCTGGGCGTCGGGTTCGACCCAGCCGGTCTCGCTCGTCGTCTCGGTCGTCGCGCCCGTCGCAGCGAAACCCTGGGGGGCGACGACCTCGGGCTCGGGCGGCGCCTCGTCGGTCTCGGCGACTGTCTCGTCGGTGTCGGACCGCTCGCCGGTCGCTGCGGTGGCGCTGCCGGTGTCGGTGAACGTCACCGGACCGGAGCGGGTCGGCAGGGGATCCTCGTCGACCAGCGGCTCCCAGCTCGCGGCGCCCGACGTCGGTGGCGTCGGTTCGCGACGGGCCGACCGCAGGAGCCCGTAGATGAAGGCGGCGAGGGCACCGAGCCCGGTGACGCGGAGGAAACGGAACAGGGGGGATGACATGTCGTCGACGGTAGCCGGGGTCGCACCGTCGATCGATGCAACCCCGGCCGACCGTCCGTCCGGGTCAGCCGATCGTCAGGTGATCGAGGCGATCGAGGCTGGCGATGTCGTTGATCTGCAGGCGGGCGGGGCTGTCGGGTGACGGGTAACCCCACGTCGAGCTGAGTGTCCAGAGTTCGTCGGCGTTGATCACCATCGTGCGGCTGATGATCGGGGCGCCGTAGCCCTCGTCCCAGCACATCACGAGGGTGTCGTCGGTGGGGATGTCCAGGCCGACGCGATCGGCCTCGTCACGGAGCCACGGCTCGTCGAAGCACTGGAAGCCCGAGGCGGTGCGGGACTCACCGTCGGCGCAGCTCAGGACGAGGCCGTAGCCGTCGGCGATCATGTACTCGATCTCGCTGTCGAACTCGCTCATGTCGGTGGTGGGGAGGTCGTCCTCGGTGAGGACGTCGCACTCGGTGCTGCCGCGTTCCGCACCCTCGTCGAGGTGGTCGATGCGCCCGATCTCGGTGATCGTCGATCCCTCGACCTGCAACACGACGGCGCCCGCCCAGTTCTGGCCGTTCTCCCAGACGTTGACCGGGACGACGGCGATCTGTTCGGGTGCCCACCACAGGAAGCTGCGGTGTTCCCACCCGATGTCGTTCCATGCGCCCGGTGCCTGCCAGACCGACACCTCCAGGGGGTTGGCGGGGTCGCTCACGTCGAAGATCGAGACCTTCGATCCGGTGACCCGACCGTCGAGGTCGGCATCGGATCCGACGCCGAGCACCCGGCCCTCGCCGATGGGGTGCAGATAGCTGGAGAAGCCGGGGATCTTGAGCTCCCCGACGACCTTCGGGTTCTCGGGGTCTCGGAGGTCGAGCGTGTAGAAGGGGTCGATCTGGCGGAAGGTCACGACATAGCCGACGTCGCCGACGAACCGCACCGACTGCACGGCCTCGCCGTTGCCCATGTCGCCGACGCTGCCGACCTCGACCAGCTCACCGTCGGTCTCGCGCAGGACCCGCACGAAGCTCTCGGACGTCTCGTCCCAGGTGTCGCCGGTGGTGGTCACCACCCGGAGGTGCCCGTCGTACTCGCTGAACGAGAACTGGTTGCGGACATCGCCGGGCACCGAGCCCGAGGCGGTGTAGGCGGCACCGGTGTCGCTCAGGGCGAAGCGATGGATCGAGGTGTGGCGAGCGTTCCAGGCGTCCTCCCAGGCGTCGCCGTCGTCTTCGAGGATGCCCCAGTCGGGCCAGGTCGGGGTGGCGACGAAGATCGACTCGGTCGAGCCGTAGACGAGGTCGCCGGGGGCGAGCACGCTCGTCGTGTCGCGGGCATCGAGTTCGCCGGTGACGGGCACGCTCAGCACGGAGAGGATGCCGAAGCCGGCGAACTCGGTGGGGGCGTGCACGGCGCCACAGTCGGGCAACAGACCCGAGTCGGTGATCGTGCCGTCGGCGTCCTCGACCCCGTAGCTGGGCAGCCAGTCGGAGAGTTCGGACTGACGCACCGCGTTCTGGTTCGCCTCGGCGGCGACGGCCTCGCCGGACTCGCTCTGGGGGTAGACGAACGGGAAGTTGTACTGCGGATTGCTGCGAACGACGACCCGAGCGACACCGTCGACGGCGCGGGCGGACACATAGTCGCCTTCGACGACCATCGACCCGACGATCTCGGGCTCGCCCGATCCGTCGATGGAGATCCGGGTCACCCGGACGACGTTGCTGCCGTACCACGGCTCGGCGATGGCGACGTCGTCTGCGAAGGACGATTCGGCGTCGCCGCCGACCTCGGGGTAGGCGATGCCGATGCTGCGGTCGAGCCACGCGCTGCCGACGAGGAGGAGTTCGTCGCCGGCGAGGAAGAGCTCGCTGTTCCAGCTCTGGGGGATGTCGGTCGCGCCGATCACGACCCGCTCGTCGACGTCGACGACCACGAGCTGGCCGGCGGCGACGAGGTAGATGCGTTCGCCGTCGGTCTTGATGATGTCGGCCTCGTCGACCCCGAGCTCCTGGACGTTGGTGCCGGAGAAGTCGACCCCTTCGACGGCGTCGGCGGTGGTCGTGGTCTCGACCGCCTGGTCGAAGGCCGGCGCCGATGCTTCGGCGGAGGGCTCCTCTTCGACCATCTCGTCCTCTTCGGCCATGTCGTCGTCGTCGAATGTGTCTGCGGCCCGCATCGGGACCGGTCCGCCGAACCAGCCGCCGGACTCGAAGCCCCAGGGCCCGACCCGCTCGCCGGCCTCGGTGCGGAGATGGTCGAGCAGGGCGTCGCAGTCACCGAAGCCCGAGAGGCCGGAGGTCAGGACCAGTTCGTCGCCGTCGATCTCGACGACGAGCTCGCCGTCGTCGTTGCGCTCGGGCGTCGAGGTGGTCGGCGTGTCACCGCCGCCGTCGCCCTCGGCGACGGGATCGTCGCCACTGCAGGCCGATGCCAGCAGGGCGAGGGTGACGATGGTGAAGAGGATTCTGCGCACGATTCGATACTCCGGCTCGCAGTGGTTGGTGCCGTTCTGACGGACCGTCGGCCTCGCTGGTTCCCGGCGACCCGACATTTTCTCTGATCGGCAACGACGTAGCGTTTCTGCATGGCACCGGACTGGCCGTCGACCAACCCCGACATCCGCATCACCGAGATTCGGGTGCTCTCCGACAACTGGTATGTCCTGCGCCGGGTCGACTTCGAGCAGCGCATGCCCGACGGCTCGTGGACGGCGCAGCAGCGGGAGGCTTACGACCGTGGCAACGGTGCGGTGATCCTGCTCGTCGACTGGGATCGTGAGACCGTCGTGCTGACCCGCCAGTTCCGCGCCCCCGCCTATCTGAACGGCAGTGTCGACGGGATGCTGATCGAAGCGCCCGCCGGCCTGCTCGACGACGATGACGCGGCGACGGCGATCCGACGCGAGGCCGAGGAGGAGACCGGCATCCGGGTCGGTGCGGTGCGCCAGCTGTTCGATCTGTACATGAGTCCGGGATCGGTGACCGAGCGGGTGGTGTTCTTCACCGCCGAGTACGGCGCGGACGACCGGGTGGCCGAGCGAGCCGGCGTCGCGGAGGAGGGGGAGTCGATCGCGGTGCTCGAGGTCGCGCTCGACGATGCCGTCGATCAGGTTGCGACCGGTGTGATCAACGACGGCAAGACCGTGATCCTGTTGCAGTGGGCTGCCGCCGAGCGCGAACGGCGCCGCCGCTGAGTCAGTCGTCGAGCAGGGCGACCGAAGCCTGGGCGAGCGAGGTGAGACGCGTGCGATAGATCGCCGGCGTCGGATGGTCGCCCTTGAGTCCCAGCGGGGAGAGCGTGAGCAGGTCGAACGCCCGATCGGCGGCCGGGGTGGACGCGGCCGCGTCGTCGACGAACCGCCGAAGCCCGGCGTGGGCGCGTGCGTAGGCGGCCCCGGCGACATCCGCGGCGAACTCGTGCTTCGCCTCCATCAACTCGTCGCCGTGGCTGGTGGCGGCGAGCTGCTCGTAGCCGTCGCCGCTGAGCCGTTGGAGGTAGCCGTCGAGGCGTCCTGTCGCATCGGTGTCGCGAGCGAGCGCATCGAGCGCCGCATCGGTCGCACGCTCCAGCATCGCGCCGAAGGCGACTCGGAACAGGTCGGCCCGGTTGTCGAAGTACTGGTAGAGCGCGGGGCGGGAGAGGTCGGCCGCCGCGGCGAGGTCGGCCATCGAGGTGCCGCGGAAGCCCTGCGACGCGAACACGGGTACGGCTGCGGCACAGATCGCGTCGATGCGCGCCTGGCGGTCGGTCGCCGTGGTCGTGTCGGTCACGCTTCAAGGTTGACACATCGAGGCCAAAATGTCAGCGTGTGGCGTACTGACATTTCAGAGCCGAAATGTCAGAAAGTGGAGGAGACCTCATGACCACCCCCCGTTCCGTCGCCGACCACACCGTCTGTGTCACCGGATCCTCGAGTGGCATGGGCCGCGCCATCGCCGAGCACCTCGGTTCGATGGGCGCCCACGTCTTCTTGATGGGCCGCACCACCGAACCCATGGAGGAGTCGAAGGCCACCATCGAAGCCGCCGGCGGTCGGGCCGACATCGCCACCTTCGACATCACCGACTCCGCCGCGCTGCAGGCGTGGATCCAGGGGGCCGCCGACACGACCGGTCGCCTCGACGTCATGATCAACAACGCCGGCTTCGGCGACTTCGGCACGACCTTCCTCGACGGCGATCCCGAGATCTGGAAGGGCATGCTCGACGTCAACGTGCTCGCACTCGCCGTCGGCAGTCAGGCGGCGGTGAAGGCGATGCGAGCCACCGAATCCGAAGGCAACATCATCAACATCTCCTCGATCGCCGCCATCCGCCGCGACTCCGGGGTGTACGGCGCAACGAAGCACGCCGTGAACTGCATCAACGCCAGCCTGCGAGCCGAACTCGAGGACGACTCGATCCGTGTCACCTCGATCATGCCGGGCGTCTTCGCCACCAACTTCAGCCGCAACGTCGACGACGAGATGCTGACGATGGTCGCCGGCATGGCCGGTGTCGAGCACGTCGAGCGCGACAAGGAGGGCCGGGTCTCGCGAGAGCTGTTGGCTCAGCTCTCCGGCACGCTCTCCACCATGTTCGGCGACGTCGACGACATCGCTCGGGCGGTGGAGTACGTGATCACCCAGCCGATCAACCTCAACATCGAAGAGCTGGTGATCCGCCCCGCCAAGAGCTTCGTCTGAGGCCCCGGGGCGGCCTCCCTTAGGCCTGCGCGGGTAGCCAGGGCTTGCGGCTCGACTCGTAGACGTCGATGTCGGTCTCGTAGCGAAGCGTGAGGCCGATGTCGTCGAGGCCCTCGAGGAAGCGTTCCTGAATGGCGTCGCTGAGCGGAAACGTGGTCTCGAGACCGATCGCCGGTGCCTCGACGGTGAGGCGCTCGACGTCGATCGTGATCTCGAGGGTCGGGTCGGCCTCGACCGCCCGCATCAGCTGGTCGTTGATCTCGTCGCTGACCGTCACCGGCACGAGGCCGTTCTTGGTGCAGTTGTTGCGGAAGATGTCGGCGAACCGGGGCGAGATGACGGCGTCGAAGCCGTACTGCTGAATCGCCCAGACGGCGTGCTCTCGGCTCGACCCGGTGCCGAAGTTGAGGCCGCCGATAAGGATGTTGGCGCCGGCGTACTGCTCCTGGTTGAGCACGAAGTCGCGGTCGTCGCGCCACTCCGAGAAGAGGCCCTTCTCGAAGCCGGTGCGCTCGACGCGCTTGAGCCAATCGGACGGGATGATCTGGTCGGTGTCGACGTCGGTGCGGTCGAGTGGGACGGCGGTGCCCTGGACGATGCGGACGGCCTTCACTTCGTTTCTCCTGGCATGGTCTCTGTTCGTTCTCTCGTACTCAGGCCAGATCCTCGGGCGACGCGAAGTGCCCGGCGATGGCGGTGGCGGCGGCGATGGCGGGGGAGACGAGGTGGGTGCGTCCGCCTCGGCCCTGCCGGCCCTCGAAGTTGCGGTTGCTGGTGCTCGCGCAGCGTTCGCCCGGCTGGAGCTTGTCGGGGTTCATGGCGAGACACATCGAGCAGCCCGGCTCGCGCCAGTCGAACCCGGCGGCTCGGAAGATCTCGGGCAGGCCCTCGGCCTCGGCCTGCTGCTTGACCAGGCCCGAGCCCGGCACGACCAGCGTGCGCATGCCGTCGGCGACGGTGCGGCCCTTGGCGACCTCGGCGGCGGCCCGCAGATCCTCGATGCGGCTGTTGGTGCACGAGCCGATGAAGACCGTGTCGACCGTGATGTCCTTGATCGGGGTCCCGGCCTCGAAGTCCATGTACTCGAGCGCGCGGGCGGCGGTGTTGGCGAGGTTGGGGTCCTCGAAGTCGTCGGGGCCGGGGATGACACCGTCGATCGGCATGACCTGCGCCGGGTTGGTGCCCCAGCTGACCTGAGGGGCGATGTCGGCGGCGTCGATGATCACCTCTTCGTCGAAGACGGCCCCGTCGTCGGTCACGAGGGTCTTCCAGTCCTCGATCGCGGCCTCGAGTTCGGCGCCGGTCGGGCTGTTCGGGCGACCGGCCACATAGTCGAACGTGATCTGGTCGGGAGCGATCAGTCCCGCCTTGGCGCCACCCTCGATCGACATGTTGCAGACCGTCATTCGGCCTTCCATCGACATGTTCTCGAAGACGTCACCGCGGTATTCGATGATCTTGCCGATCCCGCCGCCGGTGCCGATGACGCCGATGATGTGGAGGATGACGTCCTTGGGTGTGACGCCGGGGCCGAGCTCGCCGTCGACGGTGATCGCCATCGTGCCCGGCTTGGCCTGAGGCAGGGTCTGGGTCGCGAGGACGTGCTCGACCTCGCTGGTGCCGATGCCGAACGCGATCGAGCCGAAGGCGCCGTGGGTCGCGGTGTGGGAGTCGCCGCAGACGATGGTCATGCCCGGCTGGGTGAGGCCCTGCTCGGGGCCCATCACGTGCACGATGCCGTTGTTCTCGTGGCCCATCGGGTAGTGGACGATGCCGAACTCCTCGGTGTTCACCCGGAGCGTCTCGATCTGTTTGGCGCTGATCTCGTCGGCGATCGGCTTGTCCTGATCCTCGGTCGGGGTGTTGTGATCCTCGGTCGCGACCGTGAGGTCGGGGCGGCGGACGGGGCGATCGTTCATCCGCAGACCGTCGAAGGCCTGCGGCGAGGTGACCTCATGGATGAGGTGGAGATCGATGTAGAGGAGGTCGGGGGCACCGCCGACACCGGGGGTGACGACGTGGCGATCCCAGATCTTCTGGCTGAGGGTGCGGGGCTGCGACATGGGGCCTCGTTCCGTGGCGACCGGCTCGACGCCGGGGTGGCGATCTCAGAATATGAGATGTACATTCTGCTATGTGGAATCCAGTGTAAGTGGCGTCGGCGTGATCGACAAGGCGGCGGTCGTGCTCGGCGCCGTCGAGGCCGGTGGGGCATCGCTCAACGAACTCGTCGAACGTACCGGCCTGAGCCGGGCGACCGCCCACCGATTGGCCGCTGCGCTCGAGGTCCACGGGCTCCTTCGCCGCTCCGCTGACGGTCGCTTCGCGCTCGGGCCCCGCCTGATCACGCTCGGCGAGACCGCGGCCGCCGGGTGGCCGCTCGCCGAAGCCGCTCGCCCCGCTCTCGTCTGGCTCCGCGACGAGACGGGGGAGTCCGCCCAGTTGTTCGTCCGCCAGGGCGACGCCCGGGTCTGTCTGGCGTCGTTGCAGTCGCCGCACGGCCTGCGCACGATCGTCGCCGCCGGCGCCATCCTCGCCATCGATCAGGGATCGGGCGGTCGGGTGCTGCGAGGCGATCTCGGCGAGGCGCCGTGGGTCGCCACCGTCGCCGAGCGCGAGGCCGGCGTCGCCTCGGTCAGTGCGCCGGTGATCGATCGCACCGACCGCATCGTCGCCGCCGTCTCCGTCAGCGGTCCGATCGAGCGACTCACCAAAGACCCCGGCCCGACCTATGGTCCTGCCGTGGTCGCCGCGGCGCGACGGGTGGCCGAGGAGGCAGGTCTGCGATGAGCGAGGTCAACCCACCGGCGCCCTCTGCCGATGAGCCCGAGGTGGGCAAGGGATCCATGTTCTTCCTGCGGGCCGCACTCGTCGTGGCATCGCTCGTCGTCTTCGGCTTCCTCGCCATGGCGGTGATCAGCCTGCTGCGCGGCGATGACGACGGCGGCGAATCGGTCGCCGACTTCCTCGCCACGACGACCACGACGACGGCCGCCGCAGTCGACGCCGCCGACGACGGTGCCACCGACGACGCGCCGACCGACGCGGGCGATGACGCCACCGCCGTCGACCTCGAAGCCGAGCTCGACGCCTTCGTCGATGAGGCGATCGAACTGATCGAGTCCGTGCGGGGTCGGGCCTTCCTCGAACGACCGAACGTCGAGTTGGTCGATGTCGACACGATGACTCAGATCGTGCTCGACGACATCGTGAACGACCTCGCCGAGGACCCGGAGGCCGCCGCGGCGAGCCTGGCGTTCTCGCGTGCGATCGGGTTCTTCGGGCCCGACGACGAGTTCCTCGACATCTACAACGTCTTCGTCTCCGGCGGTGTCCTCGGGGTCTACTTCCCGACCAGCGACCGGTTGCTGGTGCGATCCGACGGCGAGCTCTCCTTGATGACCAAGGCGACGGTCGTGCACGAACTGGTCCATGCCTTCGACGATCAGCACTTCGACCTCGACCGCGACGACGCCGCGGAGGACGGCGACGGCGGGTGGACCTTCGTGGCCGCGGCCGAGGGCAGCGCCACCTACATCGAGGACCTGTGGGTGGAGTCGCTGTCGGCCGGCGAACAGTCCGATCTCACCGCCGAGGAGCTGTCGTTCGACCCCGGCGACGTCTTCTCCCTCGACTTCGGGTTCCTCGTCTACCAGACCTCGCCATACGACTACGGCAACGCCTGGCTGCGCCGACGGATCGACACCGAGGGCGTCGCCGCCATCGACGACGCCCTGGTCAATCCACCGGCCACCAGCGAGGTCGTCATCGAGCCGCTCGACGCTCCCGGCCTCGAGCGCATCGACGTCGCCACCCCCGAGGTCGACGGCGAGGTGCTGTGGGAGGGGACCGGCGGGCAGGCGCTCGTCGAGGCCCTGACCTTCATCACGGACCGCAGCGGCGCCGCGGCCCGAGGGTGGGGCGGCGATGCGATCGTCGTCTACCTCGATGCCGACGGCAACGAGTGCCTCCGCTGGGACCTCGCCGCCGACTCGGTCACCGATGCGGCCGAACTCCTGGCCGGGCTCGACGACTGGGCCGGTGACGTCGGCGGCGACGGCACCAGCCTCGGCGAACTCGGGCGCGTGGGCCGCAGCGCCGGAGCCGCGGAAGCGGCGCTCGACGAAGCGGAGGAGGGCGG
>JBCCWI010000101.1:0-14482 GCA_039193795.1 Actinomycetota bacterium | reverse complement strand
CCTGGGCCAGCACGTCGGCGAACTGCGCCGCGGTGATCAGGTATCGCCGGCCGAGCGCGCCGGGCCGCTCGGCCGGTTCGTGTTCGAGGAAGGCCGGCGCGCCGCCCCAGCGGGTCGAGTGGCCGGCGAAACACGCCGCGGTCGTGAACTCGACCGGGGCGTCGCCGAGCGGATCGCTCGAGTCGCGGGCGCCGATCTGATCGCGCGTCGACCCCGGCGGGCGTCCGCCGCGCAGATAGGTGAGGAAGCGCTCCCGCGAGCAGTTCGAGCCGTATGAGGCGTACCAGACCAGCCCGGTGTCGGAGTCCGTCATCGCCGACCGAGCGTATCGGTCGGATTCGACGCAGGTCTGGGGCTCAAGACCGGCCGCTGGCGGCCGATGGGTCCAACGAAGGATCCGCCGTGATGGGCACGGCGAATGGAGGTGGTGGCCGTGGACGCATCTGCTGCCGAGAACAACGAGGGCTCGATGCGAGAACGTGAACTCGAGGTCGAGATCGCTCGCCTCAACGCGGAGATCGCGGTGTTGAAGGGCGGTGCGGAGCCGGCCGAGGTCGCTGCGCGCTTCCTGACCATGGCTGCGTCGACCGTCGACCAGGCGATGGCGGATGCCCGCCGGGAGGCCGACGAGCTGGCCGCCGAAGTCGCGGGCGATGCCGAGGCCCGACGTGACGAGGCCAACCGGGTCGCCCAGCAGGTCGAGGCGCAGACCGAGGTGCTCCGGACCGAGGCCACCAACCAGCAGGCCGCGGCCGAGGCCGCCCGGCACGAGGCCAAGCGGGTCACCGACGCTGCGACGCAACACATCAACAACGAACGCGCTCGCGTCGCCGAGGAGGTCGAGCGACTCGCCGACGTCCGGACGGCGCTCGAGTCCGAGCGGACGGCGCTCGAGACCTACCACGAGGAACTGAAGCGACGGGTCCAGGAACTCGCCGAGTCGATGGTGTCGTTCATGACCACCGAGCCGCCGCTCGCCGCGGTGACGGCGATCGACGAACTTGCCAAGCCGGCGATCGCGCCGGCTGCCGCCGCGGTCGAAGCCGCCTACGCCGCTCCGGCGACCGCCGAGGACGCCATGTCCGTCGAGGCCGCTCCCGACGTGGCCGATGTCGTCGACGAGCCGGCGGCGGAGTCCGTCGCCCCGGACGCCGACGATCCCGCCGTCGAGTCGATGCTCGACGATGTGGTCGCTCAGGGTGCCGAGCCGATGGCCGACGAGATGCCCGAGGCGTCCGAGCCGATGGACGAGGCGTCCGCGCCGATGGCCGAGTCGATGCCCGATGCACCCGAGGCGCCGGCCGAGTCGATGGTCGACGCGACGGAGCCGACCGTCGAGGCCAGCGAGCCCGTCGTCGAGACGGCGATCGCTGATCCCACCCCCTTCGTCCCGGTGGAGTCCGATCCGTTCGTTCCGGCCGAGCTGGTGGCCGACGCCGAACCGACGGCCCCGATCGAGCCCGAGTCCGATCCGTTCGTTCCGGCCGAGGCGGTCGCCGCTGTCGAGCCCGCCGTCGAGTCCGACCCCTTCGCTGCGGTCGAGGCCGATGGTGTCGCCGCCGTCGAGCCCGAGTCCGCTGTTGAGTCCGACCCCTTCGCTGCGGTCGAGGCCGACCGTGCCGCCGCGGTGGAGGCCGATCCCTTCGTCGCCACCGAGCCCGAGCCGCAGCCCGCCGCACCGACCGCGATGGACGCCTCCGTCGCCCCCCAGGACGCCACGGTCACCGCCATGTTCGACCGCGACGACTCGACGCCCGAGACCGCCGAGGAGAACCACGCGCTGTTCGGCCGGGCCAACCCGACCGATGCCTCGGCCCCCTCGGGCCGGGTCGACATCTTCGGAACCGGAGGCGGTCGGCCCACCCCGAGCTTCGCCGACATGATGAGCGGCGGAGGCAGCGACGGCCCCGACGAGTTCGGTGGCGTGCCCGTCGTCGACGCCGCCGAGGAAGCGCCGTCGCGCCGCAAGATGGGCGGCCTCTTCTCCCGGGTTCGTTCCAGCGAACCGCAGGCTCCCGTCGAGCCGGTGCTCCCCGAGGCTCCCCCGATCGAGGGTGGCCTCTTCGGCTCGCAGGCGTCACGGCTGATCGAGCAGACCTCGCCCGAGCAGCTCGCGTCGGCGCTCGCCGACGACAGCGAGGAAGACGAGCGGTTCCGTTCGTTCCTCGACGGCGACGGCGAGAACGACCCGAGCCGCGACTGGCTGCTGCGTCCCGATCAGGACGACTGACGTCTCAGGACCGCAGCGACGCGACCGGATCGACCGTCGGGCGGAACTCGCCGCCCGCGATCGTCACCGGTGAGGTGAGCTCGATGACCTCACCGCTGCTGAGCAGGGCGGTCGTGAGGCCAGAACCGTCGCGGCCGATGTGCTCGACGCGGTTCCACGCACCGCTGCGGTAGATCCAGTTGCCCTCCCGGACGAGTTCGGGGGGCAGCACCGCGCCCGGCTTCACCGCGACCGCGGTGCTCGGCGTGTGGAGCCGCACGAGGCGGACCGAGGGAAGCAACAGCGACAGGCTGACGGTGATCACCGAACAGCCGACGATCGCCGCGGTGAGCGACTCGGAGGCCGCAGCGATGACGAGCAGTGTGGCGCCGACACCGGTCGCGGCGGCGGCGAGCACCATCGCGAACACCGTCGACGCCTTGTCCGCCGCGTGCACCGCCGCCCGTGGATCGAGCTCGACGAGGCGCCCGCTCTCCGCGAACTCCAGCATCTGTTCGTTGGCGTCACGCGGACGCCGCTCCAACCAACCCATAACCGTCCCCCTGAACGTCACCAGAGTGACACAGGCCGCACCGACCCGCCAGGGGCATCATCCACCGCGGGACCGGCGTAGCGGGCGCGCGGCTACGGTTCGTGGCATGTCGACACGTTGGTCGCGCACGCCCCGCTGGGCCGACTGGGTGGTCGCCGCTCACCTGGCCGTGATCGCGATGAACCTCAACGTGACCTCGGCGGGCGACCCGCTCAGCGGGCTCGGCGTCGCCGCCGACCCCGCGACCCCGGGCATCACCGACGGGGGTCGCACCACCCTCTACGGCGCGCTCCTCGTCGCCGGCGCGGTCGTGGCCGCCGCAGGGTCGCTGCCGTTGCTCAACGGCCGCCGAACCATCGCCGCCGCCCTGGTGAGCCGCACCTATGCCGGCGTCGCGCTGGCCGGACTCCTCGGCCTGCTGCTCGACTACCGGGACGGACCGGTCCGTACGGTGCACGCCTTCGTCTACCTGATGCTCGGTCTCGCGATCGTGCGAACCGTCCGCGTGTTCGGACTCCTCGGCGCCGGGTCGGACCCCGCGCTCGCCGCCCACGACCTCGACGGACCCGCCCGAGAAGCACGAAACCCCCGAACCTGAGGTCCGAGGGTTTCCGATGCATCGACATCTGTGTGGTGCGCGAGGAGGGACTTGAACCCTCACACCCTTTCGGGCACAGGCACCTGAAGCCTGCGCGTCTGCCAATTCCGCCACTCGCGCGTGGCGCACCTGCGAGAAGTGCTCGCCCGAGCGTAGCGCAACCCCTGTGGATTGCGGCAGGGGTAATCTCCGGCCCGTGGGCTTGCGATCCATCGAGCGGCGACTCGAACGATTTGTCGATGGTGCGGTCGGACGGTTCTTCCGCGGAGGTGTTCGACCGGTCGAGATCGGCCACCGGATCGCGCGCGAAATGGCCGACTCCCGGTCGGTCGGCGTGAAGGGTCAGCCGGTGGTCGCCAACCACTTCGAGGTCGGGCTCGCCGACGCCGACCTCGCTCGATTCGCCGACGTCGAGGAGTCGCTCGTGCGCGAACTCTGCGATGCGGCTCGCCAAACCGCACGCGACGAGGGATGGCAGTTCATGGGTCCCGTGCAGGTCGTGCTCTCGTCGTCGGCCTCGGTCCGCGGCGGCCAGATGGCGGTCACCGCCCGCATGAAGGAAGCCGACGGCGCCGCCGGCGTGCTCCACCTGAGCAACGGCCAACAGGTCGTGCTGGGGGAGTACCGACTCACCCTCGGCCGCCTACCCGAGTGCACGATCACCTTCGACGACACCAACGTCAGTCGCGAACACGCCGAGATCCGACCCGACGGTGACGGGTTCGTGATCGCCGATCTCGGCTCCACCAACGGCACCAGCGTCAACGGGGCGGCGATCTCCCAACGACGGCTCGACGACGGCGACGTCGTGTCCCTCGGCGGCACGACCTCGTTCGAGTTCCGGGCCGGGTGACACCGCTACCCGGCGAGTGACGGCGCACCAGTAGGATCTCACGCACCGTGTCGGACCCACTCCTCCTCATTCTGCGAGTCGGCCTGCTGGCCCTGGTCTACCTGACGTTCTTCCGCGTGCTGCGGGCGGTCTGGGTGGAGTTGCGCACCGAGAGTCGGGTGGTCGTCGCAGCGCCCGTCGTCGTGCCCGCAGGCGCTCCGACCCCGACCCCGACCCCGACCCCGACCCCGACGCCGGCCGCCCCGCCCGCGGCGGCACTGGTCGACGGTGGCGGTCCCGTCGGCGCGCGCCTCGTCGTGTTGGCGCCCGCCCCGATGGCGGGCACCGTGTTCGACCTCCACACCGAGACCACGATCGGCCGGGCGCCCGGGTGCGCGGTCGTGGTCGACGACCCGCGCGTCTCCAAGCTCCACGCCCGGCTGTTCCACTCCGGCGGACGCTGGGTGGTCGAGGATCTCGGCTCGACCAACGGCACCCTCCTCAACGATCACGTGCTCGACCTCGCCAAGAACGTCGGTCCCGGCGATCGCATCCAGGTCGGCGAACACGTGCTGGAGCTGGTGTGACCTCGTTCGCGGTCGGCGCCGCCACCGACACCGGCCGAGTGCGGTCCGCCAACCAGGACCGCTACCTGACCTCGGACCCGGTCTTCGTGGTCGCCGACGGCATGGGCGGACACATGGGCGGCGAGGTCGCCTCGGCGATCACCGTCGAGACCCTCGAGGACGCCGACATGGTCGGCTCGATCGACGAACTGATCGGCCGGGTGCAGGAGGCCAACGAGAGCATCGTGCAGCGGGCCCGCGAGCAGCCCGAGCTCAAGGGCATGGGCACGACGGTGTGCATCCTGGCCGACATCAAGCGGGCCGGCCCCAACCGGCTCGGGATCGCCAACGTCGGTGACAGTCGGCTCTACCGCCTCACCGACGACGGCCTCCACCAACACACCGAGGATCACAGCCTCGTCGAAGCGCTGGTGCGCGACGGACGTCTGAGTCGGGCCGAGGCCGCGGTGCATCCGCAACGCAACATCGTGACCCGGGCGCTCGGCATCGACGAGAAGGTGCTCGTCGACGCATGGGAACTGGTGCCGGTCGTCGGGGATCGCTATGTGATCTGCAGCGACGGGCTCTTCAACGAGATCCACGAGAACGAGATCGCCGAGGTGCTGCGGGCGATGGCCGCGCCGCAGGAGGCGGCCTTGGAACTCGTCGAGCGCGCCAACGCCGCCGGTGGCCGCGACAACATCACGGTCGTGGTCGTCGACATCGTCGGCGCCGATTCCCACGACGAGCTGCCCGAGGATCGCGTCACCGACACCCGCAAGGCGCTGCCCGACGGCGTGCTGAAGATCGACAAGCCGACCGCTGCTGAACACGCGGCCGAGATGGCCGCCCAGGCCGATCCGCACCCCGACGAGATCGTCGTCGACACCCCGCCGTCGGTCGTGACGTGGCGGCTCGGCGCGATGATCGCCGCCGTCGTGATCGTGTTGCTCGTGATGCTGGCGGTTCTGCTGCAGATCGGTCGCTCCGGGTTCGCGGTGGTCGAGGCCGAGGACGGCACGGTCGAGGTCATCCAGGGCGACAGCTTCCTGTGGTTCGAGCCGACGACCGAGCTCGAGTCGTCGGTCGTCGTCGCCGACCTGCCCGCCCTCGAGCGCGAGCAGGTGGAAGCGGGCCAGGAGTTCGGGAGCCGCACCGAGGCCGAGACCTATCTCGCCTATCTCGAGACCGTGGTCGACTCCGAGTCCTGACCGGGCGCCGACGATGACGGCCACCGAATCCCGCCCCGAGAGCCCGAGCAACCCGCTCCTCGCGCTCAAACCGCGACGGGTCGAGGCGGGCATCCTCGTGCTCGTCGGCATCGTCGTCGCCGTCGCCTACGGGCTGGCCAGCTTCGGCACGACCGAAGCGATCCCGGCCAACCTCGGGCCGTTCCTGCTCTGGATGTTCGGCCTCGGGTTCGGTGCCCACATCGTCAACCGCCGCCTGGCACCGGCCGCCGATCCGGTGTTCCTGCCGATCGCGCTGCTGCTCAACGGGCTCGGCTACGTCGTGATCACCCGCCTCGACACCGACCTCGCCGCGCTCCAGTCGACCTGGACCGCGATCGGCATCGGTGGATACGTCCTGACCTTGCTGTTCTTGCCCCGGGTGCGCTTGCTCGAGGACTACCGCTATCTCCTCGGCCTCGCCGGCGTCGCCCTGATCGTCTTGCCGCTGATCCCGTCGTTCGGACGCGAGATCAACGGCGCTCGTATCTGGGCGAGCGTGGGTCCGGTGAACTTCCAGCCCGGCGAGTTCGCCAAGATCGCGCTCGCCGCCTTCTTCGCCGCCTACCTCGTCGATTCGCGGGAGCTGCTCCGAGCCCGCATGGAGCTGCGCGATCTCGCCCCGATCGGGATCGCCTGGGCCGGCTCGTTGGCGGTGATGGTGTTCCAGCGCGACCTCGGTTCGTCGCTGCTGTTCTTCACCCTCTTCGTCGTCGTGTTGTGGGTCGCGTCCGAACGCTGGATCGTGCTCGCCGTCGGGGGCGGCATGTTCGCGATCGGGTCGGTCGCGTCGTGGCTCATGTTCAGCCACGTCCAGCTCCGGGTCGACGTGTGGCTCAACCCCTTCGACGATCCGAAGGGCGACGCGTTCCAGATCGTCGAGGCGTCGTTCGCGCTCGCCGACGGCGGGCTCACCGGTACCGGCCTCGGTCGGGGCGAACCGACGCGGATCCCGTTCGTCGAGACCGACTTCATCTTCGCGGCGATCGGTGAGGAACTCGGGCTCGCCGGGTCGGTCGCGGTGCTGATGGCCTTCCTCGTACTCGTCGGTTCGGGTCTGCGCGTCGCCCTACGCGCCGAGCGGGTCTTCGAGAAGCTCTTCGCCCTCGGCCTCACCACCCTCATGGGGGTGCAGGCGTTCGTGATCATCGGCGGCGTGCTCCGCGTCGTGCCGCTCACCGGCATCACGTTGCCCTTCGTCAGCTACGGCGGCTCGTCGCTCGTCGCCAACTATGTGCTCTTGGCGCTTCTGGTTCGGATGTCGCACGAGCAGCGGGTCGCGGCGAAACCGCCGCGGGACGAGTCGTGAACCTCCGGATCCGGCGACTCGGGATCGTCCTCGGGCTGCTCTACGTCGTGCTGTTCGTGCAGCTCAACCGGGTCCAGTTCTTCGGCGCTGAGCGGCTGCAGGAGGACGTCAACAACACGCGTGGGCTGATCCGCGAGTTCGGTGCCGAACGTGGACCGATCGTGACCGCCGACGGTGTGATCGTGGCCCGCTCGGTCGAGCACGACGGATCGGTCGAGTTCCGCCGGGAGTACCCCGAAGCCGAGCGGTACGCCCACATCGTGGGCTACCAGTCGCTGAACGTGGCGCCGACCGGCCTCGAGCGGAGCTACAACGACGAGCTCGCCGGCGAGCCGATCGACCAGCGGTTCCAGTCGCTCGGCGATCTCTTCATCGAACGCGACACCACCGCCACGCTGGTGCTGTCGATCCGAGACGACGTGCAGCGGGTCGCCCAGGAACAGCTCGGCGACCGCAAGGGGAGCGTCGTCGCGCTCGATCCACGTACGGGCGAGATCATCGCCCTCTGGACCTTCCCGAGCTTCGACCCGAACCCGCTCGCCGATCCCGACGGCTTCGCCGCGAACGCCGCCTTCGACGCACTCCGCGCCGACCCCGACGCCCCGCTGTTGGCGAAGAGCTTCCGGGAGATCTTCTTCCCCGGCTCGACGTTCAAGCTCGTCACCGCCGCCGCCGGCATAGACGCCGGTGCGATCGGCTCGGCCACGCCCGTGTTCCCCGTCGCCGAGGAGTACCAGCCGATTCCCGCCGGTCTGCCGATCGCGAACTTCGGCGGCAGCGAGTGTGGCGGCGACCTCGTCGAGATCCTGCGGGTCTCGTGCAACACCGCCTTCTCCGAGATGGGGGCGGAGTGGGTCGGGCCCGACGCGATGATCGACGCGGCCGAGGCGTTCGGCTTCAACAGCGACCTCGGAATCGACCTGCCCGGCGCGGCGGAGTCCCGCTTCCCGACCGAGTACGGCGCCCCGTTGGGCGACGTCGACTCCTACCGGGCGCCCGAACCCGACGACGCCGACCCGGGTGCGGAGGGCGACGCGTCCGGCGCCGGACCGGACGGACCGGTCCTGCCGAACGGCGACGTGCCGATCTACGAGGACTCGGCTCGTCTCGCGCAGGCGTCGATCGGGCAGAACGACGTGGCGGCCACCCCGTTGCAGATGGCCCAGGTCGCCGCCGCCATCGCCAACGACGGTCGCATCATGACCCCGCACGTCGTCACCGAGCTCCGGGCCGCCGACGGCAGCCTCTACGAACGGGTCGAGCCAGAGATCTGGCGCGTCGCGACCAGCCCGGGTACCGCCGCCGTGCTGCGCGACTCGATGCGCGTCGTCGCGGAGGAGGGCACCGCGCGCAACCTGCTCGTCGACGGCCTCGTCGTCGGCGGCAAGACCGGCACCGCCCAGCTCGGCACCGATCCCCCCAACTCCCACGCCTGGATCGTGGGCTACGCAGGGCGTCCCGACGAAGCCCCGTCGCTCGCGTTCGCGGTGATCGTGGAGGCCCAGGAGGGCACCAGCGAGCAGACCGGCGGCCGCGTCGCCGCCCCGATCGCCCGGGCCGTGATCGAAACGGTGTTCAGCGGATGAGCGAACGATTCGCGCCGTGCATCGGTGCGTTCGTCATCGAACGGTAAACTCGGCCCTCATGTCCGAGCAGGGACCCACCGTTTTCAACGGCCGCTACGAACTGCTGCGCCACATCGCCCGTGGCGGCATGGCCGACGTGTACCTGGCGCGCGATGAGCTCCTCGGCCGCGAGGTCGCGCTGAAGGTGCTGTTCCCCGAGTTCGCCAACGACCCCAACTTCGTCGAGCGCTTCCGTCGAGAGGCCCAGGCCGCCGCCAACCTGAACCACCCCAACATCGTCGGCATCTACGACTGGGGTCAGGAGCGAGGCACCTACTACATCGTGATGGAGCACGTCTCGGGCCGCTCGATGTCCGACGTGCTGCGCAGCACCGGCCCGCTCAACGCCGACCGCGCCGCGGAGATCGCCGCCGACGTCGCCGGGGCCCTCTCCACCGCACACGCCGCGGGGCTCGTGCACCGCGACATCAAGCTCGGCAACATCCTCGTCTCCGACGCCGGCGACGTGAAGGTCGCCGACTTCGGCATCGCGACCGCGCTGGTCAGCGGCGGCGAGGCCGCGCTCACCCAGCACGGCTCGGTGATGGGCACCGCCACCTACTTCTCGCCCGAGCAGGCCCAGGGCAAGGCCCTCGACGGCCGCTCGGACCTCTACTCCCTCGGCGTGGTGCTCTACGAGATGCTCGCCGGCGTGCCCCCGTTCCAGGCCGAGACACCGGTAGCGGTCGCCTACAAGCACGTGCAGGAACGGCCCCAGGCCCTCACCGATCGTGGCGTGCAGGTCGCCCCGTCGCTGCAGGCGATCACGATGAAGCTGCTGGCCAAGAACCCGGCCAACCGCTACCCGACCGCCGACGACCTGCGCAGCGACCTGCGCCGATACCTCGCCGGGGCTCACAAGATCCCGGGCAAGGGCGCTGCCGCCGCCGGCGCGGCCGGTGCCGCGGCGGCGTCTGCCGCGCCCGCCGCTGCGGCGGCCGAGGTCGCCCCCACCCCGGTCGAGCCGACCCCGGCGCCGGCCGCTCCCCCCGTCGACGCCACCACCGCTCAGCCGGTGACGCCGGCCCAGCCCGTCGCGGTGCCGGCCGCCGCGGCGCAGCCGATGCCCCAGCAGTACGTCGACCCGAACCAGGCCGCGATGGCCCAGGCCGGGTACGGCGGTGGCGGCGGGTACTACTACGAGGAGCCGCCCCGCGGTGGCGGGATGTGGCGCAACGTCGCCCTCGTCGGTTCCCTGGCCGTCCTGATCATCATCCTCGGTTTCCTGTTCGCCCGGTTCTGGGACGCCCTCGGCGGCGACTCCGACGGCGACGCCGACAACGATGACGTCGAGGTCGAACTCGTCGACGTGCCGAGCGTCGACGGTCTCGAGGTCGACGATGCCCGCGCCCTGCTGCTCGAAGCCAACCTGAACTTCGAGGTCGAGTTCGAGCCCAACAACGACATCCCGGTCAACGAGGTCATCGCTCAGGATCCCCCGTCGGGTCAGCGCGTCGAACCCGGCGCCGTCATCACCCTCCGGGTGAGTTCGGGCACCGAGGACACCGTGCCCAACGTGATCGGCGAGAGCCAGGAGTCCGCGACCGCCATCCTGCAGGGCAGCGGCTACACCGTCACCGTCACCCCGACCACCAGCCCGCAGGAGGCCGGCACCGTCATCGGTCAGTTCCCGGCCGCCGGCGTGGCCCACCCGCCCGGCGACAGTGTCGAGATCTCGGTGTCGAGCGGCCCGGAGGTCGTGCCGGTGCCTGACGTCGAAGGCCTCGATCTGGTCGCAGCGATCAACGCGATCAACGCCGCCGGCTTCAACGTCGACCAGACCCAGCTCGAAGAGGCGTCCGAGGAGATCGAGGAAGGGCGCGTCATCCGCACCAACCCCGAGGCCAACACCCTCCTCGCCGACGGATCGCTGATCAGCATCGTCGTCTCGACCGGTCTCCCGATGGTCGAAGTCCCGCTCGTGACCGACCTGTTCGCCGACACGGCGATCACCACCCTGCGCAACCAGGGTCTGGAGGTCGTGACCCTGTTCGAGACCGTCCCCGAGGGGTCGGTCAGCATCGGGCGGGTGATCAGTCAGTCGCCGTCCGCCTTCGAAGAGGTCGAGGTCGGCACCACCATCACCATCACCGTGGGTGAAGCGCCGCCGCAGACGACGACCACCACCACGACCACGACGACGACGGTGCCCGAGGAGACCACGACGACCACCGAGGATCCCGGCGACGAGTGATCCGGTCCGGCGCCCGTCGATGGGGCGCAGGCGTGGTCAGCGACAGCGGTCGAGGAAGTTGGTGATCAGCGCGTGCCCTGCGCTGGTGAGCACCGACTCGGGGTGGAACTGCACCCCTTCGATGTCGCGCTCGCGGTGCCGGAGGCCCATGATCAGGCCGTCGTCGCTCTCCGCGGTGATCTCGAGCACGTCGGGCACGGTGGCGCGATCGACGATCAGCGAGTGGTAGCGGGTCGCCTCCACCGGGTTGGGCAGCCCGTCGAACACGCCGAGGTCGTGATGGCGGATCATCGAGGTTTTGCCGTGCATCACCTGCGGGGCGCGGATGACGTCGCCGCCGAACGCCTGACCCATGCACTGCATCCCGAGGCACACGCCGAAGATCGGTGCGTCGGTCTCGAGGTCGGTCAGCACCGACAGGCTCACGCCGGCATCGTCGGGGTTGCCCGGACCGGGCGAGATGAGGATGCCGTCGGGGTCGAGTGCGGCGATGCCGACGAGATCGATCTCGTCGTGGCGTTTGACCACCGGCTGGGCGCCGAGTTCACCGAGGTACTGGACGAGGATGTAGACGAACGAGTCGTAGTTGTCGATGACGAGGATGGTCGGTGCGTCCGTCACCGCGCCGAGGCTAGCGGCGGGTCCCGTCAGCCGGCGTCGAGAATCGAGCGGATGCCGTTGATCAGCACCGTGTCGACGATCGGACGGCCGACATAGTGGTTCGCGCCGGCGTCGATCGCGTCCTCGGACGCGGATTCGACGGGCCGCTCCTCACCGAGGACCACGATCGGCACCGCTGCCTTCTTCTGATCGGCCAGCGAGCGGATCGAACGGACGATGGTGAGGTCGGTGTCGACGAGGACCAGCGACGGTTCGTCGTCGTTGGCTCTGGCGGCGGCCGCCTCCGCACGCGCTGGTCGCGCATCCACGCCGCCTCGCCGCAGCACCGCGGTGAGGAACTCGGTCACCGTGTCGTCGTGGCCGACGACCAGTACGCCGGCGGTCACGAGTCGGCCCCGGTGGATCCGAAGGCGTCGACATAGTCGGCCATCGACGCGGTGATGACCTGGTGCGCTTCGTCGCGCCCGTACGTACCGACGATCTCCATCGGGTTGTCCTGCTCGCCGGTCATCCGCATCTTGTAGGTCGCGAAGTAGTGCACCAACCGATTGGTGACCGCTTCGGGGAGGTGTTTGATGTCTTGTGCGTAGTCGAAGACGGTGTCGGAGGCGAGCACCGCCACGATCTTGTCGTCGGCCTCTCCCTCGTCGAGCAGTCGGATCCCGCCCACCACCCGCGCCGGAACGACGACCTCGGCCCGGTCGATGCGCTGTTGGGACAGCACACAGATGTCGAGCGGATCCTTGTCGCCGTGGTCGGCCCGTGGGGTCAGTGCCGCCACCCGATCGTCGCAGTAGGTCCGCGGGATGAAGCCGTAGAGCGACGGCGGCAGCGCCGACGAACCCTGGGGCCGGTCGACACGGAGGTAACCGGTCGCCTTGTCGATCTCGTACTTCACCCCGTCGTAGGGCGTGATCTCGATGTAGGCCTCGACCACCGCCGGCGCGTCCGCTCCGGTCGGAAGCCCGTGCCAGGGGTGGGCTCGGTACCGGTCGAAGGGGCGGGTCACGGTGGCTGTGGCCTCAGTCCTGCTGCGTCGCGTTCTCGGGCTGCTCGTCGGGGAGCTCGGGGAGCTCGTCCGTCTTCGCCGGTCGGGTCTGCGCCAGCTCGGCGGCCTGACCGACCCAGTCGTCGCGGTCGATGCGTCCGTCGAAGGCCAGGTAGTCGTCGAGCTTGGCGACATAGTCGGCGGGGAAGACCGAGATCTGCTCGTAGGTGACGATGCCGAGTTCGTGCAGCAGCGCCTCGAGCTTGGGGCCGATGCCCTTGATGACCTTGAGGTCGTCGGGTTCGGTGTCGGCGATCGACGCCGGCTCGGGTTCGGCTTCCGTCGAGTCGGCCTCGACCTCGACCTCGACCTCGACATCGGCGGCGAAGCCCTGGATCTCGACCTCGGGTTCGGCGACCGCGACGGCCACGTCGCCGCCGCTGATGTCGCCGCCACCGGAGATGTCACCACCGATGTCGTTGGGACCCGGACGCTGGCGCGACAGCCCGGCGAGCTCGACCTGGGACGCGAACTCCGCGGCTTCGCGCTTCTCCTCACCGGTCTCGATCGCCTCGAGCACGGTGATCGCGATGTCGGCGACGCGGACCTCGTCCTCTTCCTTGCCGGCGGCCTTCACCCCGTCGTCCATCATCACGTAACAGAACGGGCAGGCGACGGCGACGCGGTCGGCGCCGGTGTCCACCAACTCCTGGGCTCGGACGTCGTTGACCTTGTCGCCGATGTCCTCCTCCATCCACATGCGGGCACCGCCGGCGCCACAGCACATGCCCGTGGTGCCACTGCGTTCGGCCTCGACGAGCTGGATGCCGCCGAGCGAGCCGAGCACCTTGCGGGGCGCCATGTACACGTCGTTGTGGCGGCCGAGGTAGCAGGAGTCGTGGTACACGACGCGCTCGTCGAGCTCGGCGCCCTCGAGATCGAGGCGACCCTGGTCGACCAACCACTCGAGGAACTGGCTGTGGTGCACGACCTCGTAGTGGCCGCCCAGCTGCGGGTACTCGTTGGCGAGCGTGTTGAAGCAGTGCGGGCACTGGGTGACGATCTTCTTCACGCCCATCGCGTTGAGGGTCTCGACGTTCTGGGTCGCGAGCATCTGGAACAGGTACTCGTTGCCGGAGCGGCGAGCCGAGTCGCCGGTGCACGCCTCGGACGGACCGAGGATGGCGAAGTCGACGTCGGCGCGCTGCATCAGCTTCGCCATCGACTGGGTGACCTTCTTGTTCTTGTCGTCGAAGGAACCCGCGCAACCAACCCAGTAGAGGTACTCGGCCTCCATCGGATCGCCGCCCTCGAGGATGGTGATGCCGTCGACGTCCTTGGTCCAGTCGGCCCGCTCACCCTGGGACATGCCCCACGGGTTGGAGGAGTTCTCCATCGACCGGAAGGCCTGGCCGAGCTCGGACGGGAAGTCGGAGTCCATGAGCGTCAGGTACCGACGCATGTCGAGGATCTTGTCGAGGATCTCGATGTTGACCGGACAGATCTCGTCGCACGCCTTGCACGAGGTGCAGCTCCAGAGCTCTTCCTGGCTGACGCGGTCGAACATCCAGTTGGCCGGAACCGTGAGTTCGTCGTCGACACCGATCGGCGGGGACACGCTGGGCTCGCCGGTGCGGGCCATGACCTCGCCGGTCTTGAGCACGATCTCGCGCGGATCGAGGGGCTTGCCGGTGGCGTGAGCGGGGCACACCGAGGTGCAGCGGCCACACATGGTGCAGGCGTCGGTGTCGAGCAGCT
>JBCCWI010000100.1:0-14568 GCA_039193795.1 Actinomycetota bacterium | reverse complement strand
CGCGCTGGGCCGGGTGGGGCGCGGGGTGATTCCCCGGCCCGCCGCCGACGGCAACATGCCGTCGGAGATGTCGCTCGGCGACGAGGCCGGCCTCGCCGAGGAACTGCGCCTCATGTACGTCGCGCTCACCCGCGCGAAGGACGAACTCACGGTGCACTTCCCCCTGCGCTTCCACGTCAACCGTCACGCCAACGACGACCGTCACGTCTACGCCCAGATGAGCCGCTTCCTCGAGCCGGTGCGGGAGCTCTTCGAGGAGCCGGCGATCGATCTCGTCGAGGACGATCGGACCCTCGCGTTGACCATGGTCGGCATCGCCGACGAGGTCGACGCCGGTCTCGCCGCCCTCTGGGACTGAGGTCGATCGCCGGGGATTGAGCGGCCGCGGCGGCCGGTGACTACGGTCCCGACCATGACCGAGTGGACGACCTCCGTGAGCCGCGACATCGCGGCCGATGCCAACACCCTCTACGACCTCGTCGCCGACATCACCCGGATGGGTGAGTGGTCGCCCGAGAACCACACGTGCACCTGGAAGGACGGCTTCGACAGTCCGGTCGTCGGGGCCGAGTGGGTCGGCGACAACCGCAACGGCGAGTTCGAGTGGCAGACCGAGGGTCAGGTGACCGAGGCCAGTCCCGGAGTGGCGTTCGCGTTCGACGCCAAGGTCGGCGATTTCGTCTTCTCCAAGTGGCGCTACGAGTTCGAGCCGATCGACGGCGGCACCCGAGTGAGCGAGCACACGCTCGATCTGCGCCCGGAGAAGGTCAAGGAGATGGGCCCGGGCATCTCCGGCGTCGAAGATCGCGACGCGCGCAACCGCGAAACGATGGAGGCCACCCTCGCCGCACTCGCCACCTTCGCGGAGAGCTGACCAGCGGTCGAGGTCCGCAGGCGCGAGGCTTGCGGCATGGCGAACGACAGCGCCGAGACGTCGATCACCTTCGACACGTACGACCGGGCGTACCGGGCGTTCCTTCGCTGCATGATCGACACCGGGGTCGGCTTCTTCGATCTCGGATTCGATCCCTGGCTCGGTTGCTACCGGTACGGGACCGAGGGTGACTCGGACTTCGAGGCCAGGACCGGCCGGACACGAAGCGACGAGTGCTACGACCGACACTTCGCGGTCGTCGACCAGCGCTGGCAATCACAGGTCGAGCGAGACCACCTCGACCGCCGCTGGGAGCTGGCCGCCGCGTTCGTCCGCGAGCGAGGCGTCGAGATTCCGCCGTGGATACTCGAGCATCGCGACCTCGACTCGCTGCGCCGTCACGCCGCGACGACGATCGATGAAGCGACGTTGACGTCGTTCGGCTTGGCCGCTCTGGACCTTCGCTGACGGCTAGAGCGCGAGTGTCGTCCCGCCGTCCACCTTGAGGATCGTGCCGGTCATGTAGGTGTTGGTCACACAGGTCATGACCGCCTGGGCGCAGTCCTCGGGCGTGGCCGATCGCTTGGCCGGAACCAGGGCCGAGATCCCGGCGTGGAGATCGTCCCAGTCCGAGGTCCACGGGGTGGCGACGAGACCGGGCGCCACCGCATTGGTCCGCACCGGTGCGTGGAACTTGGCCAGGTCCTCGGTCAGGGAGTTGAGCGCAGCCTTGGCCATCCCGTAGGCCAGCGACGAACCGAGCGGACGCAACCCGGCGATCGAGGTGACGTTGACGATGCAGCCCTCGGCCTCCTTCAGGTGGGGCATCGCCGCCTTGCACATCCACCACGTTCCGTAGACGTTCACCTCGATCGTCTTGAAGAGGATGTCGTTGGTGAGTGCGGCGTGATCGGCGTGGTCCACACGGGTGGTCCACCCCGCGTTGTTGACCAGGACGTCGAGTCGGCCGAAGCGCTCGACGGTGCCTGCGACGAGGGTCTGGCACTGGGTTTCGTCGCTGATGTCGGCCTGGAGGTAGTGGCTCTCGGTCGGCAACGCCTCGACGACCGCGAGGCCGGCGTCGACCGACGACGAGGAGTTCACGACCACGTGCGCCCCCTCGGCGGCCAGTGCGTGAGCGGTCGCTTCGCCGATCCCGCTCGACGATCCCGTCACCAGCGCGACCTTGCCGTCCAATGAACCCATACCCGTGCCTCCTCGTGGCCGATCGCCGCGAACCTACACGCACGAGAAATCTCGGATTTCTTCCGCGAAGCTGTCGAGCGACGTCGATCCCGTTCGTCGTCTCCGTGAAAGCACCACACAACGGAGGAAGCAATCATGAAGTACGCACTGCTGATCTACGGCGACGAGAGCGACAAGACCGCCAGCCCCGATCCGGGCATGCCCGGGTTCGAGGAGATGATGGGCGGCTACGCCGCGTTCAGCGCCGCCGTGGAGGAGGCCGGCGTCTGGGTGGGCGGCGAGCCCCTCGAGGACACCAGCACGTCGACCTCGGTCCGGCTCCGAGACGGCGAGACCCTCACGACCGACGGTCCGTTCGCCGAGACCAAGGAGCAGCTCGGCGGGTTCTACATCCTCGACTGCGAGTCCCTCGACGAGGCGGTGAAGTGGGCCGCCCAGATTCCGCACGCGGCGACCGGCACCGTCGAGGTCCGTCCCGTCCCGAACTTCGAGTGACGGCTCAGCCGTGGCCATCCCGATCCACGACACCATCACCCGGGTCGTGCGTGACGAATGGCCGCGGCTCATGGCCACCCTGCACCGTGATCTCGGCGACCTCGAAGCCGCCGAGGACGCCGCCCAGGAGGCGGCGGAGATCGCACTGACCCGGTGGCTCGACGACGGCATCCCCGACCGGCCCGGCGCGTGGATCACCACGGTCGCCCGCCGCCGGGCGGTCGATCGGATCCGACGGGAACGCACCGGCCGCGACAAGTCCGAACTCCTCGCCCGGCTCGAGGGCGACGACCTCCTCGAATCCCCCGACCCCAACGACGGCCTCGACGACTCGGCCCTGCAGGACGAACAGCTCCGGCTCTTCTTCGGGTGCTGTCACCCTGCGCTCAACGTCGAAGCCCAGGTCGCGCTCACCCTCCGCAGCCTGGGCGGTCTGACGACCGTCGAGATCGCCCGCGCCTTCCTGGTTCCCGAGGCGACGATGGCCCAGCGCCTCGTCCGGGCCAAACGCAAGATCGCCGCCGCCGCCATCCCCTTTCGCATTCCCGGCGACGCGGAACTGCTCGGCCGCCTCGGCGCCGTGCATCACGTGCTGTACCTCGTCTTCAACGCCGGTGCCTACGGCTCCGACGCGCACGGCCCGATCCGGCTCGACCTCTGCGCCGAGGCGATCCGTCTCGCCCGCCTCCTGGTCGATCTCGTGCCCGACGACCCCGAGAGCCGAGGGCTGTTGGCGCTGAGCCTGGCGATCGACTCCCGTCGGGCCGCCCGCGTGGACGCAACGGGCGACCTCGTGTTGCTCGAGGACCAGGACCGGACGCGATGGGATCATGACGCGATCGCGGAAGCCGGCTCGCTCGTCGAGTCCGCGCTGCGGCTCGGCCGTCCCGGACCACTCCAGATCGAAGCCGCCATCCAGACGCTGCACGGCGAGGCGGCCACTGCGGACGAGACCGACTGGGCCCAGATCGTGGTGCTCTACGACCGCCTGCGCGAGCTCCGACCCGGACCGATCGTCGAGCTCAACCGGGCGGTGGCGATCGCGATGGCCGAGGGGCCCGACGCCGGCCTCAGCCTCCTCGCCGACCCAGAGATCGCCGAACCGCTCGCGGACTACCACTACCTGCACGCGGCGCGAGCGGAACTGCTGCAGCGATCGGGCGCAGACGTCGGCGAGATCGCCCAGGCACTCGACCGGGCGCTCGATCTGGTCAGCGACGACGCCGAGCGGCGCCTGCTCGAACGGCGCCGCTCACGCCTCTGAGATCGGTGACCGGCTCAGGCACCACCACACAGGACGAATCCGGCGTCGTCGCCGCCGGGAAGGAGACCCAGCGCGCCCTTGAGGCGCAACACCCGTGCCGCGCTCGCACGCGCCTGCTCGGCGAAGCCGGGATCCGTCGCCATCCGTTCGACGATCGCGTCGATGACCGCGGCCGCGTCGTCGGTCGCCACGTACAGGGCCAGATCCGCACCGGCGGCGATGGCGGTCACACCGCGATCGGCGGGTGCGAATGCGCCGACACCCTGCATGGTGTGGAGATCGTCGGTGATCACCACACCCTCGTAGCCCAGTTCGTCGCGCAGCCAGCCGGTGGTGATCACCTCGGACAGTGAGGCGGGCAGCCCGTCGTCGACCCCCTCGTAGCGGATATGGCCGGTCATGATCAGAGGCGCCGCGGTGGCCGCGTAGGGGACGGCACCCACCTGACGCCAGGTCTCGAACCCGTTCACCGAGAACGAGTCCTCGCGATGGGGATCCTCGACCGTGGCACCCTGGTTGGGGAAGTGCTTGAGGGTCGCGGCCACGCCGGCTCGGCAGTGCCCCTCCACGAGCGCCCGGCCGAGTACGTCCGCCACGATCGGATCGGCCCCGAAGGACCGGCCCTCCCGATCCATGTAGAAGCCGTCCCCGGCGTCGACGTCGACGATCACCCCGAGGTTCACGTGCACCCCGGCACCGGCGAGATCGGTGGCGAACCGTTCGGCATCGACCTCCAACTGGGCGGCCTCGGGATCGTCGGCGAACCCCGCCGCGAGGACCGACGGGTCCGGCAACGGATCGACCGGAACCTTCAGCACGCGAGTGCCGGGCTCGGCGTCGGTGGTGATGAACGGCGCGACCGCGCAGTCCGCCGCGGCCGCCGAGGTCGATGCGATCGCCGCGGTCGCCGCCTCCAGGGAGCCGGCCGGCTGCCAGTTACCCACGTTCTTGGTGACGAAGACACCGCCGACGCACGCGTCGCCGAGCGCGTCGGCGATCGAGGCGGCCGGGTCCGGGCCGCTGGCCCCCAACACGACCAGTTGCTGGGCGATCTCTCGATCGCTCATCGGGTCGAGCACTGCGGCGATGGCGACCTGGTCGACCGGCAGCGTGGTCGTCGTCGTGGTCGTGGAGGTGGACGTGGTGGTCGTCGTCGTCGTGGTCGTGGACGAGGCGGCGGTCGTCGTGGTCGTGGTCGTGGCCGGCGTCGCGTCGGAGTCGTCACCGGATCGCGTGGTGACCGCGAGGACGGCGAGGGCCACGAAGGCGCCGGCGATCACGAGCAGGGTCCGGCGAGACATCACGCCCATGGTGCCATCGCCGCCGGCGTCTTCGGCACCACGGCGGGGAGGCTTCTACGATCGCCGGGGTGGACGCACACGAACAGCTCACCCCCATCGAGGCTCGCATCCTCGGCGCCCTCATCGAGAAAGCCGGCACCACCCCCGACAACTATCCGCTGAGCACCAACGCGCTGGTCGCCGCGTGCAACCAGTCGACCAATCGCGATCCGGTCGTCGACTACTCCGAGCGGGAGGTCGATCAGACGATGATGGAGCTCCGACAGTGCGGGCTCGCCCGCACGCTCAGCGGCACGGGCCACCGGGTGCCGAAGCACCGCCATGTCGTCGACGAGGCGCTCACGCTCGACGGTGAGGAGACGGCGGTCCTCGCCGTCCTGCTCCTCCGCGGTGCCCAGACCCGCAACGAGATCACGACGCGGACCGAACGCTACGACGGCGGGCCGGAGGGCGACGCCGACCGGGTCGACGCCGCACTCGACCGCCTGGCCGCCCGGGCCGAGCCGCTCATCGTCCGGTTGGAACGACGCGCCGGCGAACGCGAGCCGAGGATCGATCAGCTGTGGGCGCGCACCGAGCGCGCCGAGGGCGCCACCGACGTCGAGCCGGCGACGACGCCCGCCGTGCCATCCCCAGCACCGGATCGAACGACGACACCGACGACGGCGCCGGTCCACGACGGCGCGGACGCGAGAGTCGCGGCGCTCGAGGCCGAGGTCGCGGCGTTGACCGCGCGCATCGCCCGATTGGAGTCCGAACTCGGCCTCGACGGCTGACCGGTCGCACCATCAACGCCGGGCCGGCAGGCCCATCGGATTCGGGAAGGTGATCTCGCCGGCGCCGGCGATCGTCTCGACCATCGGATCGATCTCGGCGAGCAGGCGCTCGATCCGATAGGCACTCAGCCCGGCATAGGGCGCGATCGCCAGTCGGTCGGTCTCGTGCTCGAGCTCGTCGTGCAGATCTCGCCCTGCGGCGGTGATGTCGCCGCGGCCACCGATCAGTCCGCGCTCGGTGAGACGAGCCGTCGCCGCGTCCCAGTCCTCGGGCGTCCATCCTCGACTCTGCTGGTAGAGCGGTGCAGGGGCGCCCTCGGCGGTGGCGAAGAGGACGTGGGCCTCGCAGCCGTCGAGCCCGGCGGCGGTGAGGAGCGCGACGTGACCGTCGCCGCGGTGTTCGCGCAGGGTCGTGGCGGCCTGCCACAGCGCTTCGACGGCGTCGACGAGGCCGTTCACCTCACGGTTCGCGGCGAACAGCGGTCGTCCCTCCGCCCCGGCTCGGGCCACGGCCTCGTCGGCCAACGGGAGCACTCGGGTGGCGAGGTGATCGGCGCCAGGGTCGGTGAGGATCCGGCGCAGGGATGCCGCGGCGGCCCGGCTGCGGTTGGCGACGACGTCGCGAGGATCGGCGTAGCGCCAGGCGTCGGGGACGGCCCGCCGCACCCGCGCCGGGTGGAAGTTGAAGAAGGTCGCCTCGACCACCCCCGCGCTCACCGGTCCCATCGGCGCGGCGCGGAAGGCGAAGTAGCCCATCCAGAAGCCCTTGAGACCGAGATCGGCGGCCGCGGCGCGGGACTCCTCGCCGAAGTAGGTGACGGCGTTGACGACCTCGAGTCGGTGCCAGAGCTCACGAGCGACCACAGGTTGCATGGGCCAAGTGTCGCGCCGACGGGCGACCGGGTGGCGGCCGACTGCGACGCCGGCAGCGAGTTAGCCGTTGGCCAGACATATTTGCTGAAAAGTATCTATTTCTGAGTGGTAGGGTCGGCTATCGAGGGTTAGCGTTCCGGGCATGTCCGATACCTGGAAGTTCGAGACCGCCCAGATCCACGCCGGCCAGGAGCCCGATGCGGCCACCAACGCCCGCGCCGTGCCGATCTACCAAACGACGTCGTTCACCTTCAACAGCTCCGAACACGCCGCGAACCTCTTCGCCCTCGCGGAGATGGGCAACATCTACACCCGCATCATGAACCCCACCCAGGGCGTGTTCGAGGCCCGGATGTCGGCCCTCGAAGGCGGCACCGAAACCGCGGTCGGCATCCCCGGCGCCCTCGCCGTCTCGTCCGGTCAGGCCGCGGAGACGCTCGCCATCCTCACGATCTGCGAATCCGGCGATCACATCGTCGCCTCCGCCGCCCTCTACGGCGGCACCTACAACCTGCTGCACTACACGCTGCCGAAGATGGGCATCACCGTCAGCTTCGTCGACGACCCCGACGACCTCGAGGCCTGGGCCGGCGCCGTGCAGGACAACACCAAGGCGTTCTTCGGCGAGACCCTGCCCAACCCGAAGAACAACGTGATCGACATCGCCGGCATCGCCGGAATCGCCCACGCCAACGGTGTGCCCTTCATCGTCGACAACACCGCCGCGACCCCGTACCTCGTGCGCCCCATCGAGCACGGCGCCGACATCGTCGTGCACTCCGCCACCAAGTACATCGGCGGGCACGGCACCTCGATCGGCGGCGTGATCGTCGACGGCGGCTCGTTCGACTTCGGCAACGGCAAGTTCCCGAACTTCACCGAGCCCGACCCGAGCTACCACGGCCTCGCCTACTGGCCCGCACTCGGGCACGGCGCCTTCATCATCAAGGCCCGGGTGCAGATCCTGCGCGACCTCGGCGCCGCGACCACCCCGTTCAACTCGTTCATGTTCCTCCAGGGCTTGGAGACCCTCAGCCTTCGCATGGAGCGGCACTGCGAGAACGCGAAGACGGTCGCCAACTTCCTCGCCGGCCGTGACGAGGTCGAGTCCGTCTTCTACGCCGGGCTCCCCGACAGCCCCTGGCATGACCGGGCCACCGAGCTCTTCGGCGGCAAGGGCTACGGCGCCATCCCCTCGTTCGTGCTGAAGGGCGGGCTCGAGGCGGGCAAGACCTTCGTCGAAGCACTCGAGCTGCACAGCCATGTCGCCAACATCGGCGACGTCCGCAGCCTCGTCATCCACCCGGCGTCCACGACGCACAGCCAGTTGACCGAGGAGGAGCAGGCCGCGACCGGCGTCTACCCCGGACTGGTGCGCCTCAGCGTCGGGATCGAGCACATCGACGACATCCTCGCCGACCTCGAAAAGGGCTTCGCGGCGCTCTAACACTCTGCATTCGCAGGATCCCCGCCAGGTTGTGCTCCGTGCGCGACCTGGCGGTCCCGCGCCCGCACCGATCCCGTACTCAGGCCTGGCCCAAGCTTCGCTTGATCTCCATCGCGTGCTCGTCCAGCGTTGCCCTGACCTCGGCCCTCGGGTAGCCGGGGGCGTGCTGGAAGCCGAAGGCGTCGCCATCGAGTCGCGGGATGACGTGCAGGTGGACGTGGAAGACCTCCTGACCGGCGACGACACCATCGGCGAGCACGAGGTTGATCCCATCGCATCGGATGTCGCTCGCGCGAATGGCCGCCGCGACCCGCTGCGCCATCGCGAACATCTGCCGACCATCCTCGGGATCGAGATCCGCGAGCCCGACCGCAGGGCGTTCGGAGATGACCAGCGCGTGGCCCGGGTTGATCGGGTGCAGATCCATGAACGCGGCCACGCCGTGCTCGCGGGCGATCCAGCTCACCTCGGCCTCACCAGCGAGGATCCTGCCGAAGACGGTGGTGTCCATCAGAAGATCGTGTAGCCACCGTCGACGACGATGGAATCACCGGTGTGGTACGTGGCCGTTGGGTCGGCGAGGAACACGCCGGCGGCACCCATCTCGTCGGGGTCGGCCCAGCGCCGCACCGGCGTGCGTCGCAGCGTCGCCTCGCGGAACTTGTCGTTCTCGTAGCCGAACTGGGCGAGCTCGGTGACGGTCCAGCCGGGCAACAACGCGTTCACCCGAATCTGGTGGCGGGCGAGGTTGACCGCGAGCGCCCGACAGAACCCGAGCAACGCGGTCTTGCTGGTGCCGTAGGCCTCGTTACCTGCGGCGCCGTGGATCGCCGACGTCGACGACGTCGCGACGAGCGATCCACCCTGTCCGTGATCGATCATGTGCGTCGCGGCGGCTCGGAAGAGCAGGAACACGCCGTCGAGGTTGGTCGTCATCACGCGACGCCACTCGTCCAGCGTGACGTCGGGGAAGCGAGATCCGCTTCCGCCGACACCGGCATTGGCGAACACCGAGTCGATGCGACCGCCCGCGAGCTCGACCGACTCGGCGAAGCCCGCGTCGATCGCCGCCTCGTCCGACGCGTCGACGGCGAGGGCGTGCGCCGCCACGCCGAGGCTGCGGAGATCGGCCTCCGCCGACGCGTTCTTCTCGGCATTGCGACCCCACACGATGATGTCGGCACCGGCCTTCGCGCAGGCTCGGCCGATGCCGAGTCCGATGCCACCGTTGCCGCCGGTGATGAGCACGGTCCGTCCACGCAGGTCTGCCATCGCCGGATCGTAGAGGCGGGGCCACCACCCGTCCCAACGGCTCGGTGCGATCTACGCTCGGGCGATGAAGGTCACCATGATCGGCGGATCGGGCTTCCTCGGCCGCGAACTCACGCGGCGGCTCATCGCCCGGAGTCACGACGTGCTGGTGGTCGGACGGGGGGAGGACGCCCTTCACGCGGGCTGGCGCCACGTCGGATGGGACGCCCGATCGAAAGGGTCGTGGATCGACGCAATCGACGGCTCCGACGTGATCGTGCACCTCGCCGGCAAGCGGGTCGACACCCGCCCCACCCGAGCGAACGTGGACGAATTGATCCGCTCGCGGGAGGGCACCGTCCGGCTCGTCGGCGAAGCGATCGCCGACATGGACACACCACCGACCCGCTGGGTGCAGCTGTCGTCGCTCGCGATCTTCGGCGACGCCGGAGACGAGGTCATCACCGAGGCGACGCCGGTCCCGACCGACGGGCCTCGCCAGCAGGTCGAGGTGTGCCGGCGATGGGAGGCGGCGTTCGAGCAGGCCGCGGCCGGCATCGATCGTCGAGTGCTGCTGCGGCCCGCCATCACGATCGGCGGTGCGGGTGATCCGGCCACGGCACAGCTCACCCGACTCGCCCGACTGGGGCTCGGCGGGCCGGTCGCCGGTGGCCGGCAATGGGTGTCGTGGATCGGGGCGGAGGACATGTTCGATCTGCTCGAGCAGGCGGTGATCGACCCCGACGTCGACGGGCTCTATCACCTGGCGTCGCCTGCGCCGGCGACGAACGCCGAGATGATGGCGGCCTACCGGGCTGCGGTCGGTCGGCGTTTCGGAGTGCCGTCGCCGGCCATCGTGGCGAGGGTCGGGGCGTGGTTGCTCGGCTCGGATCCCGCCCTGGCGATCACCGGCCGCCGCTGCGTGCCCCAGCGGCTGCTCGACGAGGGCCACCGGTTCCGGTCGACGGCGATCGACCAGGCGGTCGCCGCGGCAGTCAGCGGAACCTTGGGTACGGTCGCCTGATGGCGCCCGGTCCCCTGCAACTGTCGTTCGTACGTTCCTACGTCGATCTCGACGACCTGCCCTACGTCAACGCCGAGGTCGCCTTCGTCGGGCGGAGCAATGTCGGCAAGTCGTCGTTGCTCAACGCGCTCGCCCAGCGCAAGAACCTGGCCAAGACCTCGAAGACCCCGGGCGCCACCCGGCTGATGAACGCCTTCGAGCTCGCCCCGGAGAACTCCGGACGGTGGCTCATGGACCTGCCCGGCTACGGCTTCGCCAAGGTGTCGAAAGCCGAGCAGGCGAAGTGGGCGACGATGCTCAGCACCTACATCGAAGAACGCGAGAACCTCGTATCGGTGATCCTGCTGATCGACGGTGCGGTCGGCCCGACCGCCCTCGACCTCCAGACCGTCGAGTGGCTCGAGAGTCTCGGACGGTCGATCACCTACGTGGCGACCAAGGCCGACAAGGTCAAGCCGTCCAAGTCCAAGAAGCGCCGAACCGAGTTGACTGACAAGCTGGGGGTCGCTCGCAGTGACGTGACGTGGGTGAGCGCCGACAAGGGCACCGGCGTCCCCGAGCTCCGAGCGATCGTTCGCGACCTGCTTGGAGCCACATGACCTCGATCGACCGCCTTCCGTTCGGCACCACCGGCCACCAGAGCAGCCGCATCATCTTCGGCGCTGCCGCGCTCGGTGCGATGAGCCAGAGCCGAGCCGACACGACGCTGGCCCAGATCCGCGACGCCGACATCAACCACATCGACACCGCGGCGTCCTACGGCGACAGCGAACTCCGCCTCCACGACTTCCTCCAGGATCACCGCACCGAGTTCTTCCTCGCCACCAAGACCGGTGAGCGTCGCGGCGATGCGGCCCGCGCCCAACTCGAAGCCAGCCTCGAACGGATGGGGGTCGACCGGGTCGACCTGATCCAACTCCACAACCTCGTCGAACCCGAGGAATGGGAGGTCGCCTTCGGCGAAGGCGGTGCGGTCCGCGCCCTGTTCGACGCCGTCGACGACGGCCTGGCCGCCGCGGTCGGGGTCACCGGACACGGCCTGCGCATCCCGACGATGCACCTGCGCAGCCTGGCCGAAGCCCCGTTCGCATCGGTGCTCTTCCCCTGGAACCACAGCCTCGCGGCATCGGCGGCCTACACCAGCGACGTCGACGCGTTGGTCGAGGTGTGTGTCGAGCGCGGTGTGGCGATGCAGACGATCAAGTCGGTCAGCCGACGGCGCTGGGCCGCCGATCACCACGGTCCCCGCTTCGCCTGGTACGAGCCGTTGGCGGTCGGCGACGCGTTCACCCGGGCGATCGAGTTCGTGCTCGCCGATCCCCGACTGTTCCTCAACACCTCGAGCGACGCCCGGCTGCTCGACGCGACACTGCAGGCGGTCGCGAGGCACGACGGCTCGGCCCCGAGCGCATCCGCGCTCGAGCGCGACCGCGACGAACAGGGGATCGTTCCGCTGTTCGACGGGGGCGAACTCGAGGGCGTTCGCTGAGCGGCTCGAGGCGAACCCGAGCCGACGCGGTCAGTCGATGACCATCTGCGCCATCAGCGCAGCCTTCTCTTCGTCGAAGGTGTCGAGATCCATCTGGCCGTCGTCGTAGCGACGGTGCAGGTCCGCGACCCGCTCCATGATCTCCTCGTTGGACAGGCGGGGCCCGTCGAACTCCTCTTCTTCTTCGAGTTCGAGCTCGTCGTCGTCGCCCTTCTCAAGGCGCTTCTCACGCTTGGCCGCAGCCTTCGCCTTCTTGGCCATGTCGCGCTGACGCTTCGCGAAACTGGATCGACCGGTAGCCATGGCAACCTCCTCCTCGTCTCGACCTGGGGGTGTCACTCCGTGGTGACCGACATTCGACCGTAGCCGGTCCCACCCCCTTTTCCGACGTGCCACATGACCCTGATTCGGTACCGAACGACCGTCGGTCGGCTCCGGACATCCGGGAACACGCCCGGGGCGGGCAGTAGATTCCGGCGAATGGACATCCACAGCAAGCCCGACGTCTCCATCCCCGACGGCCCGCCCCCCGGCGAGCTGGAGATCGAGGATCTCGTCGTCGGCGACGGCACCGAGGCAACCGCCGGCATGCAGGTCACCGTCGACTATGTCGGAGTCAGCTGGTCCACCCAGCGGGAGTTCGACGCCTCCTGGAACCGCAACGACACCTTCACCTTCGGGCTCGGTGCCGGCCAGGTCATCCAGGGCTGGGACCAGGGCGTGCAGGGCATGAAGATCGGCGGACGACGCCGGCTCACGATCCCACCGGACATGGGCTACGGGCAGATGGGCGCCGGCGGCGTGATCGGATCGAACGAGACGCTCGTCTTCGTGGTCGATCTGCGTTCCGTCGGCTGATCCGATGGCGGGCTGGATCGCGGACCCGGACTCCTACGTCGACGGGCCCCCACACGCCCGCTTCGACGAGGCCCGCCGCCTCGAGCCGGTCCAGTGGGTCGAGATGGACGACGAGCCCGGCTACTGGGCGGTGCTCCGCTACGCCGACGTCATCCACGTCGCCCGGAACGCCGACATCTTCTCGGCGTCGGCGGGCGGCGTCGTGGTCGAAGACCTCGACCCCACCTCGCTCGAGAACATGCGCGGGATGCTGCTGGCGATGGATCCCCCGCGCCACACCGCCCACCGCCACGTCGTCAGCCCACACTTCAAGGCCAGCGTGATGTCGGGGCTCGAGGAGCGCATCCGCACGATCACGCGCGAGATCCTCGACGAGGCGCACGCGCGGGGCCCGATGCTCGAGTTCGTCCACGACGTGTGCTCCCACCTCCCCAGCCGGGTGTTGGGGGAGTTGATGGGCCTTCCGGTGGCCGATCTCCCGGCGATTCATGCGATGGCCGAACGCAGCAGCGGCGGGCAGGACCCCGACATCGCCGAGGGCAACGAGCGCGGCTCGGCCAGCGTCGAGATGGCGATGTACGCGATGGCCTTCGCCGCCGACCGACGAGGGATGGATCCACAGGGTGATCTGACCGACGTCTTGTTGGCCGAGGAATTCGACGGCAAGCGCATGGACGACATCGACTTCGGCCGCTTCTTCGTGCAACTGGTCACCGCCGGCAACGACACGACCCGCACGATGCTCTCGTCCGGGACGCTCGCGCTCCTCGAACATCCCGGCTCCTACCTCGACCTGCGGGGCAACCGGGCGGCGATCCCCGGTGCCGTCGAGGAGATCCTGCGCTGGGCCAACCCACTGCACTACTTCCGCCGTACCGCCACCATCGACACGACCCTCGCCGGGAAGACGATCCGGGCGGGCGACAAGGTCGCGATGATCTACACCGCGGCCAACCGGGATCCCGAGGTCTTTGACGACCCCCACCTGTTCGACATCGATCGCGACCCCAACCCGCATCTCTCGTTCGGCATCGCCACCCACTTCTGCCTCGGCGTGCACCTCGCCCGGTTGGAGGGGCGGGTCTTCTTCGAGGAGCTGTTCAAACGCTGGCGCTCGGTCGAACTCGCCGGCAGCCCCACCCGTCAACGGTCGAATCTCAACAACTCGCTGAAGTCTCTACCGATCGAGGTCCGATGAGCGACGCACAACCAGCCGGCTGGTACCACGGCGCCGGCGACCCTCCCGGAACCGTTCGCTACTGGGACGGTTCGGCCTGGACCACTGATCCGGTTCCGCAGCCTCCCGGCTGGGGCGAGCACGCCCGGAGCACGATCGAGTACGGGAGCGCTCTGCGCCGCGTCGCCGCGTCGATCATCGACGGCCTCCTCGCGTTCGCGGTCGCGCTTCCGTTCTTCATCGCCTACCTGGGCGACGTCTTCGACGACATCGATGCCGGCGGCGACGGATCCGACGTGCCGATCCCGTTCTCCTTCACGGCCACCTTCATCGCCGTGGCCGTCGTGTACCTGCTGATGGTCGCCTATCGGGGCGGCACCCCTGGCAAGCTCATGCTCGGTCTCCGCATCACCACCGGCGACGGAGAGACGACCCCGCCGGGGTTCGTCCGGGCGCTGCGGCGCTCGATCCCGGCGTTCCTCGGCTGGGTTCCGGTGCTCGGTCAACTCATCGGCGTCGGCGTCCCCCTGGCG
>JBCCWI010000099.1:0-14978 GCA_039193795.1 Actinomycetota bacterium | reverse complement strand
GTCGACATCGACGAGCTGTTGATCTCCCAGCCCGACACCGGTGAGCAGGCGCTCGAGATCGCCGACATGCTCATCCGCTCCGGTGCGCTCGACGTGGTCGTGATCGACTCGGTGGCGGCGCTCACGCCTCGCGCCGAGATCGAAGGCGAGATGGGCGACAGCCACGTCGGCCTGCAGGCCCGCCTCATGTCGCAGGCGCTGCGCAAGCTCACCGGCAACCTCAACAAGTCCAAGACGATCTGCATCTTCATCAACCAGCTGCGCGAGAAGATCGGCGTCATGTTCGGTTCGCCCGAGACCACGCCCGGTGGCCGTGCGCTGAAGTTCTACTCGTCGGTGCGGCTCGACATCCGCCGGATCGAGTCGATCAAGGACGGGGTCGAGGTCGTCGGCAACCGCACCCGGGTCAAGGTCGTCAAGAACAAGGTGTCGCCGCCGTTCAAGCAGGCCGAGTTCGACATCATGTACGGCCACGGCATCTCTCGAGAGGGTTCGGTGCTCGACCTCTCGGTCGAGGAAGGCATCGTGAAGAAGTCGGGCGCTTGGTACACCTACGACGGCGAGCAACTCGGCCAGGGCCGGGAGAACGCCAAGAAGTACCTGACGGACAACCCCGAAGTGATGGTGGAGATCTCCGATCGGGTGTGGAAGGCGGTCATGCCCGAACCTGAGGAAGAGGTGGTCGACGTCACCGACGGCGATGCCGAGGGCGACGAAGCGTTCTCCGACGCTGACGACATGCCGATCGCGCTCGACGACTGACGAGCGACTGAACGAGGTTCCGGGAAACGCTCAGGTGAGCGTGCCCGGTGCCGAACACATCTGCGGAGACCCGACCACGGTCTCCGTGTCCCCGCCCGAACGTGACGTGTGGCGCAGCCGGCAGCCCCCCAGCCGGCCGATGCCTGTGGCGAGCGATCGGGCGTGAGAGCGGGCCACCCTCGAGGGTGGTCCGCTTCGGGTTTTCCGCCTCTGCTCAGGTCTCCACGGTGAGGACGACGCCACAGTTCTCATCGCCCTTGCCCCGGAGATTTCTCAGCTTCCCGAGGGCGTTGATCGCGGTGTACTGCCAGCCGTACTTCTTCTTGATCGCCTGCTCGATCGGGGCGAAGCCGTCGCCGGTGCGGACCTCGGCGATCGCGGAGACGGTCATGGCGTCGCTTTCCACATTCCCTCGCGCATCCGACGGTGTGATCTCCACCGACGGGGTGTTGCGCATGCGCTTCACCTTCCAGCTGTTCAGCCCGGTGGTGAATCCGTACGTCCCGTCGCCGAGCGGCGCGATCCACACCGGTGACGGTTTGGGTCGGCCGTCCTTGGTGAAGGTCGTGAGGCGGATGTACTTCTCGTCGCCGATGTCGGGCATGGTCGCAGGCTAGAACGCCACCCGCGCCCGTGTCGTGCGTGGCGGGCGGGTCTGGGCCAGGATGGGCGGCATGCGCCGTGCCCTCCTCGTGGTCGATGTCCAGTACGGGTTCGACGACGTCGGCTACTGGGGTCATCGGAGCAACCCGGCGTGTGAGGCCAACATCGAGGCGCTGATGGCGGCCTGGCGCACGGCAGGGCAACCGATCGTGCGGATCGTCCACGACTCATCGACCGCCGGATCGCCGCTCGCAGCGGGGACACCGGGCAACGCCATCAAGGAGCAGGTCGCCGGTCCGGTCGACCTCGAGGTCCACAAGTCCGTCCACTCCGCGTTTCACGGCCATCCCGACCTCGATGGCTGGCTCCGCTCGGAGGCGGTCGACGGCATCGCCGTGTGCGGCATCACCACGAACATGTGCTGTGAGACCACCGCCCGGATCGGCAGCGATCTCGGCTACGACCTGTGGTTCGTGCTCGATGCGACCGCCGGCTACGACCTGCCGTCGACCGACGGTTCGGTCGTCACCGCGGCCCAACTGGCCCGATCGACCGCCGCCATCATCGCTGCCGACTTCGGCACCGTGATCGACACCGAAACGGCCTGCGCATCGGTGTCGGTAGCCTCGACGGTGTGAACGAGCAGGGGAGCGCTACCGCGCCGGGCCGAGACGGCAAGTCCTATGTCGTCAAGACCTACGGCTGCCAGATGAACGAGCACGACTCCGAGCGCATCTCGGGCCTGCTCGAGGCCGACGGGATGCATCGGGTCGACGCCGACGCCGACGCCGACGTGATCGTGCTCAACACGTGCTGCATCCGGGAGAACGCCGACAACAAGCTGTACGGCGCCCTCGGTCACCTCAAGGCGTTGAAGGCGCAGAACCCCGACCTGCAGATCGCGGTCGGTGGCTGTCTCGCCCAGAAGGACCGCGACACGATCATGGACCGCGCCGGGCACGTCGACGTCGTGTTCGGTACGCACAATGTGCACCGCGCCGTCGAACTCCTCGACCACGCCCAGGAACACGGCCCCGTCGTCGAGATCCTCGAGGCGGCCGCACGCGACGACCACGACGCCTTCCCGTCGGCGCTGCCGACGCGACGTGAGGTCGACCACGCCGGCTGGCTCACGATCCAGATCGGCTGCGACAACAACTGTGCGTTCTGCATCGTGCCCGCCGTTCGTGGCCCCGAGCTCAGCCGTCCCTTCGGCGAACTCGTGCAGGAGGCCCGCGGCCTCGCGGCCGACGGCGTCAGCGAGATCACCCTGCTCGGCCAGAACGTCAACAGCTTCGGGCGCGACCTCGCCCTCGCCCGCCGTTCCCCCGACGCCGACCAGACCTTCGACGACGTCTGGTGGTGCGGCGAACGCTGGACCCAGGATCGGCGCCCGCGCCCGCTGTTCGGCGACCTGCTGCGTGAGGTGGGCGCGATCGACGGCATCCATCGCATCCGATACACGTCGCCGCATCCCAAGGACATGCGCACGGAGACCTTCGAGGCCATGGCCGAGACCCCCGAGGTCTGCGAGCATCTGCACTTCCCGCTGCAGTCGGGAAGCGATCGGGTGCTCGCGCTCATGCACCGTGGGTACACCGGCGAGCGCTATCTCGCGAAGCTCGCCGAGGCGAGGGCGACCGTCCCGGACCTGGCCGTCTCGACCGACATCATCGTCGGCTTCCCCGGCGAGACCGACGACGACTTCGAACGAACCCTCGAGGTGGCGGCCGCCGCCGAGTACGAGAGCGCCTTCACCTTCGTCTTCTCGCCGCGGCCCGGCACCGAGGCCGCCGAGCTGCTGGAGGCCCAGCCCGAGCTGGCCGTTCCCCACGAGGTCGCGGTCGAACGCTACGAGCGGCTGCGCATGGTGATCGAGCGCTCGTCGATGCGCGCCAACCAGGGAAGGATCGGCCGGGTCGAAGAGGTCACCGTCGAAGGCCCCAGCAAGAAGGACCCGTCGGTGCTCACCGGCCGGACCCGTCGCAACGTGCTCGTGCACTTCGCCAGCCCGACCCCGCTCAAGGCCGGCACCTACGCCGAGGTCCGGGTCACCGAGGCCCGAGTCAACCACCTGCTCGGCGAACTCATCGACGTCACCATTCCGGCGCGGCATCGCACCCGGATCCCGGTCACGGCCGGCTGACCTGGTGGACGGGTCCTCGGGAGGCGAAGACGGCATCCGGCTCGACGACCGCGCCGTACCCGTCGATCCCGAATCGGTGGCCCGCGCGATCGGTGCTGCGATCCGGCGAGCCCACGCCCAACCCGCCGCCGGTCGTCCGGTCACGCTCACCGCGATGGCCCAGGTGCTGCTCGACGCGGCGGCCGAGGCGGACGAGCCGGAGATGACCTCGGGGCCCTACCTCGGCCGCCCCGTGCTCGAGCTCGCCCGGCTCGCCGCCGAGACCGTCAGTGTCCTCCCGCCGGCCGTCGGCGCGACGGTGCCGATCCGGCCCGGCCTCGACCTGGCCGACTGTCTGCTGCAACCAGACGGCACGGTCGCGATCGAGGGCGTGCGTGCCGACGGCGACCGCGAGGTCGAGCTGGCTGCCGCTGCCGTCGCCGTCGGCGAACGTCACGGGCCGGCGGTCGTCGCCCCTCTCCTCGACGCCTACGGGATGGACCACCTCGACCTGCGCCGGCTCGACACGGGCCAGCTGCTCGTCGGGATCGCCCGCCACCTCGGCGTCGATCTCGGAACGGCCGGGACCGGGTGAGCGAACCGTCGATCTGGACGGCCCGCCGAGCCCGGCCGCTCGCGATCCTGGGACCCACGGCCTCGGGGAAGTCGTCGCTGGCGCTCGCAGTGGCCGATCTCGTCGCCGACGAACACGCCGGCGACGGCCCCGAGGTCGAGCTCGTGTCGATCGACTCGATGCAGGTCTACCGGGGCATGAACGTCGGCACCGCGACGCCCACACCCGCGGAACAGCAGGCGGTCCGTCACCACCTGATCGACCTGGTCGATCCCGATCACCGCTTCACGGTCAGCGAGTTCCAGGCGACGGCGCGGGCGGCGATCGACGAGGTGCGCGGTCGCGGCAACCTCCCCGTACTCGTGGGTGGCACCGGGTTGTATCTCCGAGCGGTGATCGACGATCTCGAGATTCCCGGCGAGTACCCGGAGGCTCGGGCCGAACTCGATCGCGAACCCGACACCGAGGCACTGCACCGTCGGCTGGTCGAGGCCGATCCCGTCGCGGCGGCGCGCATGGAGCCGACCAACCGTCGCCGTGTGGTGCGGGCGCTCGAGGTCACGATCGGCTCGGGGCGACCGTTCTCGTCGTTCGGTCCCGGGCTCGAGACCTACCCGCCGACCTCGTTCGTGCAGGTTGCGATCCGCTGGCCCCGCGCCGAGATCGACACCCGCATCGCCCAGCGCTACGAGATGCAGATGGCGGCCGGCTTCCTCGACGAGGTTCGTTGGCTGGCGGAGCAGAACCCGTCGCGAACCGCGATGCAGGCGCTCGGGTATCGCGAGCTCCTGGCCCACATCGCAGGCGAGACCGGCCTCGACGAGGCGCTCGAGTCGGCGATCACCCGCACCTGTCAGTTCGCCCGTCGACAGGAACGATGGTTCCGCCGAGACCCCCGGATCGCGTGGGTCGACGCACCCGTCGACCCGCGTCAGGTCCTCGACCGGTGGGACCGGGCGGCGCAGACCCCGGGTTGATCCGGCTGCGACCTGCCCGACAACGGACAAACAACCTGTCTCAGACGGGCGTGAGCCTGCGATGATGGAGACATGGCCATCGAGCCGGCGCCGATCCGGTTGACCAAGCACCACGGCCTCGGCAACGACTTCCTCGTGTGTCTGACCGAGCACCTGCCCCTCGACGCCGTCGCGCGGGCTCGGGCGTGGTGCGATCGCCGTACCGGCATCGGTGCCGATGGATTGATCTTCGGTATGCCGCCGGGGCCCGAGCATCGAGACGGCGGCGACATCGTGATGCGCCTCCTGAACAGCGACGGCAGCCCTGCTGCGCTGAGCGGCAACGGGCTCCGCTGCTTCGCCCAGGCCGTCGCCCGTGCGCGTGGCGTCGCCGATCTCCACCTCGACATCTCCACCCCCGCCGGGGTGCGGGCGTGCACGGTGCACGCCACCGATGAGCCCCATGTCGTCACCGCCACCGTGGACATGGGCGTCGTCTGCCCCGGGCCCGATCCCGACGTTGAGGACCTCATGGAGGTCGTCGGCGCACCGGTCGCGGCGGTCAAGCGGTGGGAGACCGGAGACATCGGCAATCCCCACGTCGTGTGCGAGGTCGACGATCCCGACACGATCGATCTGGTGACCGCCGGCCCCGCCGTCGAACGTCACTTCGAGGAGGGCGCCAACGTCCACTTCGTCACCGTGAGCGGCACCAACGAGCTCTATCACCGGGTGTGGGAGCGAGGCGCAGGCGTCACCAACGCCTGCGGCACCGGCGCCACCGTGTCGGCCGACATCTTCCACCGCTGGGGGATGGTGGGCCCGAAGGTGATCGTGCGCATGCCCGGCGGCAACGCGCTCGTCGATGTCGCCGGTCCGGTCACGCTGACCGGCCCCGCGACCCATGTCGCCGATCTCGACGTCCACGACGTGTGGTCGTCCGGAGCCTGAGGACTCGATGGGCGACGACGAGCGCGAGATCCCGACGATCTTCACCGACGACTGGGACGAGGACGGCGACGACACGCCGCCGTGGGAGACCCCGACGGACGAGGAGAGCCACCGCGGCGCGTTCGGGGACTATGGCGGCGAGACCGGCGGCCTCATCGAACGCACCTTCCGGGAGCGGATCGTCCTCGTCGGTGTCACCCTCGGCGGGGCCGACACCGAAGAGACCGACGCCTCGCTCGACGAGCTCGCCTTGCTCGTCGACACCGCCGGCGCCGACGCGCTCGAGCGGGTGCACCAGCGGCGAGATTCCCCCGATCCGGCCACCTATGTCGGGAGCGGCAAGGCCAAGGAGATCAAAGCGGTCGCCAATGCGATCGACGCCGACACGGTCGTGTTCGACGACGAACTCTCCCCGGCCCAACAGTTCAACCTGGAGAAGATCCTCGGGCGGTCCGCGCTGGACCGGACCGCGGTCATCCTCGACATCTTCGCTCAGAACGCCAGCAGCCAGGAGGGCAAGGCCCAGGTCGAGTTGGCGCAGCTGCGCTATCGCCTGCCACGGCTGCGCGCCAGCGGGCGGACGTTCTCCCAGCAGGGCGGCGGTATCGGCACCCGCGGACCGGGTGAGACCCAGCTCGAGGTCGATCGCCGGCGCCTGGTCCGGCGGGTCCACAAGCTCGAGGCCGACCTCCGCAAGGTCCAGGCCCACCGCGAGACCCAGTCCAAGCAGCGATCGCGCACCCGCAACCGGGCGATCGCACTCGTGGGCTACACCAACGCCGGCAAGTCCTCGTTGCTGAATCGCCTGGCCGGCGCCGACGTGCACGTCGAGGATCGCCTGTTCGCCACCCTCGACGCCACGACCCGTCGGCTCGCGCTCCCCGGTGGTGAGATGGTGTTCGCCACCGACACCGTGGGTTTCGTCCGGAAACTGCCCCATCAGCTCGTGACCGCGTTCAAGACCACGCTCGACGTGGTCCGCGACGCCGATCTCCTCGTGCATGTCGTCGACGGGTCGGGGCCCGATCCGCAGGGTTCGATGGACGCCGTACGGGAGGTCCTCGCCGAGATCGGCGCAGGGGAGGTCCCCGAACTGCTGGTGTTCAACAAGGCCGACCAGGGCGAGGGGGCGGAACGCCTCGCCGACAAGCACGAGGGCTCGGTGGCGGTCTCGGCCCACAGCGGCTTCAACCTCGAACACCTCACCGCGGTGATCGGTGATCGGGTCCGGTCGATGACCGCCCTCGCCGAGCTACTGATCCCGTGGGATCGCGGCGACGTACTCGCGTCGGTCCATCGCGAGGGTCAGGTGCTCACCGAGAGTGCCGAGGAGATCGGCATGCGGCTCAAGGCTCGCCTCGAGCCGGCCTCCCTCGGCGCCCTGCGCGAGTACGTGATCGACGTCGAGGGTGGTTTACCGTCGGAGCTGATCGACGAGGAAGACGACTGGTGAGCGATTCGACCCTGCACCCCTACCGGGCCCCCTACGTGCCGGCGCCGTACCCCTACGACCTCCTCGACGAGTTGCGGGCGGTTGCGGTGGAGCGTTTCGGCGCCGCGATCGACTGCTCGATCGGCGCCCCCATCGACCCACCGCCCACTGCGGTGGTCGAGGCCCTCTCCACCTCGAACGCCGAGCGGGGCTACCCGCCCTCCATCGGCACCGTGGCGTTCCGACAGGCCGCTGCGGCGTGGATGCAGCGCATCGCCGGGGTCGAGGTCGATCCGGCAACCCAGATCGGCGCCGCCGTCGGGACCAAGGAGTTCGTGGCGGGCACGCCGCACTACCTGCGGATGCGCACCCCCGAGCGCGACACGATCCTGTTCCCCGAGGTCGCCTATCCGAGCTACGAGCAGGGCGCCGTCTTCGCCGGTTGTCGGGCGGTGGCCGTGCCGGTCGACGACGCCTGGCGGATCGACCTGAGCGCTATCGACCCGGCCGACGCCGCCCGGGCGCTGTGCCTGTGGGTCAACACGCCCGGCAACCCGGCCGGAGGGCTCGACGATCTCGGCGCCGTGGCCGAGTGGGGTCGGGCCAACGACGTGCTGGTTCTCTCCGACGAGTGCTACATCGAGTTCACGTGGGACGGTCCGCCCCGATCGATCCTGCAGCACGGCGTCGACGGTGTCCTCGCCGTGCATTCGCTGTCGAAGCGATCGAACCTGGCAGGCGGACGCGCCGGCTTCTATGCGGGCGATCCCGACGTGGTGCACTACCTGCGCGAGATGCGCAAGCACGGCGGCATGTTGATCCCGGGTCCGGTGCAGGCTGCTGCGGTCGCCGCATTCGACGACCAGGACCATGTCGAGGTCCAGCGGGCCATCTATCGCGAGCGGCTCGACGTCGGGCTGGGGCTGTTGCGAGCAGCCGGCGCGGAGGTCGCGCTCCCCGGCGGTGGGTTCTACCTGTGGGCCGCAGCGCCCGATGCAGACGCCTGGGCGCTCACTCGGGTACTGGCCGAGCAGGCCGGCGTCATCGTGGCACCCGGCGAGTTCTACGGCAGCCGCCACGATCACGTGCGCTTCGCCGCCGTGCAGCCCACCGACGATCTGCGCCTCGCTGCGGGGCGACTGGGAGCCTCGTGACCGAACCGTCGGTGACGACGACCGGCAGCTATCCCAAGGCCCGATGGTGGGCGGTGGTCGGCATCGTCTCGGCGGTGCTCGGCGTGGCCGCCAGCACCGTCTGGTTCATCTGGGCGTTGGCGCAGGTCGAGGACGCCGTCGACGAGCTCACGATGGTGACCGGCGCCGACGGTGCCGAACTCGCCGTGACCGACGACGTCGACTGGACGGTCTACCTCGAGCCCTCCGGCCGGTCGCTCTCCGGTGTGCGATTCCGCCTGGTCGACCTCGCGTCCGGGGAGCCCGTCGTGCTCGAAGCCGCCCGCAACACTGTCGAATACAGCGTGGGCGACCGGAGCGGCCGACCGCTGTCGCGCGCCCGGCTCGAGCCGGGCGACTACGGCGTCGAGCTGTCTCCACCCGATGCGACACTCGCCATCGGCGCCGACGTCGGCGACCGGGTCCAGCGCATGTGGCTCGGCGTGGTGCTGATCGCCCTGCCGATGGTGCTAGGCGGTGGCGTGGTCGCGGCGGTCAACATGTTGCGGGTGCTGCGCGCCGACCCCACCACGGTCGACGGCGACGCCGACACCGGTGGCGGCGAGGCCGCGTCGTCGAGTCGCGCCGCAGACCCCGAGCCGGTCGTCGAGCCGGCCGCGACCTCCGCACCCCCGAGGCCGCCGGGTCCACCCCCGTTGCCGTCCACGCCGCCGCCATCGCCGGGGGCGGGCGACGAGGCGGTGCCGTCGTCGCCGCCGAAACGGCCGCCCCTTCCACCGCCGGATCCGACGAAGCGTCGCGATCGCTGACCGGGTCGGCTCGTCGGGGATGGCGACCGATAGTCTCCCGGACCATGAGCGATCTGCAGTCCCGAATCGAGAACCTCTGGGCCGGCCGCGACGGCCTCGACACCGCCGATCCCGACGTGGTGGCCACCGTGCACGAGGCGATCGACGCCCTCGACACCGGCGCCGCCCGGGTCGCCGAGTGGAACGCGGACGGTTCGGTCACCGTCAACCAGTGGTGCAAGTACGCCGTGCTGCTGCTGTTCAAGATCTCCCGGATGGAGACCATCGAGCACGCACCCTTCGAGTACGCCGACAAGATCCCGCTCAAGACCGACTACATGGAGCGCGGCGTCCGGGTCGTCCCGGGCGCGCAGGCTCGCTGGGGCAGCTATCAGGCACCCGGCGTCGTGATGATGCCCAGCTACACCAACATCGGTGCCTACGTCGGCGAGGGGACGATGGTCGACACGTGGGCGACCGTCGGTTCGTGCGCCCAGATCGGCAAGAACGTCCATCTGAGCGGCGGGGTCGGGATCGGTGGCGTGCTCGAGCCGGCGCAGGCCGCCCCGGTGATGATCGGCGACGAGTGCATGATCGGTTCTCGGGCGATCGTCGCCGAGGGCGCCCGGGTCGGGGAGGGCACGGTGCTCGGTGCCGGCGCCATCCTCACCGGCTCCATCCCGGTGATCGATGTCGAGAGCGGGGAGGAGATCGGTCGCGGCGAGGTGCCGCCGTGGTGTGTGGCCGTCGCCGGCACCCGGTCGAAGTCGTTCCCGGGAGGCGAGTTCGGCCTGCCCGCCATCCTCGTGCTGAAGCGCCTCACCGAGGGGGAGCGCCACGACAAGTCTGCGCTCAACGACATCCTCCGAGACCACGGTCAGGCGGTCTGACCCGATGACCGACGTCGTGGCGCCGAGCCTGCCGACCGGCGACGTGTTCGCCCTCACGGCCGCACTCGTCGACATCGCGTCGGAGAGTTTCCACGAGCAACGCATCGTCGCCGTCATCGAGGCCGAGTTGCGGGCCTGTGGCCATCTGACCGTCGATCGCATCGGCGACAACCTCGTCGCCCGTACCACGCTCGGCCGCGAGCGCCGCCTCGTGCTCGGCGGCCACACCGACACCGTGCCCGCCAACGACAACGCCGGCGCCCGAATCGACGGCGACCGCATGTACGGCGTGGGCACCACCGACATGAAGGGCGGCGTGGCGACGATCCTGGAGCTCGCCCGCACCGTGACCGAACCGGCCGTCGACCTCACGTACGTGCTCTACGCCCGTGAAGAGGTGGCGGTGATCCACAACGGGTTGCGCGAGATCGAAGCCGAGCGTCCCGATCTCCTCGAAGGCGACGTCGCCCTGCTGGGCGAACCGACCCTCGGAGCGTTGGAGGCCGGCTGTCAGGGCACGCTCCGGGTGGAGGTGACACTGCGGGGGGAGCGGGCCCACACCGCCCGTCCGTGGATGGGCCGCAACGCCATCCACCGCCTCGGTGCGTTGCTCGACCTCGTCGACGGCTACGAGCCCCGGCGACCCGTCGTCGAGGGCTGTGAGTACCGCGAGGCGCTGCAGGCGGTGCACGTCGAGGGGGGCGTGGCCGGCAATGTGGTGCCCGACTCGGCGATGGTGCGCATCAACCATCGATTCGCCCCCGACCGTACGGCCGACGAGGCGGTCGCCCACGTGCGCGACGTGATCGCCCCGGCGTTGGCGGAGGGCGACACCGTCGAGGTGACCGATCTGTCGCCTGCCGCTCGACCCGGGCTCGGTGATCCGCTCATCGAGGCGCTGGTCGAGCGCAACGGGCTGGAGGTCCGGGCGAAACTCGGCTGGACCGACGTGGCGTTCTTCGCCGAGCGGGGCGTTCCCGCATCGAACTTCGGTCCCGGCGATGCCACGATCGCCCACACCCAGGGCGAGTACCTCGAACGGCAGTGGTTGGTCGACACCCACGCTGCGTTGCTCGACCTGGTCACCAACGGCGTGTGACTGAGCGCCGCCCGGTGGGGGCGGCTCGCTCAGATCACTCGATCACCCAGCTGAAGTCGCCGGCCTCGAAGTCGGTGATCGTGACCCGCAGGTCGGCGAACTCGCCGAGTTCGTCGCTGAGCTCGCACACGAACTCCGCCGGGTCGCCGAGCACCAGGAAGCGTTCGCCACAGTCGACGGTGACGGGTGCCTCGATGGTGGCGCTCACCGAGTCCGCGAGTCCGAGCTCCCAGTCGGGGACCCGGTCAGCGACGATGAGGTTGGTGCTGTTGAGGTCGATGTGGTCCTCGCGGTCGACGATGCCGGCGAAGTCGATCACGAGCCCGTCCTCGGTGGTGCCGGTGCAGTCGAAGGTCACGCCGACCTCGGGATCGGCCACCTCGGGACAGCTCGCGGTGAGAGGCTCGCCGAGTTGGTCGGCGAGCTCGCCCTCGATCAGGAACGCCGCGGCCTCCTCGACACTGCCACTGCCGCCCCCGAAGCTGATCTCGAAGCTCGCCGACCCGCAGGCGGTGGCGAGAAGGGCGAGGGTGAGGGCGAGCACGGCGGGACGGCGAACCATCCCGCCATGGTGTCAGAGCTTGCGCATCACGGTGACGACCTTGCCGAAGATCTGCACCTCGGCCGGGTCGAACACCATCTCGCTGAGCGCCGGGTTGTGGGGGATGAGCACGACCTTGCCGCCGCGCTCGTCGTAGGTCTTGACCGTCGCTTCCTCGCCGGGGATGCCGGCGATGCAGATGTCGCCCTTGTCGACGCTGGGCTGGCTGTGGCACACGACGAAGTCGCCGTCGAAGATCCCGATGTCGATCATCGACTCGCCTCGTACCCGCAGCATGAAGAGTTCGCCGTCGCCGGTGAGGTCCGCGGGCATCGGGACGACCTCCTCGATGTTCTCGGTGGCGAGCACGTCGGTGCCGGCGGCGACATCGCCGACGAGGGGTACGTGGCGCACGGGGCGCCGTTCGGCGTTGGCCCCCGAGGCCCCCTCGTAGCGGACCTGGATCGCACGGGGCTTGGCGGGGTCGCGCACGAGATAGCCGGCGTCTTTGAGGTTGTCGAGGTGGGCCTTGACCGTGGCGGGGGACTTGAGGCCGACCGCCTCGCCGATCTCGCGGACCGACGGCGGGTAGCCGCGCTCGTTCTGATGCTCGACGATGCAGTCGAGGATCTCGCGTTGGCGGGTGGTGAGCGAGTCGGACATGGGGGTTCCTCCCGGGGCCGGTTCCGCCCGGGGCGGGCGGCCTGTGGACGAGTTGTGGATTTCTTCACGACGCCTGTTGACAAACGAACAGGTGTTCGGGTTCAATCAACGAACGGTTGTTCGCCGCACACATGTTCGCCAAACATTCGTTCGGCGTCAAGTACCCCCGGCGATTCGGTCTCGATTCCCTCCGAGATCGGTCCCGGGGCGGCGAACGGCCCGACCGGCATCCCACCGCCGGTCGCTGTCACACCCCCTCGTCACACTGAGCATCATGAGCACCAGCACCCTCACCGCCGCCTACGCCCCCGCCGAACAGCTCACCTTCCGTCCCCGCACGATCGACGAGGCCGCACCGGCCGCCGTGCAGCGGCCGGTGCTCGTCGCGGTTCCCACCGAGCCGGTCCCCGCCCGGGCCGAGGAGCTGGCGACGGTGCACCACCTCCCGGTGGCCCATCGCGACGACGTCTACCGTCGTCGGCGCCTGGTCGCCCTCGCCCTGCTGATCGGCCTGGTGCTCGGGGTCGCATCGTTCGTCGGGTCGGCCGACGCCACGCCCACGCCGGAGGGCCAGCTCGCCGAGTCGGTGACCGTGGTCGTGCAGCCCGGCGACACCCTCTGGGCGATCGCCACCGAGCTCGACCCCGACGGTGATCCGCGCGTTCTGGTCGACCGACTGGTCGGTCTCGCCGGTTCGTCGTCGCTGCAGCCCGGCCAGGAGCTGGTCGTGCCCAGCCACTGGCTGGGCTGAGCGCCCGCCGCGGCTCAGGCCCGCACGTAGCGCACGAACAGCGCCCCGTCGTGCTCGAGGACCCGCTCGAGTCGCAGATCGGCAGGCGTCGCCGTGGTCGAGCGATGCACGATGCGAGGCGACGGCCCGCCGACCAGATGCGGCGAGATCGACAGGCACAGCTCGTCGACCAGGCCCGCATCGACCATCTGGCCGTTGAAGCTCGGTCCACCCTCGAGCAGCACCACGTCGGCACCGCGATCACCCAGTGCGGCGATGATCGCCTCCGGGGTCGGCCGGTCGGTCTCGAGGTGGCACCACTCGGCTCGATCACCGATCCGCTCCACCGCCGCAGCCGGCGGGTGCGCACCGGTGATCACGAGTGCCTTGGGTGCGCCATCGGGGCGCTCGGCGAACAGCGGCAGCTCCGGGTCGAGGTCGACCGACCCGGTCACGACGGCCAGGCGCGGGGCATCGGTTCGTCCGGCGGCGCGCCGCCGGGCCGCGACCACCTCACTGCTCTGGGGGACCTGGTAGCGCTCCGCCCGCACCGTGCCCGATGCGGCGACGATCCAGTCACAGCTGGCGCGGATCGCCCGGAAGACCATCGCGTCGCCCTCACCGCCGAGCCCTCCGCTGAGTCCGTCGACCGCGATCGCGCCGTCGGCACTCGCCACCATGTTGGCCATCACCCACGGGCGATGGTCGTGGCGGGGGCGGTCGTCGGCGGGGTAGAGGTCGAGCGGATCGACGTTCTCGGCGGTCGTCGTGAACACCTGGCGCATGGGAGGAGACGGTACCGCTTGGGCACGGTGGACACCTGTGGACAAGCGGCGCGAAATCCCCGCGGAATCCACACCGACTCCCCTTTTCGTGCACACACCGATGTCTCTATCGTGACCGTCGCTGTGGCGGTCGGGTCCACCAGGATGGTGGTGGCGAGACGTCTCGGTGTGAGTCGAACTCTGCTCCTTGGGGGCCCTACGCCAAGGGGGGTGTGGGGAAGCTGTACGCAAGTGCTGCCCTCTTACCCAGGTCGACCCGCCCGCCACGGCCCTCATCTCGTCCGACGGTCGAGCGGGGATTCCCCCCTCCACCACCGGGTGTGGTGAATCGAGCATTCACCGTATGGCATCGATGGAATTCCACTCGTTTGACCTCCCGAGGTTCCGCCTCCCACGAAAGGCACCCGACAATGGCCCTCGCCCCCCACTCCACCGGACTCGGTATCGCCCGCCGCTTCACCGTCGAGGGCGTCGACCCCTACGACGAGCTCACCTGGGAACGTCGAGACGCCCGCCTCACCGACCATCGCGACGGCTCGGTCGCCTTCGAGCAACTCGGTGTCGAGGTGCCGTCGTCGTGGTCGCAGAACGCCACCAACATCCTCGCCCAGAAGTACTTCCGCGGCACGCTCGGCACCGATGAACGCGAGACCTCGCTTCGCCAGGTCATCGATCGCATCGTCGCCGCGATCACGGCCTGGGGCGAACGCGACGGCTACTTCGCCGATGCGGCCGAGACCGCCGCGTTCCGCGCCGAACTCACCCATCTGCTGGCCACCCAGAAGGTCGCCTTCAACTCACCGGTCTGGTTCAACATCGGGGTCCGCGGTGTACCGCAGCAGGCGTCCGCCTGCTTCATCCTGAGCGTCGACGACGACATGGAGTCGAGGGGAGGGGGGTGAGCCGCGGGGGGGCGCGAAGGAAAAGGTGGGGGGGGGGGGGGGGG
>JBCCWI010000098.1:0-15015 GCA_039193795.1 Actinomycetota bacterium | reverse complement strand
GACGCCGGCGAGGTACTGGTCGGTCACGCCGTTGAGCTGGGTGAAGTCTCCGCCGAGGTACACGGGGTTGCCAGTGGGGTCCGCAGCGATGGCCCGGACGATGTGGCTCGCGTTGGCGGTGAACGCCGCGTCGAGGGCTCCGGTCGCGCCGTCGACCTTCGCGATGCGGTTGCGAGCCACCCCGCCGATGGTCGTGTACTCGCCACCGGCGTAGAGGGACGTACCGACGACCTCGAGCGAGTGCACGGAGTCGTTCGTGTCCGCCGAGTAGCCGGCGACGACGGCGCCGGTCGCGCCGTCGACGGCGGCGAGGCGGGCTCGGGCCGTGCCGTTGACCGTGCTGAAGTCGCCGCCGATCCACACCGTCGTGGCGTCGGCCTCGAGCGCCAGGACGTCGGCGTCGGTGTCGGCGACGAAGGGCAGCAGGCCGTTGGTCGCGAGGTCGAAGGCGGCGACGTTGGCGCGGCTGACGCTGGTGCCGTCGGGGCCGACAGCGGTCGAGAAGTCGCCGCCGACGTACACGGTGTCGCCGACCACGGCCACGGCGTAGACGAACCCGTTGGTCGACCAGCCGTCCACCGGGATCTCGCTCACCGGATCGGCCCCACCGCCCTGCGCCCCGACCGCAGAGGTCAGCCCGACGAGCGCGGCCGCGGCCGCAAGTGCGACCAGGGTCGCCCACCGCATGAACTTGGTTGCCACCACGTGTTGCTCCCACGACTGCCACAGCGCACGGCGCTGCCGCCGGGCCGCCCGCCCGGGTTGAGGGCAGACCCTACCCGGGGACGAACAACACCGTCACTCAGAGTGACGATGGAGGCGCGCAGTGCCGGTCCCAGGACGGACCCGCCGTGCGGGGAGCGGATCAGTCGCCGGCGGTGGGTGTCATGTCGGTGGCCTGCACCGACGAGTAGCGCTCGGCCTCGCCGTTGCGGATGGCCTCGACGAGGTGGATCGAGATGTCGGCGACGCGGACCTCGTCCTCGTCGTGGCCCATCCCCTTCACCCCGTCGTCGATCATGATGTAGCAGAAGGGGCAGGCGGTCGCGACCCGCGACGCGCCGGTGGCGACGAGCTCACGGGAGCGCTCGTCGTTGACCTTCGTGCCGATCGACTCCTCCATCCACATGCGGGCGCCGCCGGCGCCGCAGCACATGCCCTTGGTGCCGTTGCGGGGCGCCTCGACGATCTCGACGCCGCCGAGCTGGCCGATGACCTTGCGGGGCGCCAGGTAGACGTCGTTGTGGCGACCGAGGTAGCAGGAGTCGTGGTAGACGATCCGGTCCTCGAGCCGGGCGGTGGACAGGTCGAGCTTGCCGGTCTCGACCAGCCACTCGAGGAACTGCGAGTGGTGCAGCACCTCGTAGCTGCCGCCGAGCTGCGGGTACTCGTTCTGCAGCGTGTTGAAGCAGTGCGGGCACTGGGTGATGATCTTCTTCACGCCCATGCCGTCCATCGTCTCGATGTTCTGCATGGCCAGCATCTGGAAGACGTACTCGTTGCCCGAGCGGCGGGCCGAGTCCCCGGTGCACATCTCGTTCGGGCCGAGGATGGCGAAGTCGATGCCCGCCCGTTGGAGCAGCTCGGCGGTGGCCTGGGAGACCTTGCGGTTCTTGTCGTCGAACGAACCGGCGCAGCCGACCCAGTAGAGGTACTCGTGGTCGAGTGGATCGCCCGGCTCGATGATCGGCACGTCGAGGCCATCGGCCCAGTCGGCCCGCTCGCCCTGCGACATGTTCCACGGGTTGGCGTTGTTCTCCATGCCGCGGAAGGCGTTGCCGAGCTCGGTCGGGAACTCCGACTCCATCAGCGTCAGGTAGCGACGCATGTCGAGGATCTTGTCGAGGATCTCGATGTTGACCGGGCAGATCTCGTCGCAGGCCTTGCACGAGGTGCAGGCCCAGACCTCGTCGTGGCTGACTCGCTCGAAGATGTTGTCGGCCTCGATGGTGATGTCGGGGACCGTCCCGAGCGGAGGGGAGACCTGGGGCGTGCCGGTGGCGGCCATGACCTCACCGGTCTTCAGCACGATCTCGCGTGGGTCGAGCGGCTTGCCCGTCGCATGGGCCGGGCAGACGCTGGTGCACCGGCCGCACATCGTGCAGGCATCGGTGTCGAGCAACTGCTTCCAGGTGAAGTCCTCGATCGCGGTGGCACCGAAGGTCTCGAGCTCGGTCTCCTCGAGGTTCGGCATCGCCCGCATCGCGCCCTTCGGGCGCTCTCGGTCCCGCAGGTACATGTTGAGCGGCGAGGTGAAGATGTGGCGCAGCATCGTGATCGGGAGGATCACGAGGAACACCACGAAGCTCAGGGCGTGGGCGATCCACCAGAACTGGTGCCAGCCCGCCACGTTCGACCAGTCCTCGACGAGCCCGGACAGCGGATAGCCGATCACGCTCCATCGCTCGTACTCCGGACGGCCCTCGACGGCGATGCGGAACATCTCGGCGCCGAAGCCGGTGACGCCGATGGCGAGCAGGGTGCCGAGGATGACGGCGTGCTCCGGCTTGGACTTGATGCGGATGCGGTACGGCCGCCAGTTGCGAGGGCCGTAGCGGCGGACGATCGCCCACACGACCGAGGCGACGAAGACGGCGCCGGCCACGTCGCCGACCAGGGCATAGCCGCGATACACGTCGCCGTGCAGGAACTTGAGGCCCTCGGGGAGCTGGTGGTCGACCTCGAGGGTCGTGGTCACGCCGAGCAGGACGAGGAAGCTGAAGTACATCGCCGCGTGCATGATCCCTGCTCCGGGCTCACGCACCAGCGTCTGCATGGTGGTGCCGGCGCGCAGGTCCTCGATGCGCTGCTTGATGTTCTTCGGGGTGGTCTTGCGGTTGTCGGGAGCGCCGCGCTCCCAGTTCCGCACCCGGTTGGCGAAGTTGACGGCACCCCAGACCAGGAGGATCGGGATGGTGGTGTAGAAGGCCACCTTGATCCCGCCGGGGACGTTGCCGAAGACGGTCCGGTGGACCTCGTTCTCGTTCTCCCAGCCGGTGATCTGCGGGAGGATGCCCGACATCAGGGTGAAGAGCCCGATGCCGACGCCGAGGGCCAGGACGATCTGGTGGGGGCGAAGGCGTCCCCGCGTGGTCTCGGTCGCGTGGTCGGTCGCTGCGCTCATAGCAAGCGCGACCGTACCTCCCGGAGGGTTACCCGGCGGTAACCGGTGCTAGCCGTAGGCCTTGCGGTCGAGGTCCCGCACACGGCCGGCGAGCGTGGCCAAGAGCTTCACCGCCAGCTTCGGGACCTCGTCGAGGACCCGCATGAACTCCTTGGCCGGGATCTCGAGGACCGTGAGGTCGGTGCCGGCGACGACGTAGGCGGTGCGCGGGCCCTTGTCGAGCAGCGACATCTCGCCGAACGGTGCCCCGGGCTCGAGCTCGGCGACCTTGCGCGAGCCGCGGCGAACGATGGCCGTGCCCTCGAGGATGACGAACGCCGACCGGCCCATGTCGCCCTGCTCGACGATCGTCGCGCCCTCGGGGTACTCGGCTTGCTCCCCGGCCTGCGCGATCCGTCCGAGATCGGACTTCGACAGGCCCGAGAAGAGGCCCACGTTGCCGAGGTGGTTGACGAGTTCAGTGCGCCGAGCCATGGGCGAAACCTAGACCGCCGCTCCTGTGCGTGCTCGCCCGTTGCAGGTCAGAGCAGCTGCCAGTCGGCCGTAATGCGAGGGAAACATCGCGGAAACCACGACGCGAAACGCTGGCGGGCATGGAGGATGTCGTGGTCGTTCGGTGGCCGACCGAGGCGGAACGAGTCGAGAACCTGCGCGGCGGTCGGACGGCCCGGCTGCTCCTCGTCGAGCCAGCGGTGCCGCCGCCCGAGCCTGATGATCTCCTCGAGGACTGGGTCAGGCTGCCGGCGAGCGAAGCCGACGTGCGGGCCCGCATCCGTGTGCTGCAGCGCCGGGTGAGCAGCGAGCGCTCCGCTGCGCCGCTGCTCGATGACGACGGGGTGCTCCACATCGATGGCCGAGCCGTCGTGCTCCCTCCGGTCGAGGCCCGGTTGGCCTCCGAGCTCGTGAGCCGCCTCGGCTCGGTCGTGTCCCGAGACGCGCTCTCCAAGGCGGGATGGCCAGACGGCGTGCCGAACCGCAACCTGCTCGATGTCCGCATCCTCCGGCTGCGGCGTCGCCTCGAACCCGTCGGGTTGGAGGTCCGTACCGTCCGCCACCGCGGCTACCTGCTCCAGCAGGCTGTCTGACGGCGGACGACAGCTAGCTGTCAGATCCCTGACAGCGACGTGTAACACCCATCGAACCGAGCGGAAACGACCCGTCCCTACGGTGCGTCCGTTCCCCAGGGAGGTAAGACAGTGAACAGAAAGTTGTTGGTGGGAGGGTTGGCCACGGCCGCCGTCCTGATCGGGGTCGCCGGGCCTGCCGCCGCGCAGGACGCCGAGTTCGATCCCTTCAGCACCCAGGTCATCCTGGACAACATCTTCGTGTTCATCGCGGGTGTGCTGGTCTTCTTCATGCAGGCCGGCTTCGCGATGCTCGAGGCGGGCCTCACCCGGGCCAAGAGCTCGGCCGCCATCATGATGAAGAACATGATGGACATGTCCATCGGCGTGCTGCTGTTCTTGGTGCTCGGCTACCACATCGCCTACAGCGGCGAGGACCTGATCGGCTTCTCGTGGGCCTTCAGCGACTACCCGGGCGTGCCCGACGAGTCGTACACCCTCGGCGTCCCGGTCGACTTCTTCTTCCAGGCGGCCTTCGCCGCAGCGGCGGCCACGATCGTGTCCGGTGCTCTCGCCGAGCGGACCAAGTACGTCGGCTACATGGTCTACACCGCGGTCATCACCGGCCTGATCTACCCGATCGTCGTGAACTGGCACTGGGGCGGCGGCTGGATCAACCAGATGGGCTTCCACGACTTCGCCGGTTCGACCATCGTGCACTCGGTCGGTGGCTGGGCGGCCCTCATGGGCGCCATCATCATCGGCCCCCGCATCGGCAAGTACGGCCCCGACGGCTCGCCCCGTGCGATCCTCGGCCACTCGGTCCCACTCGCCATCCTGGGTGTGTTCATCCTCTTCGTCGGTTGGTTCGGGTTCAACCCGGGCTCCGAGCTCGCCGCTGACCTCGAGGTGCCCCGCATCGCCGTGACCACGCTGCTCTCGGCGGCCGGTGGCGGTCTCGCCGCCATGCTCACCATCTGGGTCATCGCCGGGAAGCCGGACGTCTCGATGGCGGGCAACGGCATCCTCGGAGGCCTGGTCTCGATCACGGCCGGCGCCTTCGTCATGAACCCGTGGATGGCCACCCTCTCGGGCATCATCGGCGGCGTCATCGTGGTGTTCTCGGTGCTCGGCATCGAGCGGGCCGGCGTCGACGATCCGGTCGGCGCGGTCTCGGTCCACGGTGTCTGCGGCGCCTGGGGCACGATCGCCGTCGGACTGTTCGCCTCGAACGATGCGCTCGTGAGCCCGGCCGACGACGCCGACGCCATCGAGGGTCTCTTCTTCGGCGGCGGCGGCGGACTGCTGGTCGACCAGATCGTCGGCGTCATCGGCGTCTTCGTGTTCGTCTGCGTCACCGCCGGTGCCCTCTTCTACGCCCTGAAGGCTGCGGGCATGCTGCGGGTGTCCCCGGAGGAGGAGGCCGCCGGCCTCGACGTCTCCGAGCACGGCGCCCCGGGCTACGGCGAGCTCGCTGCCCTCGGCAGCACCTCGCCCACCCCGACCCCCTCCGAGGGCGGCTGAGTCAGAACCGACCGGACCCGGGTGGTGGGACCCGGGTCCCGGCAGCCCCGTGATGCGGGGTACGCCGAACACCTTTCCCTGGGCACAACGGCGTGCCTCGTGCTGGGAGCCGGAGGACGATCTCGTCCTCCGGCTCCTGCCGTTTTCTGACGGCGAGCTGGCCGCCCGGTCGCCCGGATCAGGAGGAGTGGCTAGCTTCACGACCGTGCTCTCCCTCGTCACCGCCGTCGTGAAGCCCCACCAGCTCGAGCCCGTGGTCGAGGCGCTCAAGCAGGTCGACGTGCACGGTCTCACCGCCACCGAGGTCAAGGGCTTCGGGCGCCAGGGCGGCCACAGCGAGACCTATCGCGGCACCGAGTACCACCTCGACTTCATCCCCAAGGTGAAGATCGAGGTCGTGGTCGACGCGACCCGTGCCGACGACGCCGTCGAGGCGATCGCCGAGGCCGCTCGTACCGGTCGCATCGGCGACGGCAAGGTCTGGGTCACCGCCGTCAGCGACATCATGCGGATCCGGACCGGTGAGCGGGGCTCCGAGGCGCTGTAGATCCGACCAGACCTGGTCTGGTCTGGTCGGGTGGTCAACGTCTCGGAGGCGATGGCGCAGCTCGCTCGCCTGACCGATGAGGTGCGCGGGGGTGGGTGGCCGCCGGGTGTTGATCGGGCCACGGGGCCGACCGTCAGGGCGAGGACGCGGCGAGGAGGGGTGGGGCTCCGGGGTCCCAGCCGGGGATCGGCACCGCCCCGGCTACCGTTTCGACCATGAGCCACACCCTGGTCCTCGTCCGCCACGGACAGAGCGAGTGGAACGCGAAGAACCTGTTCACCGGCTGGGTCGATGTCGGCTTGACCGACCAGGGCGAGGCCGAGGCACAGGCCGGCGGTGAGGCCCTCGCCGCGGAGGGGCTGACCTTCGACGTCGCCCACACCTCCCTGCAGCGGCGGGCCATCCGCACGCTGCACCTGATGCTCGACCGGCTCGATCTCCTCTGGCTGCCGGTCCACAAGTCGTGGCGCTTGAACGAGCGTCACTACGGGGCGCTCCAGGGCCTCGACAAGAAGGAGACCGTCGAGCGGCACGGCGCCGACCGGGTCCATCTCTGGCGCCGGGGCTACGACACGCCACCGCCGATGGTCGAGGCGGGCACCGAGTACGACGTCAGCTCCGACCCGCGCTACGCCGACCTCCCGCCCGACCTCATGCCCATGGGCGAGTGCTTGCAGGACGTCGTCGAGCGGCTGCTGCCCTACTGGCACGACGCGATCGTCCCCGACATCCGCGCCGGTCGGCGGGTGATCGTGTCGGCCCACGGCAACTCGCTCCGGGCGCTGATCAAGCACCTCGAGGGCATCTCCGACGACGAGATCGCCGACCTGAACCTCCCGACGGGCATCCCGATGGTCTACGAGCTCGACGACCACATGGTCCCGACGACCGAGCGCCGCTTCCTCGCCGACGCCGACGCGGTCGCCGCCGCCACCCACGCGGTCGCCAAGCAGACCGGCTGACGGCTCATCCGTCGCCGAGCGCGGTGGCGTCTGCAGTCCAGAACGTCGAGGCGATGGCCGCCAACGCCGACGGTGTCGTCGTCAGGCCGCTCTCGCCCGACCATCGCAAAACTTGATGCGCCTCAACTCAAGTTTTCTTGGTCCGACTGTGGGATCAGGTGCGAGCACCCGTATCCTCGACCTCACTACCCCCCGAATGAGTCCGTGAGGAGGACCCACCATGCCCAAGGCCGTCGGTATCGATCTCGGTACGACGAACTCGGTCGTCTCGGTCTTCGAGGCGGGTGAGCCGGTCGTCATCGCCAACGCCGAGGGGTCCCGCACGACCCCGTCGGTCGTCGGCTTCTCCAAGGACGGCGAGGTGCTGGTCGGCGAGGTCGCCAAGCGCCAGGCGATCACCAACCCCGATCGCACCCTCATCTCCGTCAAGCGCCACATGGGCACCGACTGGACCGTCGACATCGACGGCAAGCCCTTCACCGCGCAGGAGATCTCGGCCCGCACCCTCCAGAAGCTGAAGCGTGATGCCGAGGCCTACCTCGGCGACACCGTCACCCAGGCCGTCATCACCGTCCCGGCGTACTTCGACGACGCGCAGCGCACCGCCACCAAGGAGGCGGGCCAGATCGCCGGCCTCGAGGTGCTCCGCATCATCAACGAGCCGACGGCGGCCGCGCTCGCCTACGGCCTCGACAAGGACGAGACCGACCACACGATCCTGGTGTTCGACCTCGGTGGCGGCACCTTCGACGTGTCGGTGCTCGAGATCGGCGACGGCGTGTTCGAGGTGAAGTCCACCCACGGCGACACCCGCCTCGGCGGCGACGACTGGGACCAGGCCGTCATCGACTGGCTGATCACCTCGTTCAAGAACGATCACGGCGTCGACCTCGGTGCCGATGCGATGGCCGCCCAGCGCCTCAAGGAGGCCGCCGAGAAGGCCAAGATCGAGCTGTCGGGCACCCAGTCGACCCAGATCAACCTGCCCTTCATCACCGCCACCCAGGCCGGTCCGCTCCACCTGGACTACACGCTCAGCCGAGCCAAGTTCCAGGAGCTGACCGCCGATCTCGTCGAGCGGTGCAAGAAGCCGTTCCAGCAGGCGATCGACGACGCCGGGCTCAAGCTCGCCGACCTCGATCACGTCGTGATGGTCGGCGGTTCGACCCGCATGCCCGCGATCCAGGATCTGGTCCAGGAGCTCACCGGCAAGGAGCCCCACAAGGGCGTGAACCCCGACGAGGTCGTCGCCATCGGCGCCTCGGTCCAGGCCGGCGTGCTCAAGGGCGACGTCAAGGACGTCCTGCTCCTCGACGTCACCCCGCTGTCGCTCGGCATCGAGACCAAGGGCGGCGTGATGACCCGTCTCATCGACCGCAACACCACGATCCCGACCCGCCGCACCGAGGTGTTCACCACCGCGGAGGACATGCAGCCGTCGGTCGAGATCCACGTGCTGCAGGGCGAGCGCGAGATGGCGGGCGGCAACAAGACCCTCGGCAAGTTCCAGCTCGTCGACCTGCCCCCGGCCCCCCGTGGCGTGCCCCAGATCGAGGTGACCTTCGACATCGACGCCAACGGCATCGTCCACGTGTCCGCCAAGGACCGGGCGACCAACAAAGAGCAGTCGATCACCATCACCGGCCAGTCGTCGCTCAACTCCGACGACATCGACCGCATGGTGAAGGACGCCGAGGCCCACGCCGAGGAGGACCGCCAGCGCAAGGACGGCGTCGAGGTCCGCAACAACGCCGACTCGCTCGTGTACCAGACCGAGAAGGTGCTCCGAGAGCAGGGCGCTGACTTCAGCGGCGACGAGAAGTCGGCCGTCGAGGAGAAGCTCGCCGAGCTCAAGACCGCCCTCGAGGGCGACGACATCGACGCCATCAAGGCGGCCCAGGAGGGCCTGAGCGTGGTGTCGCAGTCCTTCGCCCAGAAGCTCTACGAGCAGGCCGCGGCCCAGCAGGCCGATGCCGGCGAGGCCACCCCGTCCGGTGACGACGACGTCGTCGACGCCGAGATCATCGAAGACGAGGACGGCAGCAAGTGAGCACCGCCGAACCGGCCCCGGAGGGGGCCGGCCCGGACGTCGACGAGGTGCCGGTCACCGGCGCCGAGGCGCCCGGGCCCGACGTCGAGGAGGTCGCCGTCGAGGCACCGCTCGACGTCGAGGGGCTCATCGAGCAGCTCGAGGCGGTCGCGACCGAGCGCGACGCGCTCCAGGACCTGGTCCTGCGGTCGGCGGCCGACTTCGACAACTTCCGCAAGCGCTCCCAGCGCGACCAGGCCGAGGCCGGGAAGCAGGCGGTCGGCCGGTTCGTCGACAGCCTCCTCCCGGTGCTCGACGCCTGCGACGCGGCGATGACCCAGGGTCAGGAGGGCGCCGAGCCGATCGCCAAGGCACTGCTCGCCGCACTCGAGCAGCAGGGCCTCACCTCGGTCGGGACCGTCGGCGAGCCCTTCGACCCCTCATGGCACGAGGCCGTGCTCGTCGAACCCGCGGCCGACGGCCAGGACAGCGACGTGGTGCTCGAGGTGCTCCGGACGGGGTATCGCTGGGAGGACCGGGTCCTGCGTGCTGCGATGGTGAAGGTCACGGGCTGATGTCCGGGGCCATCCAGGGAGCTGCGGGCTGAACGCACGTCGAGATCGGACGACACCGACAGGAGGTGACTGATGCAGCGTGAATGGCTCGAGACGGATTACTACGAGGCGCTCGGTGTGTCGTCGGACGCCTCCGACAAGGACATCACCAAGGCCTACCGCAAGCTCGCCCGCGAGCATCACCCCGATCAGGGAGGCGACGAGGCCCGGTTCAAGGCGGTCTCCGCCGCCTACGACGTCCTCGGCGATCCCGACAAGCGCAAGGAGTACGACGAGCTCCGTCGGCTCGGCCCGATGGCCGGCGGGTTCGCCGGCGCCCCCCGGGGAGATGGCGCCTATCAGGTCCGCATCGAGGACTTCGACAGCTTCGGTGGCATCGGCGACCTCTTCGGCAACCTGTTCGGCCGCGGCGCCGGCAACGCCGGTCCTCGGACCGGCCCGCGCCCGGCGCCGGGAGCCGATCTCGAGACCGAGGTCCACCTCGACCTCGTCGAAGCCGTCGAGGGTGCCACCACCGAGGTGTTCGTCGACGGGCAACCGGTGAAGGTCCGCATCCCCTCCGGCGTCGACCACGGCCGCCGGATCCGCGTCCGCGGGCACGGCCGACCGGGCATCGAAGGCGGCCCACCCGGTGACCTCTTCGTCGTCGTGCAGGTCCGCCAGCACCCGCTCTTCGAACGGCGGGGCGATGACCTGCACCTCACGGTGCCGGTCACCTTCGCCGAGGCCGCGCTGGGCACCAACCTCCGCGTGCCGACCCTCGACGGCGACCACGTCACCCTCCGCCTGCCCGAGGGCACGTCCTCCGGACGTCGGCTGCGGGTGCGCGGTCGCGGTGTGGAGCGCAAGGGTGGTGGTACCGGCGACCTCATGGTCACGGTCCAGATCTCGGTCCCCATCGAGCTCGACGACGAGCAGCGGGCCGCCATCGAGCGCGTCGCCGAGTTGCTCGACGAGGACCCCCGCGCCCACCTGGCCAACGGTGAGAGGAGCCCGTCATGACCCGACGCGACCCCGACCACGCCGTCTACGTCATCTCGGTCGCTGCCGAGCTGGCCGGTCTGCATGCCCAGACCCTGCGGATCTACGAGCGGAAGGGCCTCGTCGAGCCGTCGCGCACGCCGGGCGGCAGCCGCCGCTACTCCGAGCGCGACATCGAGCGGCTGTCCCGCATCACCGAGCTGACCGAGCAGGGCCTCAACCTCGCCGGGGTCCAGCGGGTGCTGGAGCTCGAGGCCGAGGTGGCCCGACTGCAGGACGAGCTGTCGCGGCTCTCCGATGTGGCACGCCGCCAGGTGGCCGAGGCCGAGCGCCGTCAGCGCCGCGACCTCGTCCCCCTGCGCCAGGACGTCATCCTCTGGTCGGATCGCCATCCCCGGCGTCCCGGCCAAAGTTGAGTGTATACGTAGCAAGTTTGTTGACTCTCTTCTAGGCTGGTTCTCATGGCACTGGACCCGAACCGCTGGACCATCAAGACCCAGGAAGCGGTGCAGACGGCCATCGAGTCCGCTCGCACCGCGGCCCATCCCGAGGTCACCCCGGATCATCTGCTGCTCGCGCTGCTCGGCCAGGCCGACGGCGTCGTGCTGCCGGTGCTCACCCGCGTCGGTGCGCAACCGATGGCGGTGCGCAACCAGGTCGAGGAGCGGCTGGCCAAGTTGGCCAAGGCCTACGGGGGCAGCGATCCCTCGATGTCTCGCGGCCTGCGCGACGCCATCGACGTCGCCGACCGGGCCCGCGAGGAGCTCCACGACGAGTACCTCTCGACCGAGCACCTGCTCCTCGCGCTCGCCGACCGGCTCGACCTCGATCGCGAGCAGCTCCTCGGCGCCCTGCGCGAGGTCCGCGGCTCCCATCGGGTCACCTCACAGAACCCCGAGGCCTCCTACCAGGCGCTGGAGCGGTTCGGCCGCGACCTCACCGACGACGCCCGCAGCGGTCGCCTCGATCCGGTCATCGGTCGCGACGAGGAGATCCGCCGGGTCATCCAGGTGCTGTCGCGCCGGACCAAGAACAACCCGGTGCTCATCGGCGATCCCGGCGTGGGCAAGACCGCCATCGTCGAGGGGCTCGCCCAGCGCATCATCGAGGGCGACGTCCCCGAGGGACTGAAGAACAAGCGGCTCATCTCGCTCGACCTCGGGATGATGGTCGCCGGCGCGAAGTACCGCGGCGAGTTCGAGGAGCGGCTCCAGGCCGTGCTGAAGGAGATCACCGACGCCGAGGGCGAGGTCATCACCTTCATCGACGAGCTGCACACCGTGGTCGGCGCCGGCAAGGCGGACGGCGCGATGGACGCCGGCAACATGCTCAAGCCGATGCTCGCCCGCGGCGAGCTCCGCATGGTCGGCGCCACGACGCTCGACGAGTACCGCAGCCACATCGAGAAGGACGCCGCGCTCGAGCGGCGGTTCCAGCCGGTCTTCGTCGGCGAGCCGAGCGTCGAGGACACGCTCGCCATCCTCCGCGGCCTCAAGCCGCGGTACGAGGCGCACCACAAAGGGGTGAAGGTCAAGGACAGCGCGCTGGTGGCCGCCGCCGAGCTTTCGAGCCGCTACATCGCCGACCGGCAGCTGCCGGACAAGGCGATTGACCTCGTCGACGAAGCGATGAGCCGGCTGGCGATGGAGCTAGAGAGCGTGCCGACCGAGATCGACGAGGTGCAGCGGCGGCTGGTCCAGCTGGAACTGGCCGCGCGGCAACTGGCCGACGAGACCGAGGAGCACGCCAAGCAGCGGCTGGCCGACATCAACGAGGAGATGGAGACCAAGCGCCGCGAGCTGGCCAGCCTGCGTGAGCAGTGGGAGGCGGAGAAGCTGGGCGTCGGCGGCGTGGCCGACGTGCGTGAGCGGCTGGAGCAAGCCAAGCACGCCTACGAGCAGCAGGCCAACGCGATCAAAGCGAAGCAGTCCGCCGGCCAGCCGGTGGACGAGGCCGATTACCAGCGGCTGTATGAACTCGACACCGAACGGAACACGCTTGAGCAACAAGCCAACGCCGCCGAAGCGACGGATGCTGACGCTCGCCGGCAGGCCGAATCGCAACCGGACGATGCGCCGGCGCCGGCCCGTAAGCTGCTGCGTCAGGAGGTTGGCCCCGACGAGATCGCCGAGGTCGTCAGCGCGTGGACCGGCGTGCCGGTGACGCGGATGCTCGAAACGGAACGGGCGAAGCTGCTGGTGCTTGAGGAACGCCTGCACCTGCGCGTCATCGGTCAGGACGAGGCGGTTGAGGCGGTCGCCAACGCCGTGCGCCGCAGCCGCAGCGGGCTGCAAGACCCCAACCGGCCGATCGGCTCGTTCATCTTCTGCGGCCCGACCGGCGTGGGCAAAACGGAGCTGTGCAAGGCGCTCGCGGAGACGCTGTTCGACGACGAGCACGCGATGGTGCGCATAGACATGAGCGAGTTCATGGAGAAGCACACCGTGAGCCGGCTGATCGGGGCGCCCCCCGGCTACGTTGGCTTCGAAGAAGGGGGCAAGCTGACCGAGGCGGTCCGTCGGAGGCCTTACAGCGTGGTGCTGCTCGACGAGATCGAGAAGGCGCACCGCGACGTCTTCAACATCCTGCTGCAGGTGCTCGACGACGGGCGGCTGACCGACAACCACGGGCACACGGTCGACTTCTCGAACACGATCATCGTGATGACGTCGAACATCGGCAGCCAATTGATCCAGCAGATCACCAGCGAAGGGGGCAGCGAGGACGACGTCCGCGAGGCGGTGGCCGAGGCGCTACGCGGGAAGTTCCTGCCGGAGTTCCTCAACCGCATTGACGAGACCATCGTCTTCCACCCGCTGCGGCGTGAAGAGATCCGCCGGGTAGTCGACTTGCAGGTCGATCACCTCGCCGGGCTGCTTGAGCGGAACGGCTTGCGGCTGGAAGTGACCGACGCCGCGCGGCAGGAGATCGCCAACCAGGGCTACGACCCGGCGTACGGCGCGCGGCCGCTGAAGCGGGTTATGCAGCAGCAGTTGCAGAACCCGCTGGCGAGCGAACTCTTGCGCGACGAGTACGCCGAGGGCGCCACCGTAAAGATCGACTGGCGCGACGAAGAGTTCACGATCGAGGTCGCCGGCTGAACGCAGGGCGCCGCCGTTTACCGGTCGGCCTTGGCGAGGCCCCAGTTCTCGATCAGCACTTCGGCGCCGGGGGTCATCTCGCGCAGCTTGCGGGCGATCTCGACCTTCTCGCTGGCGGTCGCCTTGTCGAGCCGCTTCTTGAGGGCCTCGACCTGGCCACGCCGCTTGCGGCGCCGCCGGATTTCACGCTGTCGTTCGCTGCCTGGCATCGAGATTCTCTGCTACGAGCTTGCGGTTGGGTTCATCACAAGCACGCTAGTTTGGCGCCCGACCCCCGGGCGGTCAATCGGTCCCGGGCGAGGCGTCTGGCCAAAAAAAGCGGACGGGAAAGTGGCGGAAAATGCTTGCTTCTGGTGGGGGGGAAGGCTAGCTTGCGGTCTGCCGAATCCGCTCTGGTCCGTCTTCTCTTCCCTGGGGGTGTCTAATGAAGAAGCAACTGTGTGCCGCCGTCGGCGGCGTTTCGTTACCCGCTTTGATGATGGCCTCGGCCGACGCCCAGGTGGTCCACACGGGCGACACGTTGGTGCTGGACGCCACGGTCGACGGAGCCTTTGTGGATTATGATTTTGACGGTGACGGGAACGACGACCTGCGAGTGTCCTTTTCCGGGGCCCAGTTTAATGCCAATGCGGCGGACTCCGTCCAGTTCCAGGGCGCTTTGGGGGTCGCTGACGACCTGATGGACACCGGCGGCGAGTCGCTTGCCGAGATTTTCCGCGTTGGCGAACTGCTGCAGACGACCGACTTCTTCCAGGCCACACTCTTCCGGGCGATCGCCGATCTGCCCGAGTTTAGTGGCACGAGCATCGTCGCTGCTGACCAACTCGCCTTTTTTGGCCTGGCGTTTGAGGCAAGCGGCCAGGTGCTGCTAGGGCAATTCTCGCTCGCGTACGACCCCAGTGCGCAGGAAGTCTTGATCAGCAACTTTGCCTACGAGCAAACACCGGGCGTCGATCTTGAATTCGCGGTGCCCGAACCGGCTTCGCTCTCGGCATTGGCGATCGGCGCTGCCGGCGTCTTGGCGGGAACGCGGCGCCGGAAATGACGCTGCCGGAGGCGACCCCTGGCGGGCGGCTGCTAGTTGTCCTGGTCGACGGTTGGGACGAAG
>JBCCWI010000097.1:0-15133 GCA_039193795.1 Actinomycetota bacterium | reverse complement strand
CGCCGGACCCTGCCGCCTACATCAGCCGCGTGCGGGCGGAGATCGAAGCCGAAGCCGAGACCCTCCGTCGCCAGGACCCCGAGCTCGCCCGTCGAGAGCGGGACCTCGAGCGGGCGTGGGTCGACGTGGCTCCGCCCGGCGCGGCGGGGGAGCAGCGTGAACTCCTGCTCGACCGCGCCGACCGGCTCGCGATGATCGACGTCGACGCCCCGGTCGGCGTCCGGCCCGGCGTGCGCCAGATCAAGGGGGCGATCCGCAAGGGCACCTACTGGTACCTGCGCTATGTCACCGACCAGATCAATGCGCTCACCAATGTGCTCGTCCGGCTGCTGCGACGGCTCGACGACCGGCTCTCGGAGGTCGAGGACGAGGTCGGGTTGAGCGACACCGGTGCGTTGATCGATGCGCCGGCCCAGCCGGGACCCGCCGTCGCCGCGGCCTTGGCCGATCTCGTGCCCGACGCCGGGCGAACGATCGTGCTCTCGTGCGGCGAAGGCTCCGTCGTCGCAGCGCTCGGCTCCCGCAGTGGTGCCGTGGTGGGCATCGACCGCGACCCGCTGCGCATCCTCGACGGCGTGAAGGACGGTCTCGACCTGCGCGCCGGCGACCCCCGCCGCCACCTGACGGAGCTGCCCGACGACTCGCTCGACACGCTGGTGCTGGCCGGATTCGTCGAGGAACTCCCGCCCGCCGGGGCCTGGTCGCTGCTGCTCGATGCCCGACGGGTGGTCGTCGCCGGTGGAACCGTCGCGGTGGTTGCGGCCGACCCGTCCGAGCGGTCCACCGTCGAGGCCGACCTGCGACGGGGGCGCGGCATCGCCCCCGCCACCTGGGCTCACCTGCTCTCGCGGGCCGGTGCCGACGTCGTCGAGCACCCGGTCGACGACCCCCGACACCGGATCGTGGTCGTCGGCCACGTCACCTGACCCCGTGCGGATCCACCACTTCACCGCGACGCTCAGCCCCAGGGACGCGGTCGGTGCCCACACCCTCGCCCTCGATGACCTGCTGCGCGAGATGGGGCACGAGACGGCGATGTTCGCCCAGTCGGTCCACCCGGACCTCCGCGGTCGGGCGGCGGACTTCCGCAATCACGACGCCGCACCCAGCCCCGATCTCCTGCTCTACCAGGCCAGCACCGGCTCGCCGGTCGCCGATCATCTGCTGAGCCGGCCCGAGCCGCTGGTGTTGAACTACCACAACCTCACGCCGGCGGAGTTCTTCGACCCGTGGGAGCCCCACGTGGGCGCCGAGCTCGACGCCGGTCGACGTCAGCTGGCCCGACTCGCGCGGCGGGCGCGGGCCGCGGTGGCCGACAGTCACTACAACGCGTCGGAGCTGGAAGCGCTCGGCATGGAGCGGGTGTGGGTGGCTCCGGTCCTGTTCGATCCGCCTCCGCTGCCCGCCGAACGGGTCACCGCCGACCCGCCCACCCTGCTGTTCGTGGGGCGTCTCGCGCCCAACAAGACCCAGCACGACCTCATCGCCACGACCGCGTTGCTGCGCGCCCGTCGGCCCGGTGCCCGGTTGGTGCTCGTCGGCACCCCCTCCTCGGACCGCTACGCGGGAGCGCTCCGCGACCTGGCCGCCGACGTGTGTCCCGACGGTGTCGATTTCGCCGGTTCGGTCGACCAGGCGACCCTGATCGACTGGTACGGCCGAGCCGACGCCTTCCTGTGCCTCAGCGAGCACGAGGGGTTCTGTGTGCCCGTCATCGAGGCGATGGCGGCCGGACTCCCGGTGATCGCGTTCGACGCCGCCGCGGTTCCGGAGACGATCGGGGCCGGCGGGCTGGTCCTCGACGACAAGCGACCGGCTTCGGTGGTCGCTGCGATCGAGCGGGTGCTCGACGACGCCGAGTTGCGGGCTCGGCTGGTGCACGCCGGCAAGGCTCGGGCGGGAGACTTCGCGCCCGAAGCGGCTCGAGCCCGTCATCGTGCGGCCTTCACCGCCGTGTTCGAGGAGGTCGCATGAGTCGCGTCGATCTGCTCGTGCCCGAACTCGCGCCCCACGACGCGACGGGGACCCACACACTCCTGCTGCGCGACCTGCTCGTCGAGATGGGGGCGGAGGTTCGGTTCGTGACCCAGGTGCCCGCCGAGGTCGACGAGCCCTTCACCCTGGCCGACGACTGGCGGGATCCCGCGCCCACCGTCGTTCTCCAACACGGCATCGGTTCGTTCGTCGCCGACGCGGCGATCAAACGGCGGGTGCCGGTGGTGGTCAACTACCACAACATCACGCCGATCGAGTTCGTCGAACCGTGGACCCCGGAGCTCATCTCCGGCCTGCGGTGGGGGCGGTCCCAGCTCGATCAGCTCGCGCCGCTCGCCGTCCGGGGCATCGGTGTGTCGGGATACAACGCAGCCGAGATGCGGGCGGTCGGCTTCGACGACGTCCGAGTCGCACCCGTGCTGTGGCGGCTCACCATCCCCGACGCGCCCGTCGCGACGAACGACGCCTCGCCCACGGTGCTCTTCGTCGGTCGGGTCGCTGCCAACAAGTGTCACGAGGACCTCCTCGCCGCGTTCGCCCTCGTGCACGAACGTCGACCGGACTGTCGGCTCGCGCTCGTCGGCGCTCCCGCATCCGACGACTACCAACGATCACTCGACGCCTACGCAACGCGGCTCGGGATTCGCGAGGCCGTCGACTTCACCGGCTCGGTCTCCCAGCGCGAGCTGCTCGACCGATACCGGCACGCCGACGTCTTCCTGTGTCTCAGCGAACACGAGGGTTTCTGCGTCCCGATCGTCGAGGCGATGGCGGCGGGCGTGCCGGTCGTCGCTCACGCCGCCGCCGCCGTGCCCGAAACGGTCGCCGACGCCGGCATCCTGCTCGCCGACAAGCGCCCTGCGACCGTCGCAGCAGCGGTTCTGCGGGTGCTCGACGACGCGCCGCTCGCCGCCACGCTGGTCGACGCCGGTCGTCGTCGCGCCGCCGAGTTCGACCTCGAGATCGGGCGCGAGCGGATGCGAGCGGCCCTGGAAGGGCTGGTCGGGTGACGCCGCGCACCATCACCTTCGTGGCGCCGCGCTACGGCGCCGATGTCTTCGGCGGCGCCGAGCAGGCCGCCCGGTCCTATGCCACCCGGCTGGCGGCGGACGGGTGGTCGGTCCGCGTCCTGACGACCTGTGCACGCTCGATCGACTGGGACGACGAGGTCGAACCCGGGACGACGGTCGAGGAGGGCGTCGAGGTCACCCGCCATCGCGTCCGCCGGCCGCGGGATCCCGACCTCGATCGCTCGAGCGCTCGCCTCTTCGCACAGCCGGAGATCGGTCTCGCCGAGGCCGAGGACTGGATCGACCGGCAGGGTCCCGACAGCCCCGATCTGCTCGACGCGATCGCGGCGGTCGACGAGGGCGTGGTCGCCGTGACGCCCTACCTCTACCAACCGACGGTGCGAGGTGCGGCCGCCGCTCGCGTCCCCGTCGTACTCCACGGTGCCGCCCATCGCGAAGCGCCGCTGCGCCTGCCGGTGTTCGATCGGCTGTACGGGTCGGTCGACGCCCTGGCCCACTTCAGCCAGGCGGAGCAACGGCTGGCCCTCGATCGGTTCCCGGCGACGGCGACGACACCGCAGGTCGTGTTGGGCATGCCGATCGACGTCGACGCGCCCGTCGACCCCGCGGCGGCCCGAGCGGCGCTCGGCCTCGGCGACGAGCCCTTCGTGGTCTGCCTCGGTCGAGTCGATGCCGGCAAGGGGGTGCACGATCTCGTCGAGCGCTTCCGGCGATTCCGCGAACAGCGGGGGAGCGGACGTCTCGTCCTCGCCGGCCCGGTCGTCGACGCACCGCCCGCCACGCCGGGCGTCACCGTGCTCGGTCCGGTGCCGACCGAGCACAAGTTCGGGCTGCTGGCGGCGGCGGACGTGCTCATCAACCCGTCGCCCCACGAGAGCTTCAGCATCGTCGTGCCCGAGGCACTGCTCGCCGGCACCCCGGTTCTGGTCAACGGATGGTGCCTCCCGCTGCGCGAACACGTCGTCAACAGCCACGGCGGCCTCTGGTACACCGGGCTCGCCGACTTCGACGTCGCCCTCGGCCGGTTGCTCGACGACACCGAGTTGCGCGACGAAGCCGTGCGCGCAGGGGCGGACTATGTCCGGTCGATGTTCTCCTGGGATGCCGTCCGGACCCGGTACGAACGGCTGCTAGCCGGCATCGCCTGAGTCGAGCTCGCGCACGTCGGCCGGGAGCACCCGGTCGGCCGGCGAAGTCACCCGGACGACGAGGTCGGCGAGCAGCCCGACCACGAGCACCTGGAGCACGGCGAAGCCCAGCAGGAGGGTGTTGGACGCGGGTCGGAAGTCCTTGTCGACCAGATCGAACCCGAGCTTGCCGACGAACACGAGGCCCAGCAGAGTCGCGATCGGCAACATGACCCGGAGCGGGTCGTACGACAGCATCATGCGGATGACCTGGAGGCCGTAGCGACGGGTGTCGCGCCACCAGTGGAACTTCGACTCGCCGGCGCGGGGCTGATACTCGATCGGCACGAAGCGCACCTGGTACCCGTTCATGAGGAACGCCATCGTGATCGTGGTGACACAGCTGAACCCCGGCGGCAGCTGGTGGGTGTACTGCAGCGCGACGTCTCGCCGGAACGCCCGGAAGCCGGTGTTGAGATCGGGGATCGAGGTCTGGGTCAGGTACTGGGCGAGACGACGGATCAACCACTTGGCGGGCACCCGCAGGAACTTGAGGGTCCCCTGCTCGGAGGTGCGGGCGCCGACGACGTGATCGGCGTCGCCCAGCGCATCGACCAGCTGGGGGATCTCGTGGTTCGGGTAGGTCATGTCGGCGTCGGACCACACGACGATCTCGCCGCGGGCCGCCTCGGTGCCGATCCGTCGCGCGGTGCCTGCGCCCCGGTTGCGGCCGGTGCGGATCACCCGGGCCCGCCCGTCGCCGGTCGCGATCTCGGTGGATCCGTCGCTGGAACCGTCGTCGACGACGATCAGCTCCCACGAGTACGCCGACGCGTCCATCGCCTCGGCGATCCGGTCGATCTCGGCCTGGAGATGACCGGCCTCGTTGTGGACGGGCAGGACGATCGAAACGTCGAGGTCGGCGGGCGAGGTCGTCATCGGGCGGTCAGCCTACGAGGTCGCGGCCGAGGCGTAGAGGTCCATCATCTGTTCCGCGTGCTCGGCCCAGGTCAGGGCCTGCAGCCGCTCGATCAGCGCGGCGGGGACCGACGCGTCGATCGCCTGTTCGAGGTGGGCGGTGAAGTCCTCGCCCATCGGGTCGGCGAGGCCGATGTCGTGGCCGATCAGCTCGGGCAGCACGCCGACGGCGGTCGCTGCGACCGGGACCCCGGCGCGGAGCGCTTCGAGCGGGGTGAGCCCGAATCCCTCGTAGTCGGATGCGAGCGCGAGCGCCGCCGCGTCGGCGACCACCGCAGATCGTCGACCGTCGTCGAGATCGGTGAGACGCACGACCCGCTCGTCCATGCGGTGGCGTGCGATCGCAGCGTCGAGCGCGCGCTCGGCGTCGCCGGCAGGGCCGACCACCACGAGGCTCAGCGACGGGTCGAGCTCGGCGACGGCCGCCACGACCCGGTCGACCCGCTTGCGCTGTGCGGTCGTGCCGACGACGACCACATAGCGGTCACGACCGACGATGCGGCGGCCGGCGCCGGGCGTGATCGGGAACGGCTCGGGCAGTGCATGGTGCACCACCCGGATCCGGTCGCTGCCGGTCTCGGCTTCGAGTTCGGCGCCCACCAGCGCGCTCGAGACGTGGACCCAGGCGCCGCGGTCGATCGCCCGCCGGATGGCCGGGCCCTTGGCGGCGACAGCCGGGTCCACGCGTTCCGGCTCGCGCAGCGGGGTGAGGTCCTGCACCGTGAGGACGGTCGTCGGCTCGGGCGGGCCGAGGAAGTTCGTTCCGTGCACGACGTCGACGTCGCCGGCGAGCGATCGTCGACCGGGCCAGCTCGAGACGCGCCAGGTCCGGGCCGCGACCGCCGCGGGAACCGGCGACCGCCGCGTCGGGCCGGGGAACTCGGGTCGGGCCCCGCGGGCCGAGAGCAGCCAGCCCGACAGCTCCACGTCGTCGCGCTCGGCGAGTGCCGAGGCGAGATGGCGGGTGTGTTGATGGATGCCGGTCGGCGGCCCCACCAGCGGGGTGACGTCGAGGCCGATCCGCAGCGGCGACGTCATGGGGCGGCGAACCGGATCGCGTACATGCCTTCGAACAGATCGGTGAGCCCCACGACCTGCTCGGCCGGCCGCTGCGAGGTCAGGTGCGACTGCACCCTCGCACAGCGTTCGTCGATGCCGCGGTAGCCGATCCCGGCGACGAACCAGACCGCGCCGTCCCCGGCGACCGTCATCGCCTGGTCGGCGAAGACCACCGGATCGGTCGACGCCGCCCGGTCCAGGTAGTTCCGCCAGTCGACGGTGTACCCGTCGCCGCTCGGGAAGGCCTGGGTGGTGAGGTCGGTGGCGAGATAGTGGGTGGTCGCCGGGCCGACCTGATCCGGGCAGAAGACGACGATGTCGCCCCCGGCGGCCCGTTCGTCGATCGCGGCGGCGACCTCCTCACCCTGACTCCGGGTGCGACGGGCCTCGTCCACGCTCACCGCGAAGCCCAGCAGCACGACGATCGAGAGCACCACGATCCGCGCCCGTCCGTCGAGGGTCGCGCCGCCGCGCCCGGCGAGCACGAGGATGAACGGGATGGCGATCGCGGCGTAGCGCGCCTCGAACGCGCCCGAGGTGACGATCGCCGCGGCGGCACCGATGCCGAGGCCGAGGAGGGCTCCCGCCACGGGGAGGCGGACCGAGGGCGGCACGTCGGTCCGGAGACGGAGCTCGCCGTCTCGGGCGGCGCCGACGGCGAAGACGCCGAGCGCCGCCAGCACCGCGAGGAGGATGCCGAGGCTCTCGCCCTCGAAGCGGTTGTTGCCGCCGAGGCCCTGGAGCGTCTCGATGAAGACCTCGGTCGGGCGAGCCCGGTCGGCCCACGGGGTGCCGGTGTCGCGGAGCTGGTCGAAGAACACGGGAAGCCACGGCAGGAAGGTCGCGGCTCCCGCGGCCATGGCGGCGATGATCGCTGCGCCGCGCCGCCTGGCGTCGGTTCGCCACGCCGCCCACACGACGATGAGTCCGCCTGCGGCCACGGCGTAGAACGACCAGTAGTGGGTGTGCATCGCCCCGGCGGTGACGACCGCGACCGCGGCGAGCGATCGAGCGGTCGGCCGTTCCCAGGCGATCTCCATCGCCAACCAGCCGAGCGCGATCAACAGCACCAGCAGTGCGTACATCCGGACCTCGGTCGCATACCGGATGAGGTAGGGCGACGAGGACGCGAGCAGCACGGTGGCGACCGCCACGTTGCGGCCGTGTCGACGGGCGGCGAACCACAGCACCGGCACGGTCGCGACACCGAGCACGCCGGACAGGGCGCGGACCGCACGATCGCCGTCGCCGAAGAGGTCGATCCACCAGCCGAGGAGCAGGTAATACAGGCCCGGGTGGCCGTCGCGGCGGAGGGCATCGCCCAGCGGGAGCTCACCGGTCGCGATGTGCACCGACAGCGCCTCGTCGAGCCACAGCGGAGACGGGGCGACGAAGCGCAGGATCAGGCCGAGCGCGACGGCGAGCGCGGTAGCGGCGCCGATGAGCGCGGCCGACCCCCGTGTGCGTGGCGTCATCGAGGAGTCACCCTAGCGGCGGCGTCTCGACCACTACGCTTGGGCCGGTGACGACACGAATGGTGATCATCGGAGGCGGTCCCGCCGGCCACAGCTGCGCGACCACCGCGGCGCGTCTCGGCGCCGAGGTCGTGCTGATCGAGCGCGACACGATCGGTGGTGCAGCGCACCTCTGGGACTGCATCCCGTCCAAGGCGATGATCGCGACGGGCAACGCCCGTCAGTTCCTGCGTCGCTCGGCTCGCATGGGTCTCGCCGAGGTGGGGTCCGACGTCGACCTCGATCAGCTGCGCGATCGGCTCAAGAGCATCGAAGCCCGTCTCGAGAACACGGTGCGAGGCCTGCTCGCCAGCCAACGGGTCGAACTCGTCGACGGCACCGGGCGTCTGGTCGACGCTCACACCGCCGTCGCGACACTCCCCGACGGGAGCGAACGGACCTTCCACGCCGACGTGGTGGTGCTGTCGACCGGCAGCCGGCCGCGGATCCCCGACTGGGCCACGGTCGACGGCGAGCGCATCCTGTCGACCCGCGACGCGTACCCACCCGTCACCATGCCCACGCACGTGATCGTGATCGGGTCGGGGGTGACCGGTGTCGAGTTCGTCCACATGTTCGAGTCGATGGGAGCCGACGTCACCCTCGTCGTGAGCCGCCAGCAGGTCCTTCCCCAGAAGGACGCCGAGGTCGCAGCCGCCCTCGAGGAGGACTTCCTGCGACGCGGCATCAAGCTCTTCAAGGGCGCCCGGGCGACCTCGATCGAGCGTGACGGCGACGAGGTCACCGTCGCATGCGACGACGGCCGCATCGCCCGCGGCTCGCACGCGCTCCTGGCGATCGGCTCGATCCCGAACTCCGACGGCCTCGGTCTCGACGACGCCGGCATCGAGACCGACCACGGGTACGTGCCGGTCAACGACCACATGCAGTCGAACCTGCCGCACGTGTACGCGGCCGGCGATCTGTCGGGCCGCCTGCCGCTGTCGTCGGTGGCGACGATGCAGGGCCGCAAGATCGCCGAACACGCGATGGGTCTGACCGCACGCGGCTCGGATCGCCGGATGGACTACGACAAGGCGGCGTCGGCGATCTTCACCGAACCCGAGATCGCCGACGTCGGGTTGGCCGAGATCGACGCCTTCGCCGAGGGCCGCAAGGTGCGCGTCACGAAGGTGCCGTTCGCGACCCACGCCAAGGCGCTGATCAACGACGACCCCCGCGGCTTCGTGAAGATCATCTCGGACCCGGCGACCGGAGTGATCCTCGGCGGGTCGATCGTCGGTCGCCACGCCGCCGAGCTGATCTCGGTGTTGGCGGTCGCGGTGACGAACGGACTGACCGTCACCGACATCCACGAGTCCCTGCTGGTGCACCCGACGCTCGCCGAGGCGCTGACCGAAGCGGCGGAGTAGCGCCTACTCGATCACGGCGACGACGTCGCCACCGCCCACGGAGTCACCTTCGCTCACGCGGATCTCGGCGATCGTGCCCGCCTTCTCCGCAGTGACGTTGTTCTCCATCTTCATCGCTTCGAGCACGACGATGGCATCGCCGGCTTCGACCTCGTCGCCGACGGCGACGTTGATCTTCACGATGGTGCCCTGCATCGGCACGGTGACGTCGCCGCTGCCGGACCCACCGCCGGTGGCTCCGGCGCCGCTGCGTTTGCGGGGCTTGGCGCCGCCCGCCGCAACGGGCGCACCCGCTGATTCGGGCACCCACATCGCCACGCTGAACCGCTTGCCGTTGACCTCGACGTCGACCTCGCGCTTGATCTTGGGTTCGTCGTCGTCGGGTGCCGTCGCCGGGGTGGCGGACACGCCGGTGAGGTCCAGCACCTCCTCGACCCACTTGGTCGAGTGCTCGTTGGCGCGGAAGTCCTCGTGCTCGAGGATGGCGATGTCGGCGGGGATCGTGGTGGCGACACCCTCGACGGTGAGTTCGCCGAGCGCTCGGAGGGCCCGGTTGATCGCGACGTTCCGGTCGCGCCCCCACACGATGAGCTTGCCGACCAGGTTGTCGTAGAACTGGCTGATCTCGTCGCCGGCCTCGTAGCCGGTGTCCCACCGCGTGCCGAACCCGTCGGGCGGGGTCAGGGCGGTGATCGGGCCGGGGGAGGGGAGGAAGGCCCCGCCGGCGGGATCCTCGGCGTTGATGCGGATCTCGATCGAGTGACCGCGGATCTCGATGTCGTCCTGGGAGAACGGCAGCGGTTCGCCGCTGGCGACGCGCAGTTGCTGCTCGACGAGGTCGACACCGGTGATCAGCTCGGTCGCTGGGTGCTCGACTTGGAGGCGGGTGTTCATCTCGAGGTAGTAGAAGCCGCCGTCCTCGTAGAGGAACTCGACCGTGCCGGCGTTGGTGTAGTCACACCCACGGGCGACGGCGACCGCCGCCTCGCCCATCTGGCGGATGATGTCGTCGGGGATCCCGGCCGCAGGGGCCTCCTCGATCAGCTTCTGGTGACGGCGCTGGGCCGAGCAGTCGCGGGTGCCGAGGTAGACGGCGTTGCCGTGGGTGTCGCAGAGCACCTGGACCTCCACGTGGCGGGGCTTGGTCAGATAGCGCTCCATGTAGCACTCGTCGCGTCCGAAGTAGGCCAGGGCCTCACGCTGGGCCGACGCGAGCTGATCGGCGGCCTCGTCGGCGTTCTGGACGACCTTCATGCCGCGCCCACCTCCGCCGTAGGCGGCCTTGATCGCGACCGGCCAACCGAACTCGTCGCCGAACGCCACGACCTCGGCCGGATCGGTGAGGATCGCGGTGCTGCCGGGCACACCGTGGACGTCGACCTTCTCGGCGGCTTCGCGTGCGCTGATCTTGTCGCCCATGACCTCGATGGCTCCCGGCGGCGGGCCGATGAAGGTCACGCCCCGTTCGGTGATCGCCCGGGCGAAGTCGGCGTTCTCGGAGAAGAACCCGTATCCGGGATGCACGCCGTCGGCGCCCGACTTGTCGATCGCATCGAGGATGGCGTCGGTGTTGAGGTAGGACTCGGCGGCGGTCTGGCCGCCGAGCGCGTAGGCCTCGTCGGCGAGGCGCACGTGGAGCGCATCGCGGTCGAGTTCGCTGTAGACGGCCACGGATTGGACACCGAGTTCGCGACAGGCCCGGATGACCCGGACGGCGATTTCACCTCGGTTGGCGATCAGCACTTTGGAGAACACGTGCTATTGACTAGCCGAATGCAGGCCCCGGATGCGACACCACGGGCGGAGAAGTTTGCCGCGAGCCGTCGAGCCGCCCAGACGCTCGGATGGGAGTTCCGCCATGTGGCGTCGACGGGATCGACGAACGCGGACCTCGCACACGAGGCCCGGGCCGGCGCTCGGCACGCGGCGGTGCTCACCACCGACCACCAGACGGCCGGTCGAGGGCGTCTGGACCGTTCGTGGCACGACGACGGCCACGGCCAGCTGATGGTCAGCATCCGGCTCCCGGCCGACGGCGTCGAGACGGCGTGGATCACGGGTGCAGTCGCCGCGGCGGCTCGATCGGCGGTGGCGGCCCTCGGCGCATCCGTGCGGTTCAAGTGGCCCAACGACCTGATGATCGAATCGGCCACGGCGACCGGCAAGCTCGCCGGCGTGCTCGCCGAGTACGTCGTCGGGCCGCCGGACGTGATCGTCGTCGGGATGGGCCTCAACGTCGGCTCACCGGGGATCGACGGCGCCGCATCGTTGGCCGATCTCGGCGTGGAGGTCAGCCGCGACCAGGTGTTGGCCGGCCTGGTGACCGAGCTGCCGTCGCGGCTCGCCGCCCCCGAGTCCGTGGCCCGCGAGCTGCGGTCCCACTCGGCCACGATCGGTCGGAGGGTGCGGGTCGAGCGGCCCGGCGACGACCTGGTCGGCGACGCGGTCGACATCGACGCCGACGGCCGCCTGATCATCGAGGCCGACGGTGACCGTCACCTGGTCTCGGCGGGCGACGTCGTGCACCTCCGCCCGCACGGGGGCTGAACTCGCCAGCATCCCGACGACCGCTACGATCCGGCGCCGTGGTGTACGACGAGGCGCTGGCGCACGGGGAGGACGTCGTCCTTCGCCGTACCTGGCCGCAGCGGTTCGTGATCCTGGCCTGCCTGGGCCTGATCAGTGCGTCGGTGATCGCCGCCTACTTCGTCCAGGACCTCTACCAGGAGGTAGCCGACATCGGCCGCATCGAGTTCTCCGGCGATCTGCTCGACACCGAGACGCCGCCCGGTGAACCGGTCAACTTCCTGATCATCGGTCTCGACAGCGCGGAGGGCCTCGACCCCGACGATCCCGCGACGTTCTACCGCGAGGTCGACCCCCGCGGAACGCACAACGCCGACAGCATCTCGATCCTGCGGGTCGATCCGGTCGGCGGTCAGGCGTGGGCGCTCACCATCCCGCGCGACCTCCAGGTCGAGATCCCCGGGCGGGGCGAGCGCAAGATCAACTCGGCGTCGCTGGTCGAGGGGCCTGAGCTGTTGGTCGAGACGATCACCGAGAACTTCAACATCACGATCAACCACTATGTCGAGCTCGACTTCCTCGCCTTCCGCGACGTCGTCGAGGAGCTCGACGGTGTGACGATGTGGTTCCCCTACCCGTCGCGCGATCTCGAGACCGGGTTCAACGCGTTCGACGCCGGCTGCACGACCCTCGACGGGGCGAACGCCCTCGGCTTCGTGCGATCGCGCAACTACGAACAGTTCATCGACGACGACTGGGTACTCGATCGCACCGCCGACTTCGGCCGCATCGAACGTCAGCAACAGTTCGTGATCGCCGCCCTCGACCGGGCGATCGCCCGCGGTGCCCGCAACCCGACCACCCTCGCGGCGTTGATCGATTCGGCGGCCGAGAGTGTCCGCCTCGACCAGAACCTCACCCCCGCCGAACTCATCGACCTGGCCGAGGCGTTCACCACCTTCGACAGCGAGTCGCTGCAGACGTTCTCGCCGGCCGTGTTCGACATCCGAGACGAGAACGGCGACTGGGAGGCCCTCGGGCTCGCCGAGGACCTCGACGCCGAGATGTTCCAGATCTTTCGTGGGGTCGCCGATGCCGTGTCGCTCAGCGACATCCGATTCGTGGTCGCCGGCGTCGACGAGGCGGCGGTCGTCTCCGACACGAACCTGCTGCGGGACCTCGGCTTCTCGGTCGGTACCGAGCGCATCGTGGCCGACGCGGGCGCCGACAGCGTGATCGTCCACCCGGCCGGTGGACGCGCCGACGCCGAGACCCTCGCCCGGTACGTCATCCCGGTGCCGGCCCTCGTCGAGGATCCGTCGTCGACCGAGATGACCCTCGTGCTCGGCACCGGGCACGACGGCATCTCGTTCTTCTTCCCCCAGGATCTCGCAGAGACGCGCAGCGCCATCGACGCCCACGGCGAGGTCGCGATCCCGTCGCTGTCCACCATCACCTCGACGTCGTCGAGCTCGAGCACCACCGTGCCGCCGACGACCCTGTCGCCGGCGGCCACCGACACCACCACCACGACGACGACCACCACGACGACCACGACGGCCGTGGCGCCGGCCACGACCACGACGACGACCACCCTCCTCCCGGGTCGGCCGCCGGAAGGCGAGACCTGCGGGTGACGCCCCGGGCCCGGTTTCCGGGCCAATAGACTCATGCGGAGCGGGTCGCCGGCCGATTTCATGGTCATCTGGCGACCATTCCCCCGCGTTGAGGAGACTCCACAATGACCAGCACCATCGCCGTCATCGGCACCGGCTACGTCGGGCTGACGACGGGTGCCTGCTTCGCCCATCTCGGCCACCGCGTGATCTGCGCCGACATCGACCCGTCCAAGGTCGACCGCCTCAACCAGGGCGAGATCCCGATCCACGAGGCCGGTCTCGAAGAGATCGTGCGCGATGCGATGGATGCCGGCAACCTGACGTTCATGCTCGGGTCCGAACACGCTGTCGGTGACGCCGAGTTCGTGTACCTGTGCGTGCCGACCCCGCAGTCCGCCGATGGTTCGGCCGACCTCAGCTACCTCACCGCCGCCGCCGAACAGATCAGTGCGCACCTCCAGCCCGGCACGGTCGTCGTCAACAAGTCGACGGTGCCCGTCGGCTCGACCCTGCTCGTCGAGCGGGCGCTCGGCCGCAGCGACATCCCGGTGGTCTCCAACCCCGAGTTCCTGCGCGAGGGCACCGCCGTCGACGACTTCCTCAACCCCGACCGCGTCGTCATCGGTTCCGACGACCAGGCCGCCGCCGGCCGCGTCGCCTCGCTCTACCTCGGCGTGCGCGCACCGATCATGGTCACCGATCCTGCCTCGGCCGAGACCTGCAAGTACGCCGCGAACGCCTTCCTCGCCACCAAGCTGTCGTTCACCAACGCGATCGCTGCGGTGTGCGAGGCGGTCGGCGCCGACGTCAACGACGTCTTGCTCGGCATGGGCTACGACCACCGCATCGGCCACGAGTTCCTCCGGCCGGGGCCGGGCTGGGGCGGCTCGTGCTTCCCGAAGGACTCCAAGGCGATCATCTCGATCGCCGAGGACGCCGGCTACGACTTCGCGCTCATGCGCGGCGTCGTCGAGGTCAACGTCGAGCAGTTCGACCGCATCGTCCGCAAGGTCGAGTCGGTCACCCCGCTCGCCGGGACCACCGTCGGTGTGCTCGGCATCGCCTTCAAGGCCGGTACCGACGACACCCGCGAGTCGCCCGCCATCGAGGTCATGAAGCGCCTGGTCGCCAAGGGCGCGACCGTTCGGGCCTACGATCCCGCCGTCTCCTCGGTCGATCTCGAGGGTGTCGAGGTCGTCGACGACGCCTATGCCGCCTGCGAGGGCGCTGCCGCCGTCGTCGTCGCCACCGAATGGGACGAGTTCAAGTGGCTCGACCTCGACAAGGTCGGTGACCTCGTCACCGAGCGAAACATCATCGACGCCCGCAACCTGCTCGACCGGGGTGCGCTCAAGCGCCGCGGGTTCAGCTATCAGGGCGTGGGGCGGAGCTGAGCATGGCCCGGATCGTCATCACCGGCGGCGCCGGCTTCCTCGGCTCCCACCTGGCCGACAACCTGCTCGCCCGCGGCGACGAAGTGGTGGCGATCGACAACCTGTCGACCGGCAACAAGGCCAACATCGAGCACCTCTTCGGCACGCCCGGCTTCACGTTCGTCGAACACGACGTGTCGAACTTCGTCTGGGTCCCGGGCGACGTCGACGGGGTGCTGCACTTCGCCAGCCCGGCGTCGCCGATCGATTATCTCGAGATGCCGATCCAGACCCTGAAGGTCGGTTCACTCGGCACCCACAACACGCTCGGCCTGGCCAAGGACAAGGGCGCGAAGTACTTCATCGCCTCCACGTCGGAGGTCTATGGCGACCCGCACGTGCATCCCCAGACCGAGGACTACTGGGGCAACGTCAACCCGGTCGGTCCTCGCGGGGTCTACGACGAAGCCAAGCGCTTCTCCGAGGCGATGACGATGGCGTACCACCGCTACCACGGGCTCGACACCCGCATCGTTCG
>JBCCWI010000096.1:0-15640 GCA_039193795.1 Actinomycetota bacterium | reverse complement strand
TGGGCGTCGCAGATCGCGCGACCTTCCAACGCGCCGTCTGGTTGGCCGGGATCGACGGTTCCTTCGAGCTGATCGTCTGCAACCCGCCCGACATCTTGTTCTTCCCGGTCATCACCGCCCGTCTGCGGGGAACGAAGTTCGTCTTCGATCATCACGACCTCGTGCCCGAACTCTTCGAATCGCGGTTCGGCTCCAGCGGCGGGCTGCTGTACCGACTGTCCGCCCTCGCGGAGAAGATCACCTTCAGGCTCGCCCACGGCGTGATCAGCACCAACGAGAGCTACCGGCGCGCCGCGATCGAGCGAGGCGGCAAGGATCCCGAGGTCGTTCAGGTCGTGCGGAGCGCCCCCGACCTCAGCCGCTTCGACGACGCCCAGGTCGACGATGGCCGTCGCAACGGCAAGGCCCACCTGGCCTGCTATCTCGGCGTGATGGGTCCCCAGGACGGGGTCGACTACGCATTGCGGGCCGTGCGCCACCTCCGCGATCAGCGCGACGACTTCCACGTGATCCTCGTGGGGGACGGCGACGCCGCACCCGACATGCGGGCCCTCGCCGCCGAACTCGACCTCGGCGACTGTGTCGAGTTCACCGGGCGCATCCCCGACGACGAGATGGCGACCGTGCTCAAGACCGCCGACGTCGGTCTCGCTCCCGACCCGCGGAACCCGCTCAACGACGTCTCCACGATGAACAAGATCATGGAGTACATGGCCCTCGAGTTGCCGATCGTCTCGTTCGATCTGGTCGAGGCCCGCGTGTCGGCCGGAGACGCCGCCCGCTACGCCACGCCCAACGACGAAGCCGAGTTCGGGGCCCTGCTCGGCGAACTGTTCGACGATCCCGCCGCCCGGGCGGAGATGGTCACGATCGGCCGGTCCCGGGTCGCCGGTGAGCTCTCCTGGGATCAGAGCAAGCGCAACCTGGTGGCGTTCTACGAGCGCCTGCTGGCGAGGACCTAGGTCACCACCGCGAATAGGCCAAACGACTCAAGTCGGCCGTTTCGACCCCCGATACCTCCTCTGCTGCTCGGGCCACACCCCGTGGTTCGGACCCCGCAGCGGACGTGAGGTTCGAACATGGCTCGTTGGAAGTGGTTGGTCGCCGGTGTCGTCATGACGATCGGCGCAGCGTGCGAGCCGGTGCCGGTCGAGGAGGGCGCCGACCCCAACGAGGTCCCGGGTATCGAGCGCCTGGTGCCGCCGACCACGGCCCCCGCTGATTCGGGCGAGCCGACCACCATCGTCGACACGCCGGTCCAGCCCGAGACGACGGTGCCCGAGGACGCTGCGGTGTCCGCCCCCGGCGCGCTGGCACCGACCCGCCTCATCTACAGCGCCGAACGCGACGGCGTCGAGTACGGCCTGCTGGACGGCGCCACGATCACCGGGCCGTTCGCCGTCCGGCTCGAGCTGGAAGCCGACATCGGGGTGATCGACCGTGTCGAGTGGCTGATCGACGGGGTGCTGTTCCGCAGCGACGACAAGGACCCGCCCTACAACCTGCGGTACTCCGGCCTCATCCCCGTCGACGAACCCTTCGGCAGCGATCAGGGACTCGACGGTGTCTGGAAGCTCGAACCCCAGGAGCGCTATCAGCTCGTCGCCCGCATCGTGCGCGGCGACGACGTCACCGAGATCGCCGCGACGTTCATGGTCGATCCGGCGGGCTTCGGTGCCGCCCCGACGACCACCACGACCGCAGCCCCGGCACCGACGACCAGCGCACCCGGGGCGACGACGACCACGACCGCCGCGCCGGCCACGACCACCACGACGGCGGCCCCCGCGCCCACCACGACGGTGCCGACCACCACGACCATCGTGCCCGGCGGGGTGACCGACTGGAGCAACGCCGTCGCCTCGATCCCGGCCGGGTTCCCGACCGCGGAGACCACCGGGTTCGCCGGTGCCGGCTACTCCGTCGCCGACCTCACCCCCGCAGGGTCTCTCGACATCCGCGAGGACGGCGCCGTCATCGAGCTGCTCGACATCAACGGTCGGGTACGGGTGTTCGCCGACAACGTGACCATCCGGTACTCGCGGATCCGTCACGCCTCGGCGTACGGCATCGACGTCCAGGCCGGGTCGACCGGCCTCGTCATCGAGGACACGACGGTCATCGGCACCGCCAACACCGCCGCCGCCAACATCGGTCTGGGCAACTACACCTGTCGTCGCTGCGACCTGTCCCAGGCGGTCGACGGGGTGAAGCTCGGAAGCAATGTCACGATCGAGGACAGCTACATCCACGACATGCGGAAGTTCAGCGGCACCCACAACGACGGCATGCAGAACTCCGGCGGTGGCCACGACGTGTTGATCAGCGGCAACACGATCCTCGGTCCGTATCGCACCTCCACCTCGGCGATCATCGCCCAGACCAACGTCGGGACGATCGACAACATGGTGGTGACCGGGAACTACATGTACGGCGGCTCCTACACGGTCTACCTGCGGGACAAGGGCTCCGGAAACGGGCCGCCCACCAACTCCGCCGTGACCAACAACGTGTTCGCGCCGTACACGTCGGGTGTGTTCGCCGCCTGTCTCAACAACTCCGGCGACGCCGAAGCGTGCAACACCAAGGGCAACACGGTCAGCCTGGCGGGTCAGGTGACCTGGAGCGGCAACGTCTTCGCCAACGGCCAGTCGTTCTGAGCGCCGTCGGCGACGGGCGGCGACTCATTCGTCGACGTGGCCGAGGAGCTTGCCCGGAACGCCGCCGATGATCGAGCCGTCCGGGAAGCTCTTGGTGACCACCGAGTTGGCCGCGACGATGCATCGCTCGCCGAGGGTCACCCCCTTCAACACGACGGCGTTCTGCCCGAGCCAGCAGTTGTCGCCGATCACGACCGGCTCGGCCGACAACTCGGTGACCTTCGTCGTGGGGGTGGTGGCGTCGCCGACGCGGTGATCGCAGTCGGTGATGAAGACCCGCGACGCGCCGAGCACGCCGTCGCCGATCGTGACCGACGCCGCCGAGTTGATCTGGAGGTCGTAGAGGAAGCGGCAGTCGGCCCCGAGTCGGATGCGCGGCTCGGTCGCCGATTCGGGCTCGAGGTCGGTGAGCCACCATCCGCCGGACAGGACCGTGCGGTCGCCGAGGACGATCGATTCGGGGGTCCGGCACTCGCGGGGGCGTTCGAGCACGACCCGTGCGCCGAGTCGGCCGAGGCGGGATCGCCATCGCAGGGTCGTGCCGCCGACGACGACGCCACGCCGGATCTTCGACGTCAGTTTGGACGGCATGCGATCTATCATTGCAGCCCCGGACGGAAAACCCAGGCGGTCGAGTCGCATGGCAGCAGACATCCTGATGGTGGTCTACAACCGCCCGGAGTACACCCGCCGCACGCTCCCACGACTGCTCGATCTCGCCTCGGACGAAGGTGGCCGGGTGTGGGTCTGGCAGAACGGCGACGATGCCGAGATCGGCGCCCTGCTCGACGAGGTCGCCGACCATCCCGCACTGTTCCGACGCCACCACGAGCCGGCCAACGGGCCGCTGCGCGACGCGACGAACTGGCTGTGGCGTGAGTCCGAGGGTGCGCTGGTCGGCAAGGTCGACGACGACTGTCTCGTGCACGAGGGGTGGCTGCGGGAAACCACCGCCGACCACGCCCGAGGGCGGCGGTTCGGTGCGCTGTGCGCCTGGCACTACGCCCCCGAGGATTTCGATCCCGCCCTGGCCGCGGCCAAGGTCCAGGAGGTCGACGGGGTCACGCTCCTGCGCAACATGTGGACCGCCGGAAGCGGCTACCTGATGTCACGGGCGTGCGTCGACGACACCGGGCCGATCGGCGACGACGAGACCTGGTTCGACTACTGCGTTCGAGCGTCGCGGCGGGGGTGGATCTCGGGGTGGCCGGTCCCGCTGCGCTTCCAGGATCATCTCGACGACCCGCGTGCGGTCGGCTCCGGGGTCAGCTCCGATGCCGACCTGGCCCGCTCGGCCCCGCTGTCGGCGCGAAGCCTCGGGGTCGATGACCTCGACGGGTGGGTGGCGGCGCTGCGCGCCGACGCCCATCATGTGCAGACCGCCTCCCTGCGGCCCTTCGACTACGGGCCGATCGGCAAACGCCTGCAGCGCCTGCTACGACGTCTGCGAGGACGAGGCGCGAAGCGAAAGCCCATCTACTGACCAATGGCTCACACGAACCGGAACGCATGCCGATGGGACCCCGTCCACCCCTCTGACCACCTCGGCGCCCGATGAACCCCACGAACCCGCGTCTTCGACGCTTCGTCGCTCTGGTTGCGCTCGTCGTCGCGTTCGCCGTGCCGGCCACCCTGGCGGTGTCGCCGACCCTCATCACGTCCTCGGCCGCGGCCGAGCAGCCCGCCTTCACGTCCGACGACTTCTTCGAGGAGACGATCGACGCGGCATGGACCCTCTCCGGCCCGGTCGACCGCACCTCGACCGCCGGCGGCTCGGTCACCTTGACCGCATCCAACGGTCGAGCCGAGATCGTCCGGAGCTCCGGCGCCGATCTCCGCGCCTCGGTCGGTTTCGCGGCCGTACCCACCGAAGCCGGGTCGCAGGCCGGCCTCGTCGTTCGTAGCGGTGGGGGAGACGAGCTCTTCCTCGGCATCGTGATCGGCGAGGACGCCCGCCGCTCGATCCAGGTCGTGTCGCGCACCGATGCCGGGGTCGTCAGCACGCTCGCCGACCATCCGGTCGGGCCACTGAGCGATCCGGTCATGGCGCTCACGACACGTGACGGTTCGTACCAGTTCGAGGTCGCGGTCGACGGCGACGACGTCGAGACCTACGGCGTCTTCACCGCGCCCTTCGACGCCGCGGAGTTCGGCGTCCGGGTCGAGGGTGGTGTCGGTGTCGTCGACTATGTCCAGGATCTGCGCGATCCGCTGCTCTTCGAGGACGGGCAGGCGCCGTCGTCTCTCGAGCAGGCCCCGATCGAGGCGATCGCCGGCTCCGCCATCTCGATTCCCGACGACGGCGACGACGGCGAGGAGATCATCTCGGTCGACGGTGGCGGGTCGATCGGTGACGTCGCCGGCTACGCCTGGTGGCTCGACGGCACCGAGGTGGGTTCCGACGCCCGGCTCACCACCGCCGTGCCCTCGGGCAACCACGAACTCCAACTCGAGGTCTTCGACGCCGAGGGCGCCAGCGACGTCGTCACCGTTCCGGTGATCATCCGCTCGGGCACGGGCATCTCCGACGACTTCTCCGAGGATCAGCTCGCAGCGCAGTGGAACGCGGTCGGCTCCGCGTCGGTCGTCCCGACCGCCGGTGGGGCACTGCGCCTCGGCGGTGACGACGACGGCCGCGTGACCGCACCGATCGACGTGCCGGTCATGCTGGCGGTCGACTACGCGTCGGTCGCCCCGGTCGACGGGCTCGAGACCGGCATCGTGCTGGTCGACGCCCAGGGTCGCGAGCGTCGCTTCGCGATCACGATCGGCGGCGCCGAGGACGGCGGCGTGGCCGCGGCCGCGTGGTCGGTCGACGGTGACTCGTCGCGTCGGCTCGCCAACACCGAGGTGAGCGCGACGTCGGCCCCGTTCATCCGATTGACCCGCATCGGATCGTTCTGGCGCTTCGAGGTCTCGTCCGACGGTGGTGCGCTCGAGACCGTCGCCGCCTTCTCCGACGACTTCGAACCGGTCGCCGGTGGCGTCTACGCCGAGGGTGGCGCCGCCATCATCGACTACCTCAGCGATCTCCGCACCCCGCTGCTGCGCGACGACGCCCGCCGTCTCGAGGCCGAGGTCACGACCGTGGCCGCCAACGCCGGCCCGGACCTGATCGCGTTCGGTGGCACCGACCTCACCGACCTGATGCAGTTCGACGGCACCGGCTCGAACGGCGAGATCGCCGCCTGGCGATGGACGCTCGACGGTGAACCCCTCGGTGTCGAACCGGCCTTCGAGTCGACGGTCGGCGTCGGCACCTACGACCTGCTGCTCGAGGTGATCTCGACCACCGGCGAGCGCGACACCGACGAGGCCCTGGTCACCGTGGTCGACCCGGCGCAGGGGCCGTTCATCCGCTCCTGGTACGGCGAGGACGTCACGATCAACCGCGCCCTGCATCCGCAGCGGTGGGTCAACATCCCGGGCGAGATCGCTGCGGCTCAGGCCATCCTCGAGGTCGGTTATCGCCTCAACGGTGGCGAGTTCACGCCGCTGTCGCTCGGTCCCGACGGCATCCGCCTCCAGAACCAGGGCGACTTCAACGTCGAACTCGACCTCGAGATCCTGCCGAACGGCACCCACCAGCTCGACATCTTCGTCCGCGACCTCCGGCAGACCTCGACCCTGCGCATCGACCTCGAGGTGATCGACGAGGGCGTGCCCGACGCGGCCCCGATCGAGATCGACTTCGGCGAGGTGCAGGATTTCGCTGAGTACGACGAGGTCTCGCCGGTCGACGGCCTGTGGGATCTCACCCCCGACGGCCTCACCGTCGATCCGTCCTACACCGGCTACGACCGTCTCGTCGGTGTCGGTGGCGCCGAACTGGTCGACTACGAGGTCACGGCCGACGTCATCATCAACAGCTACCACCCGCCGACCGAAGCGTCGGCGGACCGCCCTGCGGTCGGCATGATCGTGCGTTGGACGGGCCACAACCAGGGCAACAACGAGATCCAGCCCCGACCCGGGTTCACCCCCGACGACGAGGGCAGCATCCCCGGCGGCGCGTTCGCGTTCTGGCGGGTCAACAACTCCGACACCGGCCGCGGGCGCTTCATCCTCCACGGTCACGACTATTCGATCCGCGACTCGAGCAGCGGTCGCGAGTTGGTCCTCGGTCAGCGGTATCGGATGAAGGTCATCGTGGAGACCGACGTCGACGGCGAGACCAACTACACGTTCAAGATCTGGCTCCCCGATCTGGAGGAGGAGCCCGACGCCGGACTGCAGTTCACCACCATCCCCGGCGAGGGTGCGCCTCGCAACGGCAGTGTGATCCTGCTGGCTCACCACACCTCGCTGGTGTGGGAGAACGTCATGATCACGCCGACGGGACGCTGACATGGCCATCGTCACCGTCGGCATGCCGGTCTACAACGGTGAGGACTACCTCCGCACCGCGCTCGACTCGGTGTTCGCCCAGACGCTCGAGGACTTCCACCTCATCGTGCGCGACAACGCGAGCACCGACGGCACGCTCGACATCCTCCACGAGTACCGCGACCCACGCCTCACCGTGCTGCGGGCCGAGGAGAACGGCGGTGCCGCCCGCAACTACAACGCGGTGTTCGAGGCGGCCGACACCCGCTACTTCAATTGGCTGGCCCACGACGACCTGCTCGAACCCGACTATCTCGAGCTGTGTGTCGCCGAGCTCGAACGCTCGCCGGATCTGGTCGGTGCGTACGGCCGGGCGATCCTGATCGACGAGGACGGCGCGGTCACCGAACGGTACGAAGAAGGGCACGATCTCGGCATCGACGGGCGGTTCGGCCGCGCGGCCAGCTTCCTTCGGTGGGTGCGGTTGTGCTCGCCGGCCTTCTCGGTGTTTCGCACGAGTGCGCTGGCCCAGACCCGCTTGATCGAGCCCTACGCGGCCTCCGACATGACCCTGCTCTACCGGCTCGTCGCCCTCGGTCCGATGGCCTCGCTCGACACGACCCACCTGCATCGGCGGGTCCACCCCGGCATGTCGCTCAAGGCCAACCAGACCTCCCAGAGCGTCGCGGCCTGGTTCTCGTCCTCCACCTCCGGTCACGGTTTCCCGCGCACCAAGCTGGTGGGCCGGTTGATGCGGGCCTCGCTCGAGAGCCCGATCCCGATCCCGGGCCGTCTCGGGATGGCCGCGCTCGTCCCCGCGATCTGGGTGCCACGCCAGGTGCGGTCGGTGGTGCGGCAGCGCCGAGCTGCCGGCACTTCGTGACCGACGAAGGGTCGCCGACCGGCGGGGAGGTCGCATCCGGTGGTCGGTGGAGCCTGATCACCACGATCTCCAAACAGCTCGGCCGCACCCTGGTCACCCTCGTCCTCGCGTTCTTCCTCACGCCCGACGAGTTCGGCATCGTCACCCAGGCCACGCTCTACGTGGCGCTCACCGCGGTGTTCGTCGACGCCGGGTTCAGCCTGGCGATCATCCAGCGGGCCAAGCTGCTGCGTGAGGACATCGCGTCGGCGTTCGTCCTGACCGCGACCACCGCGATCGGGTTCGGACTCCTGACCCTCGTCGTCGCCGGTCCGGTGTCGGTGCTCTTCGACTCGCCGGAGGTCCGCGACGTCTTGCGGGTCCTGTCGTTGAGCGTCGTGCTCAAGGGGTTCGCGCTCGTGCCGGTCGCCCTGCTCGTGCGCCGGCTCGACTTCCGGCGGTTGGCGATCGCCGAGCTGGTCGCGACCGTGGTCGGCGGCGCCGTCGCCATCGCCTCGGCCGCCCTCGGGGCCGACTACTGGGCCATCGTTGTCCAGACCCTCGTGCACGACGCCCTGCTGTTGGTGATCGTGTTCGCTTTCGTCGGGCGTCTGCCGTTGCGGCCCAACCGCGACACGACGATTGAGATCGCCCGCTTCGGCACCCCGGTGATGGGGGCGCAGCTGATGCAGTACGGCGGCCGCAACGCCGACAACATCTTGATCGCCTCGGCGCTCACCAACGCCGACCTCGCGTTCTACGGGATCGGGTACCGGGTGGTGCTGTTGCCCCAGCAGCTGTTGATGCAGTCGGCGGGGCGAGTCGCGGTCCCGGTGTTCGCCCGGTTGGCCGAGGAGCGCCAACGGGCGGCGAGGTACTTCTCCGACGCCACCGGCCTGCTGGTGATGTCGGTGGGTCTGCTGATGGTCATGGTCTTCGTCACCGCGCCGGAGGGCATCCCGTTCATCCTCGGCGACGAGTGGTCGCCGGCGGGGCGGCCGATGCAGTTGCTGGCGATCGGCGGGGTGCTCCAGGTGATGCCCGGCTTCGTCAACCCGGCACTCCTCGGCGGCGGCCGCACGACGACCTCGTTCCGCCTCGCGTTCGGCACCACGCTGATCTTCCTGGCCGGGTTCTCCCTCGGGCTGATCTGGGGCATCGAGGGGGTGGCCACCGGGTTCATCCTCGCCAACGCCGTCATCGTCCCGATCGCCTTCCACCTCGTGCGCGAGGAACTCGGCTCGACCTACCGCAGCCTGAGCATCGACCTCGGGATCGCCGCATCCGGCCTGGTCGCATCCGGCGTGGTCGGCCGGGTCGTCGTCACCGTCACGGACTCGCTCCCGACCCTGATCTCCCTCGGACTCGGTGCGCTCGCGGCGCTGGTCGTCGTACCGGTCCCGGTGCTCGCACTGCGCCGCAACGCCGTGAACCGGTGGATCAACGCCGGCCGGATGATCGCCAGGGGCCGCTGAGCCGATTCAGGATCGACGGATGTACTCGCGCACCCGCACCGCCCACAGGTTGAGCGGCGCCGGGTTGTCGTAGCCGCCCGACGCACACCAGAGGCACGCCGCGAGCCCGGCCAGCACCGCGGTGAGGCCCATCACCATCGAGTAGTGGGTCGCGTCGAAGGTCGCGAAGCTGACGAGATTGGCGACCATGCCCGCCGCGAGCGCCTGAGCCAACTGGGAGTGGTCGGGGTCGGTGGCGGCGGTGCGCAACCGCTCGCCGCGGGCGAGCCCGATACCCACCGCGAAGAAGACGAAGGTGGCCACGAGCCCGACGATGCCGGCCTCGATCATCGTGAGCAGGATCTGGTTGTCGAGCAGGATGAAGCGTTCGGCGTCGAAGGTCCGGACCCCGCGACCGAGGATGGGGCTCTCGGCGATGTAGGGCTCGACCGCTCCGTAGTCGCTGACCCGGCTCGACACACTGTTGTCGGTGCCGAAGTTGAGGAACAGGCCCCGGAGGGTGCCGATCACGCCCGGGAACGCCGCCCGGCCCACGATCAGGATCACCGGGGTCATGCCGGCCAGGATCGATCGCTGGCGTTGTGACATCGCCGGCAGCAACACGAACATGGCGGCCAGCAGCGCCACCACGCCGGAACGCGACACTGCGGTGGCGAGGCTCAGCATCATCACTGCGAGCAGCCCGTAGAAGAAGACCGATCGGTCCTCCTTCCAGCGGGTGTTCGCCCGCGCGATCGCCAGCGGGATCATGGTCGCGATCACGACACTGAACTCGATCGGGTGCTTGGCGGTGCTGGTCACGCGCAGCACGCCGAACCGCTCGCGGATCGAGAAGATGTCGACCGAGGCGGACAATCCGGGGATCTGGATGAAGCGGACCGGGTCGAAGCGGAGCAGGGACTGGGTGACCCCGATTGCGGCGACGATGCCGCCCATCACGAGCATGATGTCGATGACCCGGTAGATCTGGGCGCGTGTCATCTTGCTGTCGGCGATGAACAGGGCCACGCCGACGAACGATCCGAACACCATCAGCCCGCGGTCGACCGCGTCGAAGCTGAACCCCTCGAACCGGTGGATCGCAGCCCAGACATAGCTCGCGAAGGTCGAGAGCATCAGCAGTGCGGCGGCGGCCCGCAGCGGATGGCGCATCGTGTTGGTGTCGAGCAGCGAGAAGGTCCGCGACACCATCCACGCGGCCAGCATCCCCAACCCGAACAGCAGGGCAGGGGTGCCCGACGCGCCGATCTGGGGGAACACCAGCCGGCTCGGGATCAGCAGCGTGAGCCCGAGGAAGACCAGGATCAGGGTCGGTGCGTCGAACTCGATCCATCGCGAGGACAGGCCGGCGACGATCAAGATGACGCCGAGCACCAGGGCGACCGGTGTCGCGATGACACCGAGGACGATCGACGCGATCCCGCCGCCGACCAGGGCCACCGCGAGGAAGCGTTTGGCGGCCGTGTTCGTGTCTTCCAGATGGAGGTCAGCGGTCAACGGGGGCCTACTCCGCTCATCGGTGCGTCGCCGTTCGTACCGTATCTGATCGGCTGAGGCTACAGACTGTTGAACCTCTGGCAGACTCAACTCCGGCGGGTTCGAGCCGATCCCCCAAGAAAGACAGTCGGCGGCATCCACTAGACTCGTGGCGCCCGTCGTCTTGGCCCCCGAAGGACGCGATGAATCTCTGGAACATTCTCGAAGCCCTGGTCCGCCGGTGGCGCATCGCGATCCCGATGACGATTCTCGCGGTCGCGGTCGTGTTCCGCGTCTACTCGGCGATCGAGCCGACGTATGTCGCGTACGGCGAGGCGCTGTTGACCACGCCGGCCACCGACGACGGGTCCAACCCGATCCTCGAGGGCAGTGGCGGCCTGAGCACCCTCGCCCAGGCCGGCGGTGCGGTTCTGCTCTCCGCCGAGGAGTACGACGCCCTGCTCAACGACGGGTTCTCCGAGTACGAGATCAGTGTGTCGGCACGCGATCCGATCGTCGGGTTCTCCGCCTACGACACCTCCGCACTCCGGGCCGAACAGACCGTGAGCCGGGTCATCACCCGGTTCGACGAGATCCTCGAGGAACTCCAGCTCCAGTCCGGCGCGAACGAGGACTTCATCGCCAGCTCGGTCGTGCTGCAGCCGCCGTCGTCGTTCGTCGAGGCGAGCAGCCGGATCCGCACGACCCTCGTGGCGGCGGTGGCCAGCATTCTGGCGGTCCTGGTCGTCACCCTGTCCTGGGACGAACTGCGGCGCTCCCGCACCCCGGCCGCCGCACCGGCGGGCCAGCGCGCCCCGGCGCAGCCGGCGCCCGAACCGGTCCGCGCCCGCCGCGAAGAGGTCGAGCCCGAGTACTACGACGAGCCGGAGCCGGTGCGCGAACGGGCGCCGGCCCGGGCGAAACGCCAGCAGCCCAGTCGACCCCCGCGCGACTCGTCGCGTTGGGGGCGCCGCGGCGAGAACGACGACGATCTCGAGACCGAAGCGGCCGGCTGACCCCCCCGGGGCCGTCGGTGATCAGACGGTCAACAGCTCCGGGTGCAGGCCGCGCTCGGCGAGCATGTCGCGGATCTCGTCCAGATAGATCGGGTTGACCACCAGCACCGCGTCCGGCGGCTCCGCCTCGAGACGCTCGGGCCCCGAGATGGCATGACCGGTCCCGGTGACGAAGGTGCCCTGCTTGCGCGGGTTGACGTCGATCACGTCGCCGATCGCGTCGGCGGACGGCACCAGGTTGAGCAGACCGACCGCACGGGCACCGCCGCCCCATGCGGCGATCGTCTGGCATGCGTCGCGACGAGAGGAGAGCTCGGCGTCGATCGAGTCGATGCGATCGGCGAGCATCCCGATCCGCTTGCGGATCGACTCGACGATGTCGGTGTCGATCGCATCGGGGCCGGGTGAGCCGCCGGCGTAGATCGCCTCGGCCGCGGTGAAGAGCCCGTCGAAGGTCGCCGCCGCCTCGACATCGGTGAAGCCGCCGCGGCGCAGCAGGTGGGCCAGCGTCTCGGTCGTGTAGTAGCCGCAGTGTTCGTACATCAGGTCTTCGAAGGCGCCCCGATCGAGCGCCCAGTCGAAGTTGGGCACCTCGAGGTAGGTGCTGCCCCGCTCGCCGACGCCACCGCGGATGGCTTCGGTCAAGATGCCGGGCTCGGGGATGTGTTCGAGCACGTGGCGGCTGACGACGAAGTCCACGTCGGCCCCGCGCAAGCTGTCGGCATCGGCGAAGGCGTCGTGGATCTCGACGTCGGCGTCGTCGACGAGCGGGCTCTGGCGCTCGGGGTTGTGGCCCGGCTCGAATCCGATGCCGGAGCTCCCGCCGGCCAGACACAGCGCGGCCAGGAAGCGGCCGTCGCCGGGGCCGATCTCGGCGATGCGGCGGCCCTGGAGATCGTGGCGCTCGACGAGGCCGGCGACGAGGTCGGCCTCCCATGCGGCGAACTTGGGGGAGTGGTGGAGGGCGTTGTCGTAGTCCTCGGCGTAGTCGAGTCGATCCGGATCGAAGCTCGCGTTCCAGACATAGCCGCAGGTCTCGCACAGGGCGAGGTCGATGTCGCCCCGGCCACAGGCGCGCGCCTCGTCGGGGGTCCTCCACAGCAGGCCGACGTGGACCGGGACGCCGGGGAGCCGCAGGAGGATCTCGGTCGAAATCGAACCACACGCAGGACAGGTCATACCGCAGAGTGTAGGAGTCACCCGCCCGACGGTCGTGGGTCCAACGGCCCATCGGCGACGGTCGTCGGCGGCCGTCACAATCGCTGCCAGCGACACCGATCCCGAAGGGCTGCGGAGTACGATCGGCGGCGAAAGGTGGTGAATCGAGGATGCTGAGTGTTTCCCGCTCGACCACCGGTGTCGAGTTCGCGAGCTTCGCCGACCTCGAACGGGCCGTCGTGCGGGGAATGGCCCGCCTGCCCGCCGATCTCGACCTCGTCGTCGGCGTTCCGCGCAGCGGCATGCTCGCTGCGACCCTGGTCGCCTGCCACCGTCACATCGCCGTGTCGGACCTCGACAGCTTCCTCGCCGGCCGGATCACCGGCTACGGCAAGCGTCTGCACAACCGGCAGATCCTCGACACCGTCGACGACGCCCGCCGCATCCTGGTGATCGACGACTCGGTGTCGTCGGGCCGGGCGATCACCGAGGCGCGCGAGCGGGTTGCAGGGTCGTCGCTCAGCCCCGAGATCGTGTCGCGGATCGAGTACGCCGCGGTGTTCGCGACCGACGCCGGCTTCGACCTCGTCGACCACTACTTCGAGATCTTGCCGGCGCCGCGCATGTTCGCCTGGAACATGATGGGGTCGGGTCTGCTCGAAGACGCCTGTGTCGACATCGACGGCGTGCTCTGTGTCGACCCCACCGATGCGCAGAACGACGACGGACCGGCCTATGTCGAGTTCCTCCGCAACGCCGAACCGCTGCACGTGCCGAGTCAACGGATCGGTCACCTGGTCACGTCGCGTCTCGAGAAGTACCGCGGCGAGACCGAGGCGTGGCTGGCCGACCACGGGGTCGAGTACGGCGAGCTGCACATGATCGATCTCCCGACCGCGGAGGAGCGTCGCCGTCTGGGGGTGCATGCATCGCACAAGGCCGAGGTGTTCGTGGCGACCGACGCTCGGGTGTTCCTCGAATCCGATGCCGTGCAGTCTCAGCACATCGCCGATCGGTCCGGTCGCAACGTGATCTGCATCGACACGCTGCAACTCCACCGCCCCGGCGGGGTGGTGCGCTCGCCGCGGGCGCAGCCGATCAGTCGGGGGCGGCGCATCGCCCGTAAGGCCCGGCGGCGCGTGCGCAAGATCGTGCGCCGACTGCGGTCCCGGTAGCCGCCGAGGCCCCGGATACCCTTCTCCCTCGTGTCGAAGCTCGCCTCCATCATCGTGCCGGTCCACAACGAGGCCGGCCTCATCGGCGGCTTCCTCGACCGACTCGGCGCGATGGGGGTGATCGACGACTACGAGGTCGTCATCGCCTGCAATGCCTGCAGCGACACGACCGCCGCCGAGGCCCGCGACCACGACGGCGTCGTCGTGGCCGAGACCGACGACGGCGGCAAGCACGTCGGTCTCAACCTGGGCGACGCCCACGCCACTGTGATGCCACGCATCTACCTCGACGTCGACGTCGACATCGACCGTCGTGCGCTGGACCGGGTGGCGCAGGAACTGACCGACGGTCCGACCCTCGCCGCCGCGCCCGAGCTCGTGGTCGACATGGCGGGTCGACCCTGGACGGTCCGGGCCTACTACGCGATCTGGATGCGGCTCCCGTGGGTCACCGACGAGATGATCGGCTCGGGCCTCTACGGCATCTCCGCCGCCGGTCGCGAGCGCTTCGGCGAGTTCCCCGACGACGTGGTCGACGACCTGTACGTGTCGGCGCACTTCGCGCCCGGCGAGCGGCGCAACCTGCGCGACGTCAGCTTCACCGTGCCGTCGTCACCCACCCTGGCCGACGTCATTCAACGAAAGACCCGGCTCCTCACCTACAACCGCCGGACCGAGCCCCACATCCGCGACCTGCCGGGTCGTCCGGCGAGCCGGAACTCCTTCGTGCGACTCGCGGCGCCACGGCCGTGGCTCTGGCCGGCTGCGCTCGTGTACGCCTACGTCGCCTTCACCGCCGATCGGGCTGCGCAGGAGCGCATGCGCAACGACGAGTTCACCTGGGACGGTTCGCAACGTGACTGACACCCCTTCCTCGCCGCCCGACGTCGTCTACGTGCTCGGTGCGGGCCGGAGCGGCAGCACCGTGCTCGGCATCGTCCTCGGCAATCTGCCGGGCGTGTTCTACGGCGGTGAGCTGTTCGCCTGGCCACACTTCCGCGGCGTGCCGATCACCGACAACGAGGAGATTCAGGCCTTCTGGTCGGCGTTCGCGGCGCGCATGCCCGACGATCCGATTCACGCGACCGACGACTACTACTACGGCCTCGAGCGGTGGTCGGCGGTGTTTCGGCCCCGCTTCTACCTCGATCGGCGGCTGCGTCGTGAGCAGCGGCGCCACGTGATCGAACTCTTCGACCAGCTCCGAGCCCACAGCGGTGCGACGACCATCGTGGATTCGTCGCACTTTCCGCTTCGCCTCGGCGCGCTGCGGCGCGCCGGCCTCTCGGTGGCGGCCGTGCATCTCACGCGTGACTCGCGCGACGTGGTGCGTGCGCTGGGCCGAGAGGAGCAGCGTCGTGCACCCCTCGGTCCGTTGCCGGCCACCGTGTATTGCTGGGTGACCGAACTCATGAGTCGCTGGCAGCTCCTTCGAGCCGGCGACATGCGCCACATCCGGGTGCGGTACGAGGACCTCGTCACCGAACCCGAG
>JBCCWI010000095.1:0-16016 GCA_039193795.1 Actinomycetota bacterium | reverse complement strand
TGCGTACCGCCAGCACGAGGCGTGGGAGCTGATCGGCATGACCGACTTCGACCCGCCGAGGCACTGAGAGCGCACGCCCGGTGAGCGACCTGCGCCCGTGAGGGCAGGTGGCCAACGGCCAACCCACTAACGTCCGGAGATGGTGAGGGTCACCGCGCTGCGGCGCGCCCGATCCGAGGTCTCGATCACCTCGGCGGCGGTCATCGCCGTCACCCTGGCGCTGGTTCTGCTCGCGGCGGGTCCGATCTTCGCCGACGCCGTCTCGACCGGGGCGCTCCGGCGCGGCCTCACCGACGCCCCCATCTCCGAACAAGCGGTTGTCGTGGAGGGTCGGCTGTGGCCGGACACCGTGGACGATGCAGAGATCGTCGTCCTCGACGAGGTCGGTTCCGCAGTGCGAGACATCGACGCACGGATCTTCCGCAGCATGGAGACGTCGACGGCCTACTCGGCACCGCAGCAGCCGAGCGACGAACGGACCGACATCTTCCGTCTCGGCTGGGTGGAGGACGCACGTGCGCACGTGACGCTCATCGCCGGCGCCTGGCCGAGGCCGGCTCCCGAGCAATCCGCCATCGAGGTCGCCGTCGATGCGTCCGCCGCCGATCTCCTCGGACTGGAGCTCGGCGAGACCATCCCCATCACAGCCCGAGCGCGAGACTCGGCTGAGATCGACGTCGAGGTCGTGGCGCTCTACTCGATCGATGATCCATTCGCGCCGTTCTGGCATGGCCGAGACCGGCTGGCGGAGCCCGTCACCGTCACGCCGGGGTTCCGGACGGTCAACCTGGTGGTCGGCGATCCGACGGTGATCGACGCCGTGGCGACCAGACCCGACGTCGGCTGGCTGGTGCTACCCGACTTCGCAGGGCTCGAGCTCGACGAGGTCGATGCGCTCGGCTCCCGCCTGGTCGGCCTCGAAGCGGAGGTCAACGCACGACTGTTCGACCCGGACGCCGATCTCACCTCGACGGTGACGGTGTCGTCGGAGCTGCCGCTGCTCCTGGCCGCCGATGACCGCAGTGTCACCGTCGCCCGAGCGGTGATCTTCGCCACCGTTGCGCAGCTGTCGGCGCTGGCGGCCTTCGCATTGACGCTGGTCGCCGGGCTCGGCGTCGACGCGCGGCGGTCGGAGTCGGCGATGCTGCGCGCCCGGGGTGCGGGACCCGCACAGCTCACCCGTCGCGCAGTCGCTGACGCGGTGCTCGTGGTGCTCCCGGTCGCGTTGATCGCACCGTTCGTCGCCACGTTCGCCGTCGACTGGTTCGACGACTTCGGGCCGCTCGCTTCGATCGGCCTCGAGCTCGAACCGCGCCCGGTGGCCGCAGCCTGGTGGACGACCGGTAGCGCCGCCGTGGTCACGATCGCGCTGCTGGTCGCGCCGGCCGCCCGCGCTGCGGCTGCGGCCGCGTCTGAGGGTGATGCCAGCCGGCCGAGGCTGATCAGCCCGATTCAGCGATCCGGCATCGATCTCGCGATCGTCGCCGTCGCAGCCTTCGCCTACTGGCAGCTTCGTGTCCTCAGCGACGATCGGACCGTCGATCTCCGAGACCGCTTCGGGGTCGATCCGTTGGTGATGCTCGCTCCGACCTTCGGGATCGTGGCGGGTGCGCTTCTCGTCCTTCGGATCGTCCCACTGATCGGCCGGCTCGGCGAGCGCACGATCGCCCGTCGGGGAGGCATCGTCGCCGCGCTCACGGTGTGGCAGCTCGCCCGTCGACCGCACCGCTACACCAGGACCGCCTTGCTGGTCACCATGGGGGTGGCGGTCGGGACCTTCGCCTCGGTCTACGAGGTCACATGGAGTGCTTCGCAGCGAGCGCAAGCCGCGCACGAGGTCGGCGCCGACGCGCAGGTCGAGCCGAACCGCCGCGTCGGCGATTCGGTCGGCTCGGTGCAGTTGGCCGCGCTGCTGCGATCGATCGACGGCGTGGAGACGGCGATGGCCGTGGCCGATCTGGCGACGACTCTGCCTGGCGATCCCCGGCCGGGGCGTTTGCTGGCGCTGGAGGCCGGCGCCCGTGAAGGATTCAACGACGAGGCGGATCCGGCGACGAGGGCCGCCCTGGCCGAGCTCCGGGATCGTCGACCCGACATCCCCGGGATCGACCTGCCGGGCGAACCGCACCACCTGTTGATCCCGAACACCATCCTGGAGGTCGATGAACTCGGTCAGCAGGTCGCCGTCGATCCTGATGCACCGCCGGCGCTCGCCGGATCGCTGGAGCTCACCCTCCAGGACGCCGATGGTCTGCTTCACGTCGTCAGCGCCGGTCCGCTGGCGGTCGAGACACCGGTGCGATCGGTGGAGCTGGCCGCCCCCGAGGTGGCCGACGCCGCCGTGCCCCGGGCGCCGCTCCGCATCGTCGACATCCAGCTCGACACGGTCACCCAAGGGTCGGTCAGCCGTCGCGTCGACGTGACGCTGGGGCCGATCGAGGTCGTCGACCGTGACGGCACCCGCTCGACCGTGTCGCTGGCCGACAACCCGTTGATGACCTCCACCGAGGCGCTCGGCTTCCTCGCGGCGCCGACCTCGTCGACCGTCAGTTCCTCCCGCGACGGCTCGGCGACCATCGGGGTGACCACGGGCGCATCGCTGCTCGCGGTGCGGATCGTCCACACGGTGACGCGGACGCAGCTCCCCGATGCCGAAGCGGTCGCCGGCTTCGCCCATGGGGGATGGGCCGAGGCCGCGAACGTGGCGATCGGCGATGTCGTGACCATCCCGACCGACCGTGCCGATGGGCTTCGTGTCGAGATCCTGGGTGTCGTCGAGACCGTCCCCACGATCGATCCGAACACCACCCCGGCGGTCCTGGTCGATCTGCCCAGCATGCTGTGGGCCGAGCGGGTGCCGGGGACGTCGACCCGCAACCTCTCGACGTACTGGCTCGGCGCCGAGCGCGGAGCGACGCTGGACGCCGATGCCTTCACGCGGTGGCCGGTGGAGGCCGTGGACGTGATCGTGCTCGAGGACCGACGGGCCGAGCTGACTGCGAACCCGTCCGCCCTCGGATCGTTGGGCGCGCTCGGCGCCGGGTTCATCGCTGCGTTCGTGCTCGCACTCGCGGCGCTGGTCCTCACGGCGATCGTGTCGGTCCGCGAACGGTCTGCGGAGTTCGCCGTCCTCGATGCGCTCGGACTTCGTCGCCGCACCCGTCGGGCCTGGTTGCTCCGAGAGCAGGCGATCATCGTCGTGTTCGGGGCGCTGCTGGGAAGCGTCATCGGCCTGGGTCTCGCCTACCTCGTGCTCCCGGTGACCTCGCTCACCCAGGACGGTGGCTCGACCTTCCCGCCGGTCGTCGTCATCGTGCCGTGGGGACGGCTCGTGGTGCTCGTCTTCGCCGTCGTGGGAACGTCGCTCGCCTCGATCGGCATCGCCCTCGGGCTGCGGGCTCGCGCCTCCACCGGTTCGACACTGCGGACGGGGGTCGACCAGTGAGCGGCCCACGGAGGTCTGGTCTGCGCCTGTCGGGTCTCGGTGTCGCGGTGTGGTGGCGTCAGCTCGTCGACGCTCGTCGAGCCTTGGCGGCCATCGCGGCGGTGGTCATGGCAGGGTCCGTCTTCGTGGCCGCCGCGCCCCGGGTCCTCGAGATCGCCACCGTCGACGATCTGCGTGAGACCCTCGCCGAGGCCACCCCGGAGGAACGGAACATCCGCTTCGATACGCGGACCGAGATCGGTGCGGGTGCACCCGGCGTGCCGTTCAGCAACATCGAGTGGATCGGCGCACAACTCCGCGACGAGAACCTCCCGCCGTCGGTCCTCGAATTGGTCGCAGACGAACAGTGGGTGTTCGACACGCCACAGTTCACCGTCGGGAGGTATCCCGACCTCGAGCTGCCGCGGCACCCGCCGACCTTCCGGTTCCGCCAGCAGAGCGAGATCGAGGACCATCTCGTCGTTCAGGAGGGTTCGCTGCCGCTGCCTCGCGACCCCGAGCTGCGCCTGGAGGGACCGGACTGCCCGATCGCACTGGAGGGTGACCTGGCCGAGTTCGAGGCCGCCGACGGTCAGGAGTGCTCGCTGGTCGAGATCCCGGTCTTCGAGACCGCGATCACCGACGCGACCGCCGTCGAGTTCGGGTTCGCGTTGCTCCGGCGGGACCTCGTCGTCGGAGACCGCTTCATGCTCCGACCCGATCAGACCCAGCTCGGGTTCCGGGACTCGCTGGCCAACCTGGGGCAACTCCGGCTCATCGTCGAGGTCTCGGCACTGATCGAACTCGACCCGCCGGAGGACGACTACTGGTACGGCGACATCTTGTTGCACCGTCCCCGGGTTCGTGAGAACAACGACTTCGAGTTCGTCTTCGCCGCAGGCCTCCTCGGACCCGAGCAGTACCGACCGTTCCGAGCAGCCGCACCGGGGACCGGGCTCGATTTCTCCTGGCGGTACCTGATCGACGCCGACCTCGTCGTGGACACCGACTCCGAGGGGTTGGCGGCTGACCTCGAGAAGATCGCTCCCGAGGGCGCCGACGCGGTGACGCTGCTCCCCGGGCTGTTGCAGGATCATCTCGCCCAGCGGCGCCTGACCCTGCGGGTCTGGTCACTGGTCGGACTGGTCTTCGCGGTCGCGGCGGTCGCGGCGGTCGCCGCCCTCGCCCGCGCCGAGGTGGTGCGGCGTGCAACCGTCGACGCGCTTCAGAGCGGGAGGGGAGCGTCGCGTTTGCAGCTCCAGGTCGCCGAGACCGCCACCGCGGTGTGGGTCGTGTCGGTCTCGGTCGTTGCGGGTGCCGGGCTGGCGTGGCTCGCGTTCCCGGACGCGAGTTCGGCGGACCCCGCGGCCGCGTCGGGTCTCTTCGCCGTCGCCGGCACGGTCGCGATGGTCGGCGTGGCGGGCGTCCGCTCGACCGTTCCCCGGGTCCGACGTCTCGTCGTCCGTGGTGTGCTGGCCCTGGCCGCCACCGGTGTCGTGGTCCTCCTTCGCCGACGCGAGACCGTTGTCGACGAGTCGATCTCCGGAGAGCTGGATCCGACACTCATGATCGCCCCGGCCCTGGTCCTGGCGGCCATCGCCGTTTTCGGAAGTGACCTCATCGGACCGGGTGCGCGGCTCGCGAGCCGATTCGCCGCCGGGCATCCCGGTCCCGTGTGGTTCGTCGGGCTGCGTCGAGTGGTCGCGACGGCTCGGACCGTTCGGGGGCCGGTGCTGACGGTCGTGATCGCCATGGGTGCCGCTGTGCTGGCATCCGTCATCGGTTCGTCGATCGAAGCGAGCCAGGACACGGCGGCGCGCCAACGGGTCGGCGCTGAGGTTCGGCTCGAGACGTCCCTTCCCGAGATCCCCCTTCCGGCCGACATCGTCGACGGGCTCGCCGGCGATGCGGTGTTCGCCGCCTCGTTCGCGTTTCAGCGGTACGAGGGGCCGAGAGGTGCTTTCGTGGCCGATCTCGTCGCCATCGACGGGTCCGACGCCTCCGTCGGATCCGACGGTGTCGCGGCGGCGACCCTCGTCGGGCCGTGGGACGCCCCCCATCTGCCGGATCGCGGCGAAAGGATCGCGCTCGAGCTGAGCGCGTTCGTCGTTCCGCTGCAGATCGTCGATCAGGTCGAGCAGCTGCCAGGTGTCCCCACGGGCCGGCCGACGGTGGTCATCGACCGTCGGGCCTTCGAGACTCTGACGACCGAGCGTCTCGCGACGCCCGACATCGCCTTCCTCGACGACGCGTCCACGATCCCGCGATTGGTCGAGCTGATCGACGGGCGGCCGGGGGTCACCCTGTCGAGTCGTGGGACAGAGGTCGACCGGCTCGCAGGTGATCCGCTCTCCACCTGGACGCGGCGCGGCCTGACGTTGGCGGCGGCAGGCGGCCTCGCGCTCGGTCTGATCGCGGCGATGGCGGCGAGCGCCGTGCACGCCCAGGATCGTCACCGCGACCTCGGGCTGGTGGCGATCGTGGGCGGCACCCGCCGCGACACCGTGCGCATCGCGCTGGCCGAGCTCGGGCCGATCTTCGGTGCGGCCGCGCTGCTCGGGGTCATCGGCGGCGTGATCGCCGCCCGACTGTTGGGACCGAACCTCTCCTTCGAGGCGTTCGCATCCGGCACATCGTCGGCCGGCGTGGTCGTGGACTGGCCGGCGCTCGCCGCCATAGGCCTCGCCATGGTGCTCGCGCTCGCCGCAGTGCTGGCTGCGACCGCCCGAAGAGTCCGTCGTCTCGATCATGCGATGATGCTCCGAGAAGGGAACCGCTAGATGGCCCGACCGCTCCACTACGACACGCTCGAACAGCAGGCGCGCGATGCCGAGACCGTGGTGTTCGGCGGCGACGCCGTGATCGTCTGCGACAACCTCGTCAAGATCTATCAGCAGGAGAACCTCGAGGTCATCGCCCTCCAGGGCCTCGACCTCGTCGTCCAGAACGGCGAGTTCATCGCGATCGTGGGCGCGTCGGGAAGTGGGAAGTCCACGCTGCTCGGCGTACTCGCGGGCCTGGTGAGTCCGACGGCGGGCGCCGCCCGGGTCGCCGGTCATGATCTGCTCGCCCTCTCGGTGCGCGACCGGACCCGCTTCCGTCGACACGACGTCGGGTTCGTCTGGCAGCAGACCGCGAAGAACCTCGTGCCGTACCTCACCGCAGAGGAGAACGTCGCCCTGCCGATGCGGTTGACCGGGCGTCCGCGCGGCGCCCGCCGAGCGGCGGCTCGGGAGCTGCTGGATCGGGTCGGGCTCGCAGACCGGTACGGCCATCGGCCTGCTCAGCTGTCGGGTGGTGAACAGCAGCGGGTCGCGATCGCGACCGCGCTCGCCAACAGCCCCCGGGTGATCTTCGCCGACGAACCGACCGGCGAACTCGACACCGAGACGGCGGACGAGGTGGTCGCGGTGTTGCGGGAGATGAACCGGAGCGAGGGTGTGACGGTGGTCGTCGTCACCCACGATGCTCATCTGGCGGCTCAGACCGACCGCACGGTGCTGATCCGCGATGGGCGCACCAGCACCGAGACGGTCCGCCGGGCCACGACGGGTGGGGACGGGGCGGAGCAGATCGTCGCAGAGGAGTTCGCACTCCTCGACCGCGCCGGCCGCCTGCAGCTGCCGCCCGAGTACATCGATGCGCTTGAGCTGGAGCAGCGGGTCCGTCTCACCCTCGAGCCCGACCGGGTGAACGTCTGGCCGGATCGGCCGGTCGAGGCGGCCGAGTCCGACACATGGGCACCGCCGACCTCGGAGCCGTCGCCATGACCGCGATCCTCGAGGCCGAAGGGCTGAGCAAGCACTACTCGACGCCGGCCGGCGACGTCCCGGCGGTGCGCGAGATCGACCTGATCGTCGAGCCGGGCTCGTTCTCGGTCGTCATGGGGCGATCCGGAAGCGGCAAGACGACCCTCCTCAACCTTCTCGGCGGGCTCGACCAGCCGACCGCCGGCTCCGTCCGGGTCGACGGGGTGGATCTCGGCGAACTGGGCGAGCCGGAGCTGGCTGCCACTCGCCGCTCCGAGATCGGATTCATCTTCCAGGCCTTCGGCCTCCTCCCGATGCTGACCGCAGCGGAGAACGTCGAGCTCCCGATGCGGATCGACCGACAGGCTCCGGACGAGCGAATCGAACGGGCCCACACCCTGCTCGAGTTGGTGGGGCTGGGCCACCGGTCAGGACACCGGCCCGGGGAATTGTCCGGTGGCGAGCAGCAGCGGGTCGCGATCGCCCGAGCCCTCGCCAACCGGCCGCGGTTGTTGCTCGCCGACGAGCCGACCGGCCAGCTCGACTCGAGGACGGGCGCGGAGGTGGTCGAGGTGTTGGCCGCGCTCGTCGAGAGCCACGGCGTGGCTGCATTCGTCGCCACCCACGACCCCGTGCCGCTCGCGCACGCCGATCAGAAGCTGTCGCTCGTCGATGGCCGACTTTCCGCCGCCTGATCGATCGCGGCGAACGCAGCGGGCCCGCATCGAGCTGTTCGAACGCATGCTCGTGCGCAACGTCGATGCGTACCGCCAGCACGAGGCGTGGGAGCTGATCGGCATGACCGACTTCGACCCGCCGAGGCACTGAGAGCGCACGCCCCGAGGCTCAGCCCTCCTTGGGGTACAGCCTTGGAGCGCCGAACCGCAGGAGGCCCTCGCCGGGGCGGTCGGGGAACGCGTCGACCATGGCGTCGCTGAACGCATCGGCGTCGTCGTTGTCCTCCCAGAGCTCGCGGGCGGTCTCGAGGTAGCCGTTCATGTCCGCGAAGAGCACGTCGGGCCCGCCGACGGTGCCGTGGCCGGGGATGACGAGCGTCGTGCCCTCGATCGCCTCCAGCTCGTCGAGGATCGCGAGCCAGGAGTCGAAGGTCTGAGCCATGACTGCGTGGGTGTCGGAATAGATGAGGTCGCCGATCGCCATCACGCCGACGGCGGGGATCGAGATCACGATCTGCTCTTCGGCCTCGGCATCGAGGTACCGGTCGATGCGGAAGGTGACGCCACCGATCTCGATCGTCGAGGGCTCCACTTCGTCGGTGATGGTGATGCCTTCCTCGGCGGCAGCGGCGATCACGCCGGCGGTCGAGTAGCTGTCGATGTCCGCGAAGGCGTTCGCGAGACCACCGATGTGGTCGGAGTGTGCGTGGGTGATGAAGATCCGGTCGATCGGCTTGTCGAGCGAGTCGGCGAAGTCCCGGAAGTCCTGGGCCTGGGTTTCGGCGAAGTGGGCGTCGATCAACACGAGCGAGTCCTCGGTTTCGATGACGGCCGTGCTGTTGGCGAAGTTGGCCTCGGTGTTCGTGTACGTGTGCACGATCAACCCGTCGACGTTCCAGGTGATCGTCTCACTGCCGTTGGTGCGCGTCGACGTCTCGACCACCGTGGCGGCGGTGTCGACCGTGGCGGCGGCGGGGTCGGCGTTGTCGTCACCGTCGTCGTCGCCGCACGAGACGGCGAGCACGACGACGGCCAGGATCGCGATGAGCAGGTGGTGGGTTCGGCGCATGAGAGATCTCCTGAACGGGACAGTTCGTATCGCTTCATTCAACGCTACAGAATGTAGCAATGCAACATCTTGTATCGTTTGAATGAGGGCGGGCCGTCGGCGGCCGCTACGGTCACCGGCGATGGCGACCACTCCACCAGGCGAACCGAGGGGCCCTCGCGTCGACACCGTCGAGACGGTCTTCACCTATGCGTTCCGCATCCTCATCGCCGAGGGCGCCCACGCACTCACTCCTCAGCGACTCCACCGAGAGAGCGGGATCGCCCGCACGACGATCTACCGGAACTGGCCCGAAACCCGCGACCTCATCGCCGCCATGCTCGCCAAAGCGACCGGCGACCAGGACGTCGCCCCGTTCGTGGGCGCGCATCCCGACGATCTCCGCGCAGCCGTCGCGAGTCTGATCTTCCGCTTCAACCACCGGCCGGTCCGACCACTCTTCGCCGCTCTGGTCGAACACTCCCGTGGCAGTGACGAGGACATCGCGGCCGAGTACGTCGACGGCATCGTCCGGCCTGTCGGGCGAGCCCTCCGTGAGGCGGCGGCACGGGGCGACCTCGAGGTCGACGATCCGGACGCAGCCGCCAACGACCTCGTCGCACCACTGCTGATGCGCCACGTCATCCTCGGTCAGGCCGTCTCCGAAGCCGACGGCGACGCGCTCGTCGACGCCTTCGTCGCCGGCCGCGTCGGCTGAATCGTCGGGCGGTCAGCGACCCCGCATCGTCCGGTATCGGGTGATCAACGCGTTGGTCGACGCGTCGTGGGCGAGCGACGGCGTCGGGCCCGTGAGCTCAGGGGTGATGGCGACGGCGAGGACCTTGCCCAGCTCGACCCCCCACTGATCGAAACTGTTGACCCCCCAGACCGTGCCCTGCACGAACACCTGGTGCTCGTAGAGCGCGACGAGCTGGCCGAGGACCGAGGGCGTGAGCCGCGGCGCCATGATCGTCGTCGACGGCCGGTTGCCGGGGAAGGTGCGATGGGGGACCCGAGCCGGGTCCGGCTCGGTCTCCGCGACCTCCTCGGCGGTCTTGCCGAACGCGAGCGCCTCGGTCTGAGCGAAGCAGTTCGCGACCAGCAGGTCGTGGTGGGCGTCCAGCCCCGCCATCGCGGCGTCGCCGTGGTCGGGTTCGGCGAACACGATGAAGTCGGCCGGGATCACCGTCGACCCCTGGTGCAGGAGCTGATGAAACGAGTGCTGGCCGTTGGTGCCGGGTTCGCCCCAGATGATCGGACCGGTCTCGTAACCGACCGGGTCGCCGTTCATGCGCACCCGCTTGCCGTTGCTCTCCATGTCGAGCTGCTGGAGGTAGGCGGCGAATCGATGGAGGTACCGGGAGTAGGGGAGCACCGCCCGGGTCGGGAGGTCGCAGAACGTGCGGTACCAGACCTCCAGCAGACCGAGGAGCGCGGGGACGTTGCGCTCCAGCGGGGTCTCGGCCATGTGCTCGTCGACCGTCCGGAACCCGGCGAGCATGTCCTCGAACGCCTCGGGTCCGATCGCGAGCATCAGCGAGAGGCCGATGGCGGAGTCCATCGAGTACCGACCGCCGACCCAGTCCCAGAACCCGAACATGTTGTCGGTGTCGATCCCGAACGCGGAGACCTCGTCGGCGTTGGTGGAGACGGCGACGAAGTGTCGCGCGACTGCGTCGTCGCCGAGCGCATCGGTCAGCCAAGCCCGCGCCGAGCGGGCGTTGGTGAGCGTCTCCTGGGTGGTGAAGGTCTTCGACGAGATCACGAACATCGTCGTGGCCGGATCGAGATCGCTCACGGCCGCATGGAGGTCGCTGCCGTCGACGTTGGAGACGAAGCGACAGCGGATGCGGTCGTGTCGGTACGCGGCGAGGGCCTCGTAGGCCATCACCGGGCCGAGGTCCGAACCCCCGATGCCGATGTTGATCACCGTCTCGATCGCTGCGCCGGTCGCACCGACCCAGTCGCCGGAGCGCACCCGATCGGCGAAGCCGCCCATCCGGTCGAGGACGGTGTGGACCTCGGGCACCACGTTCTCGCCGTCGACCTCGATCACCGCGTCACGCGGGGCGCGCAGGGCCGTGTGGAGCACGGCCCGGTCCTCGGTCGCGTTGATGTGATCGCCGCCGGTCATGGCGGCGAACCGCTCGGCGACCCCGGTCGCTTCGGCCAGGGCCAGCAGGTCGGCGAGCACCCCGTCGTCGACGCGGTGTTTGGAGAGGTCGACGACGAGGTCGCCGACCGACATCGTCAGTCGGTCGACCCGCTCCGGGTCGTCGGCGAACAGGGTGCGCAGCACCAGCTGATCGAAGGACTGGGCCCGGTCGTGCAGGGCCTGCCAGGCATCGGTCGTCGAGGGATCCACCAGCCCATGTTCGCGGCTCGCGGCGTCCTGGCCAACGACCCCGTTCAGGGGGCCAAAAGCCTCATGTCGAGGCATGGTCGGCGACCCTACGATCTGGCTCGCGATGCGTTCCTCTCGTCGATCGTTGCGGATGACCGGCTTCGGCCTGGCGGCCCTGCTCGGGGCCTTCATCGTGATGTCCGAGGGCCCCGCCGAACCCGCGACCGAGATCGGCGCTGCGAGCGTCACCGTCTCCGGCGACAGCGCCCGTGTGGTCGAAAACGTCGTGTACCGCCAAGACGTCACCCGACTCGGCGATGTCGTGGTGGTCGACGGTGCGCCTGCCGCCCCGATCACCGACCCGACCGTGGCCGCCGTCTGGGCGATCGTCGACTCGACCTGGCCGACCAGCCAGCGCGGCGAACTCCGCCAGCTCTCGGTGATCGAGGAGGACGAGCGGGGGCTGGTCGGTGTCGTGCACCCCTCGGTCGCCGGCGGATGGATCCTCAGCCTCGATGCGGCCGACCTCGGCGACCCGGATCTGTTGCGCGAGACGATCGTGCACGAACTCGCCCACGTCGTCACCCTCGGGCCTGCGGTCTTCACCTTCGGCGACGTCGCCTGCGGCGGCGAGTCGATCGGGCTCGGCTGCGCCCACGACGGCACCGTGCTGGCCGACTTCGTCGCCGCCTTCTGGGCCGATCGTGAGGCGGGTCCGGCCGACGAGTACGTGAACGACTACGCGGCGAGCGCCCCCCACGAGGACCTCGCCGAGACCTTCACCAGCATGGTGTGGGGCTGGACCCCATCGGGCGAGGTCATCGACGCCAAGGTGGCGATGCTCGCCGCCGACCCCGGGCTGGTCGACCTCGCGGTCGAGATCCGAGCGTTGCTCGACGCCGCACCCGCCGCGGGCTGAGGCTCAGCCGTCGCCGTCGAGGTGGGCGGTGATCGCCGCCAGCCCGGCGTCGAGGCCGGTACGGCCGTAGCCGAGGCGGAACCGGTCCGGGATGCTGTCGCCGAGTTCGGTCCGGTAGATCGTGGACGGCAACAGCAACACGCCGGCGTCCTCGACGAGCCGCCGGCAGAACGACTCGACCCCGTCGTCACCGAGATAGCGGGGGAAGCCCATGCAGGATCCGTCCGGCCGCTGCCAGTCGAAGCGGTCGGGGTGGGTGGCGAAGAACGCATCCCACTTCGGCAGGTTGTCGTCGACGATCGCACAGTTGCGGGCGACGATGCGATCCCGATGCTCGATCGCGATGACCGCGAGATGCTCGCTCGGCCCCGAGTTGCAGATGGAGAGGTAGTGCTTCATGCGCTCCATGCGCGACAGCACGTCCAGGTCGGGTGACGCGATCCACCCGATGCGCAGGCCCGGGAGGCCCCAGGCCTTGGACACGACGTTGATCGACAGTCCCTTCTCGTAGACGTCGGCGATGTAGGGGAGGTGCTCGGTGCCGGTCGGCCCGAGCCCGTTGAAGATCTCGTCGTGGAGGATGTGGATCCCGTGATGCCGGCAGAGTTCGATCAGCGCGTCGTACCGATCGCGAGGCAGGATCGCTCCGGTCGGGTTGTGGGGGAAGTTGATCGTGACGAGCCTCGTGTTGGGCCGGATCGCCGCCGCGACCCGATCGATGTCGAGCGACCAGCCGTCGTCGGGATCGAGCGGCACACCCGTCGCGTCGCAGATCGCCAGCGGCAGCGTCTCGTGACTCTGGTAGTTGGGGGTGACGACGACCGCGTGACTGTCGCGGTCGAGCAGCACGTTGTTGGCGGCGAAGATCGCCTCGCTCGCACCGGCGAAGCACAGCACCTGGTCCGGGGCGACCGTGTCGTACATCCCGGCGACGGCGCGACGCACCTCGGGCCCGCCCCAGGTCTCGGTGTAGCCGAGCCAGAGGTCCTCGTACGCGGCGCGCTGCTCGTCGGTGGCCATCGCCAGCAGATCCGACATCGCCATCGACTCGGCGTCGGAGGCGGTCAGGTGGTGTTCGGCCCGGAACTCCCAGCGGGCGAAGTGGGTCTCGAGCCGGAAGTCGGGCAGCTGCATCGCGACAGCCTAAGCAGCGCGACCGTGTGGGCTGTCGGTGGCCGCCCCGTGGGGCGACCGGTTCACTCGCCCTCGGCCTCGGCGACCTTGAGGCGGGCCTCGTCGACCCAGCCCTGGATCTCGGGAAGGGTGGCGTCCTCGAAGGTGGTGACACCGGCTTCCTCCATCACGTGGAGGACCTCCTCGAGCAGGTGGAGTTCGGCCTCGTCGCCCTCGGCGGTGAGGTTCTCACCGCCGAAGGAGTGACGGATGTAGTAGACGGCGCCGATCAGCTGCTCGGGCGAGAGGCTGGCGAAGCCTGACATCTGCCCGAACGAGCCCGGTACGCGGGCGCCGCCGGCGCGATCGGGATCGCCGTAGCTGAGCAGGCCCTCGGCCTCGGAGCCGGCGGTGCCGTTGGCGACCCAGTGCAGGTTGCCGGCGATGCCGTCGTAGGCCGCGCCCGACTCGAGCGACGGGAACGTGAGCAGCACTTCGCCGCCGTTGAGCTGGCGTCCGGAGCCACCGCCGCCACCGCCGCCGTGACAGCCGGCGCACTGCTGGGTGTAGACCTCTTCGCCCTCGAAGAGCAGCCCGCCGGCCTCGACCGGCGGGTTCTCGAGGTAGCCGACGTAGAAGATCGCCCAGAAGGGGAGGAACACCAGGACGGGGATGATCCAGACCGGCACCCGCTTGCGGGTCTCGGCGGCCTCGACGTAGGGCGCGAGCGGTTCGGGCGCCTTGGGCTCTTCGGTGATCACCGGAGCGGGCGCGGCTGCGGCGGCGGGAACCGGCGCGGTCTCCGCGGCCGGGGCGTCGCCACCGGAGCCCGCGTCGCCGGAGTCGGCGGGCGCCTGCCCGGTGAGACGGGCGCGAGCCTCAGCGGCCTTCTTGAGGAGGTGCTCGGGTACTTCGGTCACCGTTGGTCTCCGGCGGATCGATCAGACAGCAGGTCGGGGGTGTGCGGACACGCCGAAACGGCGCGCGGTACACGACCCCGTGAGGATAGAGGCAGTGTCGCACGTCCGACCAAGCCGAGGAGGAATCATTCGGGCGAATTTCGTGCCGATGCTGACCCCGATCGTCGCCCCGTCTCCGGCGCCGGTGGTGTCGGTCACGGTCGCTCAGAATTCCCCACCGCCGGATGTCTGGTTTCGAATTTCTCCGTGGTAAACCGGTTTCCCAATCCGAGGGGCGCCGCCCTTCGGGACTACACTTGTGCTTGCGTTCACGAAGTTCGTGTTCGCGCCGCCTGTCCTCAGGAGTCGCAGCGTGGTTGCTTTCGTGGCATCTCTGATCGTCACCTTCGTCATCGTCGGCGGCATCCTCGCCTACCAGAAGCGCCGTCCCGCCGACCAGGTGCTCACGTGGGGCGAAGCGATGTTCGGCTCCATGATCGTGTTCTTCTTGATGTTCTGGGTCTACGGCGTCGTTCCCCACCAGTGGCTGACGTGGGCCGACAACGAGCTCAACTGGCGTGCCGACAAGATCCTCTACGGCCCCTTCGACATCTTCAAGAGCCAGCAGGACGGCGGTTGGTCGCCGATCCGCATCAACTATGTCGTCGTCCGCGACCTCATCGCCGTCGTCATCTACCTGATCGCCCTGGGCGCCAACGTCGCCATGTGGTCGGCCTGGCAAAAGCGCGGCGACAAGCAGACCGAAGAGAAGGCCCCGGAACGGTCCACGTTCGGCCGTCCGCTGGTGAAGGAAGGGGTGTAGAACGTCATGACCACGACCGACGCGAATCCGCCGCTCCCCGAGTTCCGCGACGACTACATCCTCCAGCAGGTCGACGCGGCCTGGTTGAGCAAGCAGGTCAAGCCGAAGCAGTTCATCCACATCGATCAGTCCGAGTGCATCATGTGCGAGGGCTGTGTCGACATCTGCCCGTGGAAGTGCATCCACATGGTGCGCCCCGACGCCGTCGACGAGGCGATCGGCACCGAGCTTCCCGGCGACGACCCCAACGACAACGTGATCTTCACCATCGACGACGACGTGTGCACCCGCTGCGCTCTCTGCGTCGACCGGTGCCCGACCGGCGTCATCATCCTCGGCAAGATCGGCGACCCGCCCGCCGACGGCGATGCCCACCAGCGTACGAACACCCACGGTTACGGATACGGCATGCGTCTGGGCTGAGGCCCGACGCGACGACACCCACTCACTCGAAACGAACACGGACTCATGGCAGACACCGACGACGAAGTGAAGAAGCCACTCCCGCAGCGATTGCAGGATCAAGCGAACCAGCTGGTCGACGACGTCCAGGGCTCACAGGCCTGGAACTCGATCTTCCGACCCGGCTCGATCTTCCGGAAGGGCTACACCGACAGCCCTCGTAACCGCAGCTACGTGATCATGAACTCGGTGCTGTACCACCTGCACCCGGTGAAGGTGAAGCGTCACGCGGTCAAGGTCAGCTACACGCTGTGCCTCGGCGGCCTGTCCTTCTTCCTGTTCATCTTGTTGACGGTGACCGGCATCTTCTTGATGTTCTTCTACCGCCCGACCGCCGCGGCGGCCTGGGACGACATCTACACGCTGCAAAACAGCGTGACCTTCGGCCTCCTCGTGAGGAACATGCACCGATGGGCGGCCCACCTCATGGTGCTGTCGGTGTTCCTCCACATGGCCCGCGTCTTCTACCACGGGGCCTACAAGCCGCCCCGTGAGTTCAACTGGGTGATCGGCGTCAACCTCTTGCAGTTCACCCTGCTGCTCTCGTTCACCGGCTAC
>JBCCWI010000094.1:0-16393 GCA_039193795.1 Actinomycetota bacterium | reverse complement strand
CCGTCGGCCGTGATCTTTGCCTGGGCCTGGCGGTCGGCCGAGCACGATACGGCGATGCCGACCGGGCACGAGGCTCCGTGACGGGGCAGGCGGATCACCCGCACGTCGTGACAGAAGTACTTGCCGCCGAACTGGGCACCGATTCCGATCCTGCGCGACAGCTCGAGCACTTGCTGTTCGATGTCCGGTAGCCGGACCGCGTGACCGAGCTCATTGCCCTCGGCGGGCAGGTTGTCCAGGTAGCGCGCCGACGCGTACTTGGCGGTCTTCAGGGCGTACTCCGCCGACGTGCCGCCGACGACGAGGGCGAGATGGTAGGGCGGGCATGCGGACGTGCCGATCGATCGCAACGACTCGTCGAGGAAGTCGACCATCGACGTCTCGTTGAGGAGGGCCTTCGTCTTCTGGAAGAGGAACGACTTGTTGGCCGAGCCACCGCCCTTGGCCATGAACAAGAACTCGTAGCTGTCGCCGGGCTTGGTGTACAGCTCGATCTGGGCGGGCAGGTTGTTGCCGGTGTTCTTCTCCTCGAACATCGAGATCGGGGCGAGCTGGGAGTACCGCAGGTTGGTCTCGGTGTAGGTGTCGTACACGCCGCGGCTGATCGCTTCACCGTCGTCGGCGAAGGTCACGACCCGCTCGCCCTTCTTGCCCATCACGATCGCGGTACCGGTGTCTTGACACATCGGGAGGACCCCGGCGGCGGCGATGTTGGCGTTGCGCAGCAGTTCGGTCGCCACGAAGGTGTCGTTGGGCGACGCCTCCGGGTCGGCGAGGATCGACGCCAGCTGCTCGAGGTGTTCGGTGCGCAGGTAGTGGGCGATGTCGTGCATCGCCTCGCGCGTCAGGGCGCGGATCGCCTCGGGTTCGACCTTGAGGAAGGTCTGTCCCTCCGCCTCGAAGGTCGACACCCCCTCGGTCGTGATCAGGCGGTACTCGGTGGTGTCGGGACCGGTGGGCAGCAGGTCCGAGTAGGCGAAGTCGCTCATGTCGTCACGGTACCCCTCGGCGCCGCTGCTAGAACGAGTCGCGATGGAAGAGACGCCCGACGCGATCCCGGCGAGCGCACTACCGCCTCCGCCGCCGCCCCCGAACCGTCGACCGGGCCCACCGCCGATGCCGGGCCCGCCGTCGCTCGGCGTCGATCGCGAGTCGCTCGGGCCGCGGCCCGGCTCGCTGGGCAAGCGGGTCACCGCCGCCTTCATCGACATGATCCCGCTGGCGTTCGCAGCGGTGGCCCTCGCCGAACGGACCTCGGATCCGGATCAGCAGAGCATCTCGTTGCAGAACGAGCGGTTGGGGCTGTGGCTGCTGGTGGTCATCGGCTTCTGGATCGTCATCGAGTCGGCCGGGAACAGTGTCGGCAAGTCGATGGCCGGTCTCCGGGTGATCGACGCCGGTTCCGGCGCGGCTCCTGCATTCCCGCAGACCGTCAAGCGGTCGGTCGCCCGAGTGGTCGATGGATTTCCGGTCTTCTACCTGGTGGGCTTCCTCGCCGCGGTGTCGGACCCGCGACGCCGCCGGCTCGGCGATCGGTGGGCCGGAACAGCGGTCGTTCCGGCCACGGACACGAGCCCGGGGGCGGCGATCCTGTCGCCGCTCCTGCTGTCGATCGCGCTCATCGCCGGGTCGGTCATGATCATCGCCGCCGATCCCGGGCCCCAGCTCGGTGCGTTCGACTACGACGAAGAGGTCGCGCCGTTCGCCCGATCGATCGCGGACGCGATGGTCGACGGCGATTTCGAACGGGTCGAGGCGGCGCTGGTCGAACCCGTCGACGGCCAGGCTTCGGTGTCGGTTCGGCCGCTGTTCGAGCAGGCCTTCGATCTGATGGAGGGGGCCCGGTTCGTCGAGCGCGAGGAGCGGTGGGAGTACAGCCTCGCCCAGCGGCGCGACGGCACGACCCAGGACACCGTGATCGTGTACTTCGAGCTCGACGAGGTCATGACCGAGAACCGGCTCGCCGTGATCGTCGCCGATGTCGACGGCGAACTGGTCCTGTTCAACGTGTTCGTCGAGTTCGGTCCGTGACCGATCCCGAGCAGACGATCGGCCGGATCGCCCACGCCTTCGACCCGAGTGGTTGGCGCAAGCGCAGCCTCGTCGTGGCGTCGATCGTCCTCCCGATCGTGCTCGGGGTCACCGTCGTTCAGCGTGCGATCGTTGCGGACTCCACGACCGAATGGGTCATCACCGCGCTGCACGCCGCAGCGGTCGTCGTGATCGTCCCGGTGCTGCTGCGAATCGCGTGGCGCGACTGGCGCGCCGCTCAGGCCGAGATCGGGGTGCCCGAGTAGGTGCCGGGGTCGCCTTCGGCCGGCATCGGCGGGCGGCTCCAGTGGGCCAGCTCGGCGATCGCCTCGGTGACCTCGCGCCACTCGTCGCTGTTCCAGCCCTCGGCCTTGGCGATCGTCTCGCCGTCTTGGCGCACCAGCAGCAGCGCCGGCGCCTCCTGGACGCCCAGGGCCGTGGCGACGGCGCGGCTCGGATCGGCGAAGGAGAGGAACTCCTCGCCGTAGGGGCCGAGGTAGGTCTTGGCGTCGTCGACGCCGCAGGTGACGATCCAGCAGGGACGGCAGCCGGCGCCCTTGAAGTGGGTCAGGACCCGACGGGCGGTGTCGAGGATCCAGGCGCTCTCGTTGGTGTACGGGTCGAGCACGACCGGGACGAGCGGGAACGTCGTCATGTAGTCGCCCAGCGTGCGGGGATCGCCGTCCAGCGGGGTCAGTTCGAGAGCGAGATCAGCTGCCACCCGGCAACGCTAGCGCGCCGGACGCCCCGCCCATCGCATCGGCGCGCCGATGAAATCGCATGCCGGGTTGGGTGGCTACGATCGCCTCCAGTGCATCCGATCGAGCGATTGCGGTACATGGCGAGGGCAGGCGACGTCGGCACGGGTTCGCTCGTGTACGAGGCGGCGATGGCGCTCGGGGCGGTGAGCCACGACCCCGCCGAGCTCGTCCTCGCCTGTCGCCAACTGATCGAACACCGCCCCTCTTCGGGTCCGCTGGTGTGGCTGTCGGCCCGCATGCTCACCGGTGCCGATCCCGGCAGCGAGGCCTGGGACGCGGCCGAGATGATCGAACGCGACACCACGAGCCGCGAGCTCGAGCACGCCCTGCCCGGCGACACCGGGGTGGTCGTCGTCGGTGCGCCCGAGCTCGCGAGTCCAGCGCTCGCCGCTCGGGGCGACGTCGAGGTGTTCGTCGTCGACACCACCGGTGAGGGGTACGGACTCGTCCATCGCCTCGACCTCGACGACCGTCTCGCCGTCGATGTTCCCCTGCGCGGCATCGGCTCGGCCGTCGCCGATGCGGGCCTGGTCGTGATCGAGACCGATGCGCTCGGACCGGACGCGGCGATCTGCTCGGTCGGTTCGTTGGCCCTCGCCGCGATCGCGAAGCAGCTGGGTATCGAGGTGTGGCTGGTCGCGGGCGTCGGTCGATGCCTCCCGGACAGCATGTGGACGCCCCTGCGACAGATGGTGGTCAGCGACGAGCCGTGGGAGGACGATCACGAGGTCGTCTCCCTCGACCTCGTCGATCGTGTCGTCGGACCGGGAGGGCCGATCCCGGTCGCCGAGGCGCGGCTGCGTACCGACTGCCCGGTCGCGCCGGAGCTGTTCCGGTGAGACGCAAGCTGGCGATCGCCGGGGGTGTGGTCGGGTGCTTCCTGCTCGGCATGGGCATCCAGACGCTCACGTCGGGCGAGGACGAGCCCGAGGTGGCCGCCGAGTTCGAGTTCGCCGAGCCGACGACGACGACCACGTCGACCACCACCACCACGACGACGACCACGTCGACCACCACGACCCTGCCACCGCCGCGCACCGCTCGACTGGCGTTCACCGGCGACCTGTTGCCCCACACCCCCGTGCAGCGGGCCGGAGCGGCAGCGGCCGAGGAGGGGTGGGACTTCATCCCGATGTTCGCCGAGGTCCGACCGATCATCGAGGGTGTCGACCTCGCGTTGTGTCACCTGGAGACCCCGATCTCGATCGACGACACCAACCTGACCGGCTACCCGCAGTTCAACGCGCCCCGTGCGTTCGCGGAAGCCGCCCGCGACGTCGGCTTCGACGGCTGCTCCCTCGCCTCGAACCACAGCTACGACCGTCGGGCCCAGGGGGCGGTCGACACCATCACCGTGATGGAGGAGATCGGGCTGCCCTTCGTCGGGCAGGCTCGCAGTGAACGCGAGGACATCACGCCCGTCCTCTACGACGCCAACGGCATCACCGTCGCCCATCTGTCGGCGACCTTCTCGCTCAACGGGTTCCGACTGCCGAGCGACCAGCAGTACCTCGTCGACCTGATCGACCCCGATGACCTGATCGAGGAGGCGTGGGTCGCCCGCAGTGCGGGTGCGGAGTTCGTCGTCGTCTCGCTGCACTGGGGGGCGGAGTACCGTCACGAGCCGGTGCAGTCGCAGGTCGACTGGCTCGAGGAGATCCTGCCCAGCGACGCGATCGATCTGGTCGTCGGGCACCACGCCCACGTGGTGCAGCCCGTCGACAAGCTCGGCGACGAGTGGGTCGTGTACGGGGTCGGCAACTTCTTGTCGAACCAATCCGCCAACTGCTGTGTGGCGGCCAGCCAGGACGGCATGATCGCCACCGTGGAGCTGGTCGAAACCGAGGTCGGCGAGATCCGTGCCGTCGGCGTGCACTACATCCCCACCTGGGTCGACCGCGGCGACGGCTACGTGATCCGGGTCGCCGACCCGGAGCGCACCGACCTCTCCGACTCGATCAACGCCCAGATGGGCGTGACCTACGATCGGACGTTCGACGTGGTCAGCAGCCGCCTCGGGGAGGCGGACGGTCTCACGATCGGGGTGGGGCTCGCGCCGGGCGACCCGTCGGTGGTTGCGAGCCTCAGCGCTGACGCTGCCCCAACAGACGACGGATGATGACCTTGAGGGCGAGCGTCTCGTCGGCACCCTCGAAGATCGACAGCACGCGGGCGTCCACGAAGTAGCGGCTCACCGGGTACTCCTCGGCATAGCCCATCCCGCCGTGGATCTGCATCGCCTCGCGGGTCACCCACTCCGCGGCGCGGCACACGTAGGCCTTGGTCATCGACGCTTCGAGCATCCCCTCGCCCTTGCCCATGAGTTCGGCGACGTGGAGGCTGAGTTGACGGGCGGCCTGGATGACGACCGCCATGCGTCCGAGCTTGGCCTGGGTGAGTTGGTAGTCGGCGATCGGCTGGTCGAACACGACCCGGTCCGTGGCGTAGGCCTTGGCGTCCTCGTAGGCCGCCTGCATGACGCCGACGGCGCGCGCGGCGGTCTGGAGTCGCCCGTTCTCGAACCCCTGCATCTGGTAGTAGAACCCGCGGCCCCGGCCGGCGTCCTCGCCGATCAGGTTCTCGGCCGGCACGAACCACTCCTCGAGGGCGACCTCGTAGCTGTGCATCCCCCGGTAGCCCAGGGTGTCGATCGCTCGGCCGGTCATCTTGCCGCCGCCGTCCTGCACGTGTTCGAAACCGTGGCCGTCGCCGCGGGGCTTCTCGACGATGAACACCGACAGGCCCTTGTGGTCGGTGGTTCCCGGTTCGGTGCGGGCGAGCACCATCAACACGTCGGCGCGGCCCGCGAACGTGCACCAGGTCTTGACCCCGTTGATGACCCATCCGCCGTCGGCCGGTGTCGCGGCGACCCGCACGCCGGCGACGTCGCTGCCGTAGTCGGGTTCGGTGACGGCGACGGCCGCCATGATCTCGCCGCTGGCGAGGCGGGGGAGCCAGTGCTGCTTCTGCGCTTCGGTGCCGCCGGCGATCAGTGCTCGGGTCAGGATCTCGGGTCGGGTGATGAGCGAGCCGCCGATGCCGAGCGAGCCGCGCGACAGTTCCTCGGTCGCGACGACCATGCCGAGGTAGTCGTTCACTCCGCCGTCGGCGAAGCCGCCGTACTCGACCGGGGCGGAGAGGCCGAAGATGCCGAGTTCGGCGAGCCCGCCGATGATCTCCTCGGGCACGTCGGCGTTCGTCCGGTGGACGTGCTCGGCATGGGGTGCGATCCGCTCGTCCGCGAAGCGGCGGAACGTCTCCGCCGCCAACTGCATGTCCTCGTCGAGATGAGACGGTGCACCGTCGACCAGGGACGCCAGGAACTCCGGTGCGCGACCGGCGGCCATGAAGGCGTGGAGGTCGTCGAGCGCGTCGCGCTCGACTCCCCAGTCGGCCTCCCGTCCCAGCACGCGGGTCGCGAGGTCGTGGGCGACGTCGGCGACGAAGGCGACGGTGACGGCGGCCTCGGCCTCGCCGTGCGCGCCGTAGGCGAGGAGGTTGCCGGCGGAGGTGACCGCGGCGGCGGCGTGGGCGACGTCGTAGGCGATGACCTGGTGGTCGTCGACGTCGACGGTGGCGAGTCGGTCGAGCGCCGCATCGATGACGGGCTGCATGGTAGCGACGGCGGCGCGTGCGGCGTCGAGGGTGGGGGCGTGCATGGCGCCCCACGGTAGAGGCGGTCAGCGCACGGTGCCGGATCGAGCGGCGGCGAGGAATCGGCGCAGCTCGTCGGGCGGCAGGGGCCGAGCGAACAAGAAGCCCTGGGCCTGGTCGCATCCCAACAGCGAGAGTGCGGTCAGCGCCTCGTTCTGCTCGACGCCCTCGGCGACGACACTCAGCCCGAGGTTGTGGCCGAGCGAGATGATCGATCGCACGATCGTGGCGGCGGCGTCGTTCTCGCTCATCGCCTGCACGAACGAGGTGTCGATCTTGAGCTCGGAGATCGGGAGGCTCTGCAGGTTGGCGAGCGACGAGTGTCCGGTCCCGAAGTCGTCGACCGAGCTGCGAACCCCGAGCCGGCGCAGACCGCCGAGCACGGTGTCGGCGAGCAGCGGATCGTCCATCACCTGGGTCTCGGCCAGTTCGAGGGTGAGGTCGGTGCCCGGTACGCCGTAGCGGGTCAACGCCTCGTCGATGGCGTCGACGAACCCTGGTTCGTACAGGTTGCGGATCGAGACATTGATGGCCAGCCCGAGTTCGTGGCCCTCGGCGTGCAGCGTCGCCAGTTCGCCGATCGCCTCGTCCAGCACCCATCGGGTGATCGGTCGAATCAAGCCGGTGACCTCGGCCAGGTCGATGAAGTCGATCGGTGGCACCAGCCCGCGCTCGGGGTGGTTCCAGTGGACCAAGGCCTCGATGCGGTCGGTCGCACCCGTCGCGAGGTCGAGGATCGGCTGATAGCGCAGCGCCAACCGATCCTGGTCGATCGCCCGCCGCAGATCGCTGACGACGTGGAGGCGGTCCTGGTCGGTCTGGTCGCGCACCGGGTCGTAGACGGCGACCCCGCCGCCGCGCCGCTTGGCGACGTACATCGCGACGTCGGCGTTCTTGCGGATCTCGTCGGCCGTCCGCCCGTGGTCGGGGAAGAGCGCCACCCCGAGGCTCGCCCCGGTCTGCAGGCTCATGCCGTCGATCGCGAGCGGCTGCTCGAAGCACGCCAGCACCCGTTCGGCCGCTCGCAGCGTCCGCCGCGGGGAGACGTCGTCGGTGAGGAGGACGGCGAACTCGTCGCCGCCGAGCCGGGCGACCGTGTCGCCCGCCCGCATCGAGGTCCGGAGACGGTCGGCGACGATCCGCAGCAGTCGATCGCCTGCGTCGTGCCCGAGCGTGTCGTTGACCTCCTTGAACTGGTTGAGGTCCAGGAGGAGCAGCCCGACCGAGCGTTCGTCGCGGCTCGCGGCGCGAACGGCGTGCTGGAGGCGATTGTCGAGCAGCGCCCGGTTCGGCAGGCCGGTCAGGGAGTCGTGCAGCGCCTGACGGCGAAGGGTCTCGGCCGTGTTGACCCGCTCGGTGACGTCGTCGACGTTGATGCCGATCAGGGTCTCGCTGATCGGGAACGCCTCGAGGGAGAGGATGCGACCGCCCTCGGCCGACAGGTCCTCGGCCTCGTCGAGGCGACGGGCCCGACGGGTGTGGGCGACGTCGTCGAGCAGGGTGGCGAGCGCAGCCCGACCTGGTCCCGTCAGCGGACGTGTGACGTCCGCGTTGACGAGTTCGGTCGCCGCCTGACCGACGATCGCCTCGTAGGCGGGGTTGACGGTCACCGTGGTGAAGCGCCGCTCGTCGCCGTTCTCGTGCACCCGGGCGACCACCAGGCCGACCTGGACCCGTTCGACCAGCTCGGCGAGGTTGCGGTTCGCCTCGCGGACCCGCACCTCGTCGGTGATGTCGACCACGATGCCGCGGGCGGCGGTGGGGCGACCGTCGGGCCCGATCTCGACCCGGACCCGGTCGCGGACGTGCCGGAGTTCGCCGCTGCCGTCGAGGACGCGGTAGCTCAGCTCGTGGTCTTCGCCGGCGTCGATGAGCGATCGGGATTCGTCGACGATGCGAGCCCGATCGAACGCCGGGAGCCGGGCCAGCCAGCGTCCGGGTCCGGTGACCTCCTCGGGCTCCAAGCCGAGAAGCGCGGCGACCCGACCCGAGAAGCGGGCGTCGACGAAGGGGTACGGCGACGCCTCCCACACGACGGCGTCGAGCCCGTCGATCAGTGCCTCGCGCTGGACTCGAGCCGAACGCTCCGAGCCGGCGATGCTCGACACGAACACCGCGATGCCGACCGAGCAGACGAGGTACGGGAGCATGATGACCAACGTCGAGTCCGGGTCGTAGCGCTCGATCGCCACGAAGGCGATCGGTGCGCTCACCACTGCGGCGGCCGTCGTCATGCGCCAGCCCTCGGTCGCGGTCAGGCTGGCCGAGGCGAGGAGGAGCACGCCGCCCGCCGGGGCGATCGCCGGGTCGATGGAGATCGCGATCGAGATCGAGATCGTGTCGACGACGACCACGATCCACGGCTGTCGGGTCACGCGGGCGATGGCCGCCCGCATGACGAGGTTGATGGGCAGGCCGACTGCGATCGCGAAGAGCGAGACGCGGGGATCGACCGGAACGATCGGTGTCAGGACGGCGACGGCGAGCACGATCAGCCCGAGCGCGCGGGTTTCGAAGTACATCCGCCAGACCCCGGCGGTGGGGCCGTTCGATCTGTCGCTCGTCATGGGGGCCGCCAAGCTGTCGCTCTGGCTTCTCCATCGGCAATCTCGACGGTCGCCATGAGCGTCGATCCTGTGGATAGGCCGTGGATTCCCGGTGGATTTCGCGGTTTTTCGGTGGACAGTGCCCCGAATCCCTAGATTCGGGCCGTGGAGCCGTCCGAGGGCGATCGCGAACTGCAGCAGGACCTCCTCGGTTGGGGCCGACGGGCGTTGCGGGACCTGCCGTGGCGTCGCACCCGCGACCCGTGGACGATCCTCGTGTCCGAGACGATGTTGCAGCAGACCCAGGTCGCCAGGGTCGTCGACCGTCTCCCGCAGTTCATGGCGCGGTTCGCGACCCCGGAGGCGTGTGCGGCATCCCCGGCCGGTGACGTGGTCGAGGAGTGGGCCGGCCTCGGCTACAACCGTCGTCCGTTGAACCTCCACCGGGCAGCGACGGCGATGGTCGAGCGCCATGGTGGCCGGGTCCCCGAACGGCTCGAGGATCTGCTCGCTCTGCCCGGGGTCGGTCCCTACACGGCTCGGGCGGTGCGGGCGTTCGCGTTCGAGCGACCGGCGGCGGTGGTCGACACGAACATCGGCCGGGTGCTGGCCCGCTGGGGCGGCACGTCGCTGTCGCCGAAGCAGGCCCAGGACCGTGCCGACACGCTCGCGGCCGGGGTCGACGTCTGGTGGTGGAACCAGTCGATCATGGAGTTCGGCGCGCTGGTGTGCACCAAGCGGTCACCACGGTGCGAGGCGTGCCCACTGAACCGCAGGTGTGCATGGCGGGGTGCGGGTCCCGATCCTGCGGTCGGCTCGGCGGCGGTGTCTGCCCCGCAGGCTCGCTTCGAGGGCAGCGACCGTCAGCTGCGTGGGCGTCTCGTCGACGCGATGCGGTCGGGGCCGGTCCCCCGCGCCGAGGTCGTGGTGGTCACGGGCGCCGAGGACGACCAGCGGGCGGCACGGATCGTGGCGGGCTTGGTCCGCGACGGGCTGGCGGTCGAGGACGGGGAGCGCCTCCGCCTGCCCTGACCGCTGGTCAGTCCTGCGGGCCGGTGAGTTTGGCGACCAGCGCGTCGACCGTCGCATCGGCGATCTCACGCATCTCGTCGTCGGTGCGGTCCTGGATCGGATGCGGGGTGAACACCCGCGCCGTCGGGTGACCGAGGGCGGTGGCCTGGGTCTCCGCCGCGTCGATGAACCCCTCCGAGGCCACGAACACCCCGGGGATGCCTCGACGTTCGAGATCGCTGATGTCGTGCACACTGCACGTCGTGCAGCTGCCTCAATCGGCGAGCGCTTCGATCACCGCGTCGCACGACGTGGCGATCTCGTGGCGCAGGTCGACCGGCGCCGGCTTGGCGAACGTCGGTTTGACGTAGCGGTTGACCGACGCGCCAAGCCCGGTGAGGGTTTCCTCGACCCGATCGAGGAAGACGTCGCCGCGGGGCTTGGAGATGTCGAGCAGACCGATGGTGAGACCGTCGAGCGATTCGGGTCGCGCCACGAGTTCGCGCTGCTCGGGTCGAGCTTCGCTGGTCGGGTCGAGGACGGTGGTCATCGGATGATCTCCTTCGTCGTGCAGACACTACCTTTCGGCGGCGGAACCCAGCCAGAGAAGGCCATCGAGAACAGCCCAGTCGCGCCGCCCGCGTGGACCACGTGGACCCCGCCCGGCCAGAACTTCCCGATCGTCGTGCCCGCCATCGCCTCGGGCAGGCCCTCCTCGATGTCGTCGGCCCCGCGCACGAGGTCGTCGGTGTCCATCTGGAGATGGCCGTCGAGCTCGGTGAGGAACCGATCCCGATCCCAGCCGGCGTCGCGGTAGCGCGCCATGTGTTCGGGGCCGATCACCAGCACCGTTTCCATCATCACCATCTTCGGTGTGAGGTTGGTCTTCAGGAACTGAGCGAAGTGCTTCGTGAGCGACTCGGGGGTGCGGGAGATCTGGTCGACGAAGACCTGCGGACCGCCGCCGCACCAGACGGTGACCGTCGACTGGTCGGGGCGAAAGCCGCGGCTCTCGGCGAGCGAGGTCCAGGCCGAGCCCTCCTCGTCCTCGGCGAACGCCAAGCCGAGCTTGTGGGGGCTGCCGTGGGCGGAGCGGTCGACCCCGCCGGGCTTGCCGCCACCGACGTTGCGGACGACGAGCTGGACGGCTCGGCCGATCGTCGAGTTCGCCCGGTTGCCCTGACCGAGCACGTTGCCACCGGAGTTCATCCCGATCTCGTTGCGGATCGGACCGTTGACGATGATCACCGGGCCGACGTCCATCGTGGTCGCCAGCACCCCGTGCATGTTGAAGTCGTCGGTGCAGATCGCTTCGACCGCAGCGATCACGACCGGCAGGTACTCCGGCCTGCAGCCCGCCATCACCGCATTGATCGCGATCTTCTCGACCGTCACCTCGACGAGGTCGGGCGGGACGACGGCGACGACCTCGTCCGCCCCCCGGGACGTGCCCTCCAGCATGCGCAGCACGCGCGCTTCGCTCGGTGGCACGACCGGCAGACCGTCGGACCAGCCGCGGTCCCACATCGCCTCCCACTCGTCCTCCAGCTCGGCGAGTTCGATCCGGCGGCTGGTCATCGCCGAACCGGAGAACCGCACGGCCAGCTCGTCGGTGAGCGTCGGGTCGACCGACAGCGAGCCGCAGCCGGGTCGCCAGTCGGGGAGATCGACGCCGAGTCCGTCGATCCCGGTGAAGGCCTCCCAGTCGTCTCGCTTCCAGCCTTCGAGGCGGGCGGTGACGGTGCCGTTCTCGACCGTGAGCAGCGTCGGGACGGTCTCGATGTCGTGATGCCAGGACAGGGCGAGGTCGTGGTCGTGCACGACCCACGGTGCAGCGGCGGGGAAGGCGGCGTTGTCCTGGGTGATCGCCGTCAGCTGAGCCCGGTCGGCGAGGTCGGCGAGAACCGGGGCGACCAGCACACAGGTCGGGCAGTCCTCCTTGACGACCGCCACGAGGCCGTCCGGCAGTGCGGGCGCGGGTGGGGGGTGAGCCATGGGCGCATGCTCGCACATGTCAGTCGACGGTGAGATATGCGTCACACACTCTTCACCAGCCCATGGCCCATGACTACCGTTGACGAGCCATGGGGGACAGAGCACGCGGGATCAACATCTCCTTTCACGGCGTCCGCGGGTCCACGCCGTGCTGTTGCCCCACACTGCAGCGCTACGGCGGCAACACCTCCTGTGTGTCGATCGAGGCCGAGGACGCGGACCCCATCGTGCTCGACTGCGGCACCGGGCTGCGGATGTTCGGCGCGACGCTCGACGACGGCCCCGTCGAGGCCCACGTGCTGGTAACGCACCTGCACTGGGATCACATCCAGGGGCTGCCGTTCTTCACCCCGCTCAAGCACGCCGACACCCGCTTCCACGTGTACGGGCCCGGCGAGGACGGTGAGACGATGGGGGAGTCGTTCGCTCGGTTCATGACCCCGCCCTTCTTCCCGATCGAGACCACCATGTTGCCGGCCGAGATCACGTTCGAGGACGCACTCGACGGCGAGTTCGACGTCGACGGCGCCCACGTCGTGGCCCGTCCCGTGCCCCACACCGGCACGACCGCCGGCTTCCGGGTCACCCGGAACGGCGTGTCGGTCGCCTACGTGCCCGATCACCAGCAGCCGGTGGGCGATCCGACTCACGTGGCGCCGAGCGTGCTGGAGCTCTGTCGCGACGTCGACGTGTTGATCCACGACGCCCAGTTCACGCCCGAGGAGTTCGAGCTCAAGTCCGACTGGGGCCACTCGACGCCGGAGTACGCGGTCGAGGTGGCTCGTCAGGCGGGGGCCAAGACGCTGGTGTTGTTCCACCACGACCCCGCCCACGACGACGACACGGTCGACGACATCGCCCGACGGATGGCGGAGCTCGCCGCCGAGCATTCGATCGAGGTCATCGCCGCGGCCGAAGGGCTCAAGCTCACCCTCACCGGCGAGGGCTGAGGCCCGGTGCCGCTCACCAACCCCTGGTTGAGCGGAGCCACGCCGACGGGGACCCTCGACCGCGCCACGCTCGAGGACCGCATCCTCAACCTGCTGTCGTCGACCAACATGGGTGTGCTCGCGACCGCCGGCGACGATGGTCCGCTGGCCACGCCGGTGCGGTTCTTCTCGCTCGGTTTCGCCGTGATGTTCACCGCATCGCCGCGATCGCCGAAGATGCGCAACATCGCCGCCGATCCCCGCGTCTCGATGGGCATCCATGCGCCGCTGGTCGGCCTCGCCAGCTCGCGAGGCGTCCAGCTGTTCGGCACCGCCGAGGTCGTCGCCGACGACGATCCGCGCTTCGGCCACTGGTGGGAGGCCTTCCGCTGGGAGTCCGAGCAGATCGAGCAGGGGCGCTCGCCCGACGAGTCGCCCGGTTCGGTCGTCGTGATCGAGGCCGAGCGCATCGTCTACACCGAGCACTGGCTTCGCAGGACCGGCCACGCACCGCGCCAGTTCTGGCGCCGAGCCTGACGCACGATCCCGGCGCAGCGGGGCGCTACCGTACGCCTGGTCAAGTCCGAGGGCCCCAGGCTCGCAGCGAGGTGTGCAATGACGATCGATCCCGCCGACTTCCGCAAGGTGCTGGGTCACTTCCCGACCGGTGTCACCGTCGTCACCGGTGCGACCGACGAAGGTCCGGCCGGCATGGCGATCGGCTCGTTCGCGAGCGTGTCGCTCGACCCGCCGCTGGTGATGTTCTGCCCCGGCAAGGAGTCCGGCACGTGGCTCGCCATCAAGGAGACGGGTGCGTTCTGCTCCAACATCCTCGGCGAGGATCAAAAGGACACGTGTGGGGTGTTCGCGATGCCGTCCGACGATCGGTTCGCCGGCATCGACTACACGACCGCTGCGACGGGTTCGCCGGTGCTCCCGGGCTGTGTCGGCCACATCGACTGTGAGATCCACGCCATCCTCGACGGCGGCGACCACGACATCGTGGTCGGGCTCGTCAAGGACCTGGCGGTCACCGGCGAACAGGGGCCGCTCCTGTTCTTCCAGGGTGGCTACGGCCGCTACGAGGCGATCTGATGGCCGTCTACGCACTCGGTGACAGGGTCCCCGAGATCGACGACACGGCCTATGTCCACCCCGAGGCCACCGTCATCGGCTCGGTCGTGCTCGGGCCCGGGGCCTCGGTGTGGCCGCAGGCGGTCCTGCGCGGCGACGACGGCGACATCCGCATCGGCGCCAACACGTCGGTGCAGGACGGGGCGATCATCCACTGCACGCCGTTCCATCCGACGACGGTCGGGGCCAACTGCACCGTGGGTCACCTCGCCCATCTGGAGGGGTGCACCGTGCACGACTGGGCGCTCGTCGGGTCGGGTTCGATCGTGTTGCACAACGCGATCATCCACGAGCACGCGCTCGTCGGCGCCGCGGCGATGGTGCCCGGTGGGGTCGAGGTGCCGCGCTGCGCGATGGCGCTCGGCGTGCCCGCCAAGATCCGAGAGGACGCCGTGCCGGAGTTCCACGCCCAGATGAACGTCGACGCCTACGTCGCCCGCGGCACCCAGTTCCGCGAGCAGTTGCGCCGGATCGACTGACATGAGCCGGCCCCTTCGGGTGCTGGTGGTCTGCACCGCCAACATCTGTCGATCGCCTGCGGCTGAGCACTATCTGCGCCACCACGCCGCCGAGCGCGGACTCGACGTGGAGGTGTCGTCGGCGGGGTTCCTCTACGACGACGAGTCGGCGTCGGACACGATGGCGAAGGTGATGGGGGAGCGGGGCTTCGACCTGTCTGCGCACCGATCGCGGGTCGTCGACTGCGACCTGGTCGACGCGGTCGATCTGGTGGTGACGATGGAGCGTCGTCACGGGCGCGAGCTCGTCTCGCGCTGTGGCCCGCGGGGCGTCTTCACGCTCCGCGGCGCCGTCGCGGCCATCGCCGCGGTCGACGGCGACCGCTCGGGTCCGGTGGCTCGGATCGAGGCCGCGGACGCCGACCGGCTCCCCGGCGATCTGCTCGGCAGCGGCGACGACGAGGTTCCCGACCCGTTCGGGAAGTCGTTGCGGGTGAATCGGCGGGCCGCCGACGATCTGCACGACCTCACCGCGGCGTTGCTCGACGCCCTGTACTGAATCCGGGACCGTCGGGCCCGTCTGCGTGACGCGAAATCGGCTCTCGGGCTGTAAAAACCGCCTCCAGAGTTGTTACTATCTGCGTAGTGTTAATTGCCGGGGAGCAGCCCGGCATCCCCCACCACCGCTTCGCAGCACTGCGGAAAGGCACCTCCCATGGCGTCCACCGACATCGGCATCGACCTCGGCAAGTACCAGCTCGGCTGGGCCGACGAAGAGGACTATGTCTTCAAGCCCAAGAAGGGGCTCAACGAGGACATCCTTCGGGAGATGTCGTGGCTCAAGGGCGAGCCCGACTGGATGCTCGACTTCCGCATCAAGAGCCACCAGCGCTTCGGCCGTCGCCCGATGCCCAATTGGGGCGGCGACATGTCCGACATCGACTTCAGCGACATCTACTACTACATCAAGCCCACCGACTCGCTCAGCGACGACTGGGACGAGGTGCCGGAGTCGATCAAGAACACCTACGAAAAGCTCGGCATCCCCGAGGCCGAACGCAAGTACCTCGCCGGTGTCACCGCCCAGTACGAGTCCGAGGTCGTGTACCACCGCAACCGCGAGGACCTCGAGGCGCAGGGGGTGCTGTTCTGCGACATGGACACCGCGGTCAAGGAGTACCCGCAGCTGGTGAAGGATTACTTCGGCAAGATCATCCCGCCGAACGACAACAAGTTCTCCGCCCTCAACTCCGCTGCCTGGTCCGGTGGCTCGTTCATCTATGTCCCGCCGGGCGTCGAGGTCGAGATGCCGCTGCAGGCCTACTTCCGCATCAACGCGGAGAACATGGGCCAGTTCGAGCGCACCCTGATCATCGCCGACGAGGGCTCCAAGGTGCACTACATCGAGGGCTGCTCGGCCCCGACCTACACCTCCGATTCGCTGCACTCCGCCGTGGTCGAGATCGTCGTGAAGCCCTCGGCTCGCGTCACCTACACCACGATCCAGAACTGGTCCGACAACGTCGTCAACCTGGTCACCAAGCGGGCCCAGGTCGAAGCCGAGGGCCACATGGAGTGGATCGACGGCAACATCGGCTCGAAGCTCACCATGAAGTACCCGGCCGTCTACCTGGTCGGCGAGGGCGCCACGGGTGAGGTGCTGTCGGTCGCCTACGCGGGCGAGGGTCAGCACCAGGACGCCGGCGCCAAGATGGTGCACGCCGCCCCGAACACCCGCTCCAAGATCGTGTCGAAGTCGATCTCGAAGGACGGTGGCATCACCACCTACCGCGGGCTCGTGCGGGTCGACGAGGGAGTCGAGGGCTGCAAGAGCCACGTCGAGTGCGACGCGCTGATCCTCGACGAGGACTCGG
>JBCCWI010000093.1:0-16428 GCA_039193795.1 Actinomycetota bacterium | reverse complement strand
CGTCGCCGGCCTCGCCGGCGACGGAGATCTCGAGCCGGGCACCCGCCATCGCCAGCCCGGCCAGGTGGGAGCGCACCGCCTCGGCCATCTCCGGTGCGGCGGCGGTGCGCGCCGCCAACACCTCGGCCCGCAGCCGGGTCAGGTCGGCGAGGAGCGCCGATCGGCGCTGATCGAGCTCGGCGGCCCGCTCGTCGAAGGACTCCAGCTCGGCGAGCCGTTCGGCGGACTCCTGCTGGAAGGCGAGCACGTCGGCGAGGCTCTCGCCGTACTTGCGTCGCAGCTCGCGCAGCATCGCCCTGCGCTGGCGCAGCACCTCGAGCTGGGCCGGATCGTCCTCGATCGACTCCGATCGCGACCGGGCCTCGGCCGCCACGTCGGCGAGCTCGGCCGCCACCCCCTGCAGGCGGCTGGCGAGATCAGCGAACGGCGAGCGCCCGTCGAGGGCCGCCATCGCCGCGGACAGCGACTCGGCCGCCGCGCCGTCGGCATCGAGGAGGGCGACCGTCGCAGCGGCCGCTTCGCGGTGGGCGGCGGCGTCGGCCAGCAGACTCTCCTCGTCGTCGAGGCGTCGATCCTCGTCGGGATCGGCGATGCCTGCACCATCGATCTCGCCGACCTGGAAGCGCAGGAGATCGATCTCGCGGGCCCGAGCCCGCTCGTCGCCGCCGAGTTCGGCCAGCGCCGCCTCGCAGGTGCGCAGCTCGTCGAGCAGCGACGCCAGCGGGGCGGTGTCGATGCCGCCGTACTGATCGAGCGCCCCACGTTGCACGGCCGTCTTCAGGAGGGACTGGTGGGCGTGTTGACCGTGGAGATCGACGAGATCGATCCCGAGGTCGGTCAGCGCGCTCACCGTCGAGAGGTGACCGTCGACATACACGCGGCTGCGCCCGTCGCGCGGGATGACCCGGCGCACGACGATCTCGTCGTCACCGACGACGAAACGGCCCTGGATCTCGGCCTCGTCGGCGCCGGGACGGACCAGCGACGCATCGGCCCGGCCGCCGGTGAGGAGATCGATCGCGCCGACGATCAGGGTCTTGCCGGCACCGGTCTCGCCGGTGACGACCGTCATGCCGCCGTCGAGGACGAGCGACAGCTCGTCGATCACGCCGAGATCACGCACGAGGAGCTCGTTCAACATGTCGCCGCGCTCCCCTCGTGGTCTCGGTGGTTGAGCGTTTCAGCGGTCATTGAGTCCGAACTTCGCCTTCAGTACGTGGTGGAACCGTCGGGACCCGAACGTCACCAGCCGGGCCGACTGGTCGGCCGCCGCGCACCGGATGGTCGCGCCGTCGCCGACGGTCGCGATCCTACGACCGTCCACTGACACCGTCGCGGGACGGTGCCCGTCGACCGCGAGCGTGACGGGCGTCGTCGGCTCCAGCACCAGCGAACGATCGAAGAGCATGTGGGGCGACACCGGTGTCAGCAACAACGAACGATGGGCCGGATCGATGATCGGCCCGCGCGCGGAGAACGCATACGCGGTCGAGCCGGTCGGGGTCGCGACGATCATCCCGTCGACCGCGTAGGTGGTGAAGAACTCGTCGTCGATGTCGACCCGGAGCCGGATCGTGTTGACGTCGGCCGACCGCTCGACCACCGCTTCGTTGAGCGCGAGATGGTGTTCGGGGGTCGAGCCGTCGCCGGCATCGATGACGATGTCGAGCAGCATCCGCCGCTCGACCGCCTGCTCCCCCGCGAGGAATCGCGCCACCGCGTCGGCCGCCTCGTCCGGCTCGACCTCGGTGAGATACCCGAGCTGGCCGTGGTCGACCCCCATGACCGGGACCTCGGCCGCTCCGGTCAACTCGATGGCCCGCAGGATCGAACCGTCGCCACCGAGCGACACGACCAGGTCCAGCCCGTCGGCGAATGCCGGCCCGTCGACCACGTCCACGTCGTCGAGCGCGGCGACCCTCGCGTCCGCTTCCGGAGCCCGCACCTCGTGCCCCTCGGCCCGCAACGCCGCGGCCAGCTGCCGCGCCTGATCCGCCGCCGAGGCCCGACCGAGGTGCACGATCAATCCGACGGCCGCCATCAGCGATCCTCCGCCTCGGCGACCGACGCGTCCCGGGCCTGCGCCCAGGCCTCGGCGGACAGCGGATCACCGCCGTGTCGGGCATGGACCAGGAACTCGACGTTGCCGTCGCCACCGGTGATCGGCGAAACCATGACCCCCATGATGGCCGCTCCGGCGCCCGACAGCGCATCTGTCGCCCCGTCCAGGGTCCGGCGCCACACCTCCGGGTCGCGGATCACGCCCCGACCCCGGTCCGCCTCCTGCTTGCCGGCCTCGAACTGAGGCTTCACGAGGACCACGAGATCGGCGCCGGGACGAGCGAACGCGATGAGCTGGGTGGCGACGGTGCGCACCGAGATGAACGACAGATCGGTGACGACGAGATCGCCCGGCCCACCGAGCGCGCCCGGGTCGGCGTGACGCAGATTGGTCTGCTCGTGCACCCGGACGCGATCGTCGGCTCGCAGATGTTCGTGGAGCTGATTGCGCCCGACGTCGATGGCGACCACCTCGCGAGCACCCCGCTGCAGCGCACAGTCGGTGAACCCGCCGGTCGAGGAGCCCGTGTCGATCACCCGTCGGTCCGCGGCATCGATGCCGAAACGATCCAGGGCGGCGTCCAGCTTCTCGCCGCCGCGACCGACGAAGCGCGGGCCGTCGCCCGCCACCTCGATCGAGTCGCCCGGGTCGACGAGGCGGGCCGCCTTGGCGGCCGGCGCTCCGCCGACCGTGACGCGGCCGGACCCGATCAACGCCTGGGCCGCACTGCGGCTGGGCGCGAGGTCTCGTCGGACCAGCTCGGCATCGAGCCGGCGGCGTCGAGTCATCGTGGATCCATCCTCCATGGGCCGCTGTTGACGCCCAAGTGTGACAATTCAGCGGCGTTCTCCCAAGTGTGACCATCCGACGAGCCGATCGCCGCCGTCGATGGCAGACTGACGCCTCGGCGACGTGCGGAGAAGACCATGGTGAGCATCGACGAGGCGGTACAGGCGCGGGTTGTCGCGTTCCGCGACGACTTCGACCGGATCGTCGCGAACGTCGCAAGCGTCGTGAAGGGCAAGGCGATCGTGTGTCGCCTCGCCGTGACATGCATGCTCGCCGACGGCCACCTGCTGATCGAGGACGTTCCCGGCGTCGGCAAGACCTCACTCGCCCGGGCGCTGGCGGAGACCATCGACGGCTCGCTGCAACGCATCCAGTTCACCCCCGATCTCCTGCCCACCGACGTCACCGGCGTCCAGGTCTACAACCGCGAGCAGAACACCTTCGACTTCCACGAGGGTGCCGTGTTCGCCAACGTCGTCGTCGCCGACGAGATCAACCGTGCCTCGCCCAAGACCCAGTCGGCGCTGCTCGAGGTCATGGAGGAGCACCAGGTGTCGGTCGACGGCACCCCCCGGTTCGTTCCCGAGCCGTTCCTGGTGCTCGCCACCCAGAACCCCATCGAACTCGACGGCACCTACCCCCTGCCCGAGGCTCAGCTCGACCGCTTCTTGATGCGGCTGGCGATCGGCTACCCCGACTCGGCGTCGGAGATGGACATCCTCGACCAGCACGAGAAGCGGTGGGATCGGGCCGAACTCGTCCCCGCGGTCACCACCGAGCGCTTCATCGAGATGACCCGCATCGCCGACCAGATCCACGTCGGCCCCAACGTCAAGGCCTACCTCGTCGCCCTCTCCACCGCGACGCGTGAGCGGCCCGACGTGCGTATCGGGGTGAGCCCTCGAGGCACGATCGCCCTCGCCAGCGCGGCTCGAGCCTGGGCCGCCGCCGACGGCCGGGCCTTCGTCACCACCGACGACGTCCGGATGCTCGCCCCGCACGTCCTCCCGCACCGCCTGGTGCTCACCCCCGAGGTCGAGCTCCGGGGGGTCACCGGCCCCCAGGTGATCCGGGAGGTCCTCGCCGAGGTTCCGGTCGACGAGGCCGTCCGAGGCTGACGTGACACCGGTCGGGCGCGCCACCCTGGCGGCCGGCGGCCTCATCGCGCTCGTCGGCTTCGTCATCGGCTACGCCGCGCTCGTCGCGATGGGCGTCACCTTGCTCATCGCCGCGGCGATCGCCGTCGTGCTCGCCGGCCGCGAGGCCGAGCTGGGCGTGACCCGACGCGTCATCCCCGAGCGAGTGACCGCCGACGCCGAGGCGATCAGCGAGCTGACGATCACCAACGAGGGCCGCCGGGCGTTCGGGGCGAGCGTCGCTCGCGAACGCATCGCCGGGAAGTTCTCCACGATCCCGCTCTCCAACCTCGAGCCGGGCGAGACCGTGACCATCGAGCACCGACTTCCGACCGCACACCGCGGGGTGTTCGAGGTCGGCCCGCTGGTCGTGCCCCGCGGGGATCCGATCGGCCTCGCTCGCCGCGGCGCCATCGGCGACGACGTCGGCCAGCTGATCGTCCACCCGATGACCCACGAGATCGTGCCGTTCGTCGCCCGGCGACGCCGAGACCTGGAGGGCGCCCCGTCGGGCGAGGCGGCGTCGGGCGGCGTGACCTTCGCCAACCTGCGGGAGTACGTGCCCGGCGACGACGTTCGCCTCGTCCACTGGAAGACCTCGGCCCGAACCGATCAGCTCCTCGTCCGCCACAACATCGACGTCCATCGGCCCCGCACGTGTGTCGTGCTCGACACGACCGCCGGGCTCTATCGAGGCGACGCCTTCGAGGACGCCATCCGCGTGGCGGCGAGCATCGTGATCGCCGCCATCCGGCGCCGGTTCCCGTATCTGGTCCGCACGACCGACGGCGCCACCATCCAGGAGCCCGCGCCGATGCTGGCGGTCCTCGACTTCTTCGCCGCCCTGACCGTCAACGAGACGCCGCCGTCGAGCCTGGGCGCCACCGCGTTCGAGACCACCCGGGGCAACGCCGGCCTCTCCTGTGCCGTCGTCACCGGACGCGCCGGCGTCGAGGACCTGCAAGCCCTCGGTCCGCTCCGCACCCGCTTCGAGCAGATGTCGATCATCCGCGTCGGGGCCGGGCAGGGGGCGGAGATCCACGAGCTCTCCGGCGCGACCCTGATCAACGCGTCGACCTCGGCCCATTTCGCCCAGGCATGGAACCGGCGGATGCGCGGATGACCCTCACCCCACGCCTCCCGACGATCATCACGACGAGCATCGTCTTCGTGATCGCCCTCACACCCCTGATGGCCGTCTTCGACGGCATCGGCTGGTTCATCCGGCTGACGACCGCCGTCGTGGCGGCGGCCGCGGTCACCACGGTGGTCGAGACCGGCCGGCCCGACCGGCGGTTCCCGATCCTGTCGGTCGCGATCGCCGGCGGAGCAGTCCTCTGGACCTTGATCGTGATCCACGGTTCCGCCTTCGCGTCCGACCCGATCTCCACCTCGGTGTGGTCGCGGGTCGGCGAGGGGTTCTTCGGCGGATGGAGCGAACTCCTGGCGTCGGATCGAGCGACGGCCGACCTCGACGCGGCCGAGACCCTCGTCGGCGTGCTCCTCTGGGTCGGCGTCGCGACCGCCCTCCACGTGTCGGCTCGATGGCGCTCGCCGCTCGGCGCCCTGCTGGCCACGGCCCTGCTGCTGTTCGTCACCGCCGCCGCGGCGCTGAGCGTCGACAGCAGCGACGTGCTCGCGGGCGCGGCGGTCGGTGCGGCCGGTCTGCTCGTCGTCGCCGCCGTCTCCCAGACCGAAGTCGACCACTGGGGCGTGACCCGCCTCGTCGGACTCGTCGCGACCGTCGCGGTCGCCGGCCTCATCGGCGCCGGCGTCGTGGCGGTCACCGACTCGCTCCAGCGCGATCCGGTCGACCCTCGCCAGGCCCGCGACACGACCGCACAGACGCTCGAGGTCCCCGACCTGCTGTCGGAGTTCGGCGCAAGAGCCAGCGACCCGCAGGCGGTCTTCAGTATCGAGCGGGTGCTCGGCGATCCCGACGTGCCCGTGCGATTCCGTCTGCTGACCTACGGCGCTCACGACGGCCGCCGCTTCCTGCCCATCGCCGAGTACGTCCAGGTCACCCGACTCTCACAGCCCGCCCAGCAGGTCGCCGGCGAACAGTTCGTCATCGACGTCCAACTGCGCAACCTCGACGAGCCCTTCGTGCCCATGCTCGACCGCACCCTGCGCAGCGACATCCCCAACCTCGGGTGGGACGCCGAGACCCAGACCGCCGCCCGCGACAACCGCCCGGTCACCTACCAGGTCACGGGGGTGGCACTGGACCCGGCCGACCTGGGCGACCGCAACGTCGACCGGCTGGGCGTGGACCCCGTCTACCTGGAGGTTCCCGAGAACATCCCGGCGAGCTTCCGCACCGCCGCGCTCAACGTGGCGGCCGACGCTCCCGACGACCGAGCCGCGGTCGAGGCGATCGTGGGCCTCGTGGCCGGCCTCGGCCGAGACCGCACCGTCGCGTCGGGCCACGCGCTGGGGCGGCTCGAGACCGACCTCGTCGACGGCAACGCCGCGTCCGCCGAACAGTTGGCGTCGATCCAGACCCTCCTCCTGCGCTCGGCCGGCATCCCCGCCCGGCCGGTCGTCGGCTATGTCGCAACCGACGAAACGGTGCCCGGCACCGCAATCGACGTGTGGGTCGAGGTGCCCTACGCCGAGTCGGGCTGGACCCCCACCGAGTCGGTCGATCCGGTCGCCGAGCCGCCAGCGGTCATCGAGGAGCAGGTCACCACGACCACCGTGCCCGGTGAGCAAGACGTGGCGGCGCAGGCGCAGCCACGCGAGCTGGGGCCCAGCGCCGACTCGCTCACACCGTCGGACTCCGGCAGCGGACTGTCGCTCCGCGACCTCGGGCTGATCGCAGTCGGCCTGCTGATCGTGATGGCCATCGGCTTGATCGTCGCCCGCCTGGTCCGCCGATCCCGTCGGCGTCACCGCCCGACCGGCGACCTCCGTACGCTCGGCGCCTGGGCCGAGTTGGTCGATCGTCTCCGGGAGGCCGGCCTGCGGGCCGGCTCGGCCACCACCGTCGACGACGTCGTCGAACTGACCGCCGACATCGAAACGGCCGCCCGTCCCGCAGCGGAGTCGCTCGGTCGGAGGGCCTCGGCGGTGTTCCACAGTCCCTGGGAGACCAGCGACGAGGAGGCCGACGCAGCGTGGGACGAACTCGAGGAGATCGAGTCGTTGCTGCGGGCCCGCCAGGGACCCCGCTTCCACGTCCAGCGCGTCGCCGACCCCCGCGTGCTGCGACATCGGGCACCCGAGCCGCCACCGAGTCGCGACGGCGGCCGCCGATCGGTGTACTCGACCCTCGACTGACCCTCGCTAGTCGTCCGGCGGCGGGAGCGTCGTCGTGGTCGTCGTCGTGGTCGTCGTCGTCGTGGTGGTCGTCGTCGTGGTCGTCGTGGTGGTGGTCGTGGTCGTCGGGACCACCACGATGTCGACGGTCTCGCTGGACCCGAAGCCGTCGGCGGACGACACCGTGACCCGCCAGGTCCCCGGATCGTTGAACACATGGCTGATCGTGTCGCCGTTGATCGTGATGCCGGGAAGCACGTTGAGCACGTCGACGATGTTCCACACCCAGTTCACCGAGAAGCCGTTGGCATCGCTCGTGCCGAAGAACACCGTGTCGCCCTCGTCGACGGTGGTGCCGGGGTTGACCGAGATGCTGGTCGGATCGGGCAGGAAGACGCTGACGTTGACCGACGCACTGTCGGTCTGGCCGTAGTTGTCCTCGACCGTGAGCGTCACGGTGTTGGACCCGGCATCGCCCGGGTCGACATAGGTGAAACTCGGGTTGGCCGAGCTCGACGTCGTGCCGTCCTGGTCGTCGAAGTCCCAATCCCAACTGGTCACCGAGGCCGACACGTTGGCCGTGAAGTCGACCTGAGAGCCGCGCAGCACCGAGTTCGGCGATGCGACGATCGACGAGATCTCCGGCGGCGCTGGCAACACGGCGGCGATGGTGTCGATGACGGTCGTCGACGTGATGGGCCCGAAGGCCTCGAGGGTGATCCGGTATGTGCCGGCGGAGGTGAAGGTCACGTCGACGGTCTCACCGGTCTGGGTTCCGGGCGCGGCGCCGCCGCCGATCTTGGCGAACGTCCAACGCCAGGCGACGATCGGGCCGGACCCGCCGTTCGTCACCGAACTGAGCGACGTGGGCACGTCGACGGTGGCCGAACCGGGGGCGCTGATGCTGACGTCGGGTGCCGGCGGATCGACCACGGTGTAGCCGCCGGGCAGCCAGGCGCTGGTCGCGACCGGGCCGATGGCTCGGATGCGCACCTGATAGGCACCCGCGCCGGCGTACACATGGGTGAAGTCGCCGGTGGCGCTGCTCTCGATACCGGTGCCGTCGCCGTAGTCGATCTCGTAGGTGTCGATCGGGCCGGAGCCGACCGCCGGTCCGGCGTCGAAGGTCACCGTCTCGAGGGTCGTGCCCGTCGCCGGGCTCGGGCTCAGGGTGGGCAACGGCGGTGCCGGATCCACGCTCACGGTCTGAGACGCGGAGTCGGCGTCGCCGGCACCGGTCGTGATCGTGAGAAGGACGGTGTAGTCGCCGTCGGCGGCGTAGGTGTGGGTCGGGCTCTGCAGCGTCGACCCGTTGCCGTCGCCGAAGTCCCAGACCCAACTGGAGGCGTTGGCGGACTGGTCGACGAAGCTGACGGTCTCTCCGACGGTGGGACCACCGGGCGAGAATCCGAACTGAGCGAACGGACGCAGGCGCGGCGTGACCGTCACCGTCGTGGTGTCGGTGCCGTTGCGGTTGGTGACCGTCAGGCTGACCGTCTTCTCCCCCGCCGTCGTGAAGCTGTGCAGCGGGTTGGCCACCGTCGACGTCACACCGTCGCCGAAGTCCCACAACCAGGTCTCGGCGTTGCTCGAGCCGTCGCCGAACACGACGACGTCGCCGACCCACGGGCTCGCCTCGAACGAGCTGATCACCGCGATCGGCGGCGGCAGCTGCTCGAGCACCTCGACCGAGATGGTCTCGGTGTCGATGCCGGCGGCGTTCTCCACGGTGAGCGTGACGATGTAGGTGCCCGCTGCACCCCATGTGTGGCTCACGGACGCGCCGTCGCCGGTCGTGCCATCCCCGAAGGACCAGGTGTGGGTGTCGGGTGCGTTCAGGGACTGGCTCACGAGGTCGACCGAATCGCCCGCCTCGATCAGGGCCGGGAGGGCGCCGATACGAGCGACCGGGGCGACGGTGGCCGCCTCGACCGTGATCGACAGGGTCACGGTGTCCTCGCCTGCTTCGTTGGTGCCCGTGACCTGCACGGTGTAGTCACCCGGGTTGACGAAGACATGGCTCACGTCGGGGCCGGTCGCAGTGCCACCGTCGCCGAACGACCACGTGAAGACCGCTTCGTCGGTCGAGGATTCCGCCCCGAACTCGATCGGCGTTCCTGCCTCCAGCACGTCGGAGAGGACCGCGGCGGTGACCACCGGGGCTTCGAGGTCGAGGACGACCTCGATCACGAGCTGGGCGGTGTCGGAGCCCTGCTCGTTGGCGACGGTGAGTGCCACGATGTACTCGCCCGGCACGCTCCACGAGTGCGCGACGTTGGGGCCAGTGGCGGTCGATCCATCGCCGAACTCCCAGAGCCAGCTGGTCGGCTCGCCGGTGCTTCGATCGGCGAACGAGACCTGGGAGTCGACGGCGACGACCAGGCTGGACGCCTGGAAGTCCGCGTTCGGGGGAACCTCGGTGTCGGCCGACACGACGGTGATGGCGAGGCTGATGCTGTCCTCGAGCTCTCCGACGGCGACCGTCAAGGTGACGGCGTAGGTACCGGGCTCGAGCCAGGCCTTCTCGACCGTGGGGCCCTGGGCGGTGGTGCCATCGCCGAAATCCCACCACCAGGCGACAGGGCCGCCGGATGACTCGTCGACGAACTGGACGAACTCCCCGACCGCGACGGTGCTCGCGCTGAAGGCGAAGTTGGCGACCAGGCTCGGGCCGGTGTCCTCCTCCGGTTCGGGCGCGACCTCCTCGGTGGGCTCCTCCTCGACCGGGTTGCGCAGCTGGGCGGCGAGCACGGCTGCGTCGAAGGAGGCCACGCCGGCGTCGGGCACGTCGACCTCGGCGCCATCGAGCGCCGCGGCGCCGTCGTCGCCCAGGACGGCATCGAAGCGGACCCCATCGCCTTCGGAGGTGTCGACGATGCGCACGACACCCGCCGGATCCAGCATCGCGACGAAGGACGAGCCCTGGTCGAAGACGGCGACGAGTTCGCCGTGGGCGATGAGCCGCAGCTCGAGCGCACCGGATGCCACCGGATGGGTCGTGACCCGCTGGACGACGGTGTCGACGACGTGCACGACCCCCGCCCCGCTCTCGGGAACGTAGACGTACCGCCCGGCGATCACCGGCTGCCCGAGGCCGCCGGGCTCGGCGCCCAGGATGATCTCGGCGCAGCTGCCGATCTCGGTGTCGGAGATGTAGATCGAACCTTCGAGCACGACGGCGATGAGGCCGGAGGCATCGCCGGCGATCGGCGCGTCCGGTGCCGGCACGTCGGGGAAGCAGCCGATCTCCTCGCCGGCGAGGTCGTGGATGTCGGCGCCGGTGATGAGCGCCAGCGTGTCACCGACGCGGACGAGCCGGTCGGCGCGCTGCAGGGTTCGGGTGGCGGCGCCGTCGGCGCCGATCAGCACGACCTCGTCCTCGACGATGGCGGCGGCGCCGAGCCCGTCGGCGACGATGTCGGTGGGCGTCGGGTACCGGGGGCTGCGCAGCTCGGTGCGCACGTCCGCCCCGACGACACGGATGCTGTTGCGGGTCGTGAGGGCGATCGCCTCGGGCCCGATGTCGTTCGCGGTGATCGCCGCGTCGATCGCCATCGTCTGGTTGACCGCTTGCAGACTCGGATCGATCGACGAGACGACGCTCGCCGAGCGGTCGACGACGATGACGGCGTCGTCGCGTTGGGCGACGTCGAGGTCGGCACCTTCGGCGGCGACCTGGACCCGGCTCATGATGTCGCCGGTGAGCGGGTCGAGTTCGACGACCTCGCCGGTGGTCGGGGCCGGAATCCAGAGCGACTCGACGGTGCTCTCGACGCTGGAGACGACCCGATCGTCGACCTGGAACGCGGCGAAACCGGTCACGACGACGAGTGTCGTGACCAGGGCGCCAACCACCGGCCGTTGCGTCCTCCGCATCGTTTCGAGCGTACCCTCTCGCCTGTCTTCACCGAGAGCGCTGGATTCCGCACCCGTCCTCGCGGTGAGTGCTCGAGTGTACCCCGGAGGGTTCAGCTCGTCAGCACCATGTCGACCATAGCGGCGAGATCGGCAGCGATGTACGCGGGCGTCGGCTCGACGGGGAGATCGGCGGGCACGGTGACGCCGCTGAAGACGAGCCCGAACCCGTAGCCCACCGCCTCGGCGAACAGACCGTCGGTTTCGGGGCGATCACCGACCATCACCCCGTCGGGGCCGAGCCGATCGCGCACGAGCGCGGCGATCGGTTCGTGGGGCTTCCCGGCGACCTGAGGGACCACACCCGATGCGGTCGACACCGCGGCCACCAACGCACCGTTGCCCGGCACGAGCCCATCCGCGGTCGGGAAGGTGGCGTCGGTGTTGGTCGCGATGAACCGGGCGCCGTCCTGGATCGCCCGCATGGCGCGGCTCATGGCGTCGTAGTCGAAGGTCAGGTCGATGCCGACGGCCACCGTGTCGGCGGGGCCCCGGTCGACGATCTCCGCGCCGACCGTCTCGAGCGCCTGGACGAGTCCATCGCTGCCGATCGTCAGTACCCGCTCACCCGGAGCGACGAGGGTCGCCGCGGCCATGGCTGCGGTGATCACTTCGTGCTCGGCGTCGTCGATGCCATGGCTGGCGAGCTTGGCCGCGACCTGGGCGGGTGTGCGTTGGGCCGAGTTGGTGACGAACGCGATGGGGACCTCGGCGGCCCGGAGGCGAGCGACCGCTTCCGGCGAACCGGGGACCGTCTCGGTTCCCCGCCAGATGACCCCGTCGAGGTCGAGTGCCCAGCCGATCAGCTGACGTTCCACGTCGGCAGGCTCCGGAGCAGACCGTGGAGATCGCCGGGACCGCGCTGCTCCTGCGCAGCGGCGATCTGTGCGCTCACCGCCTCGCCGTACTCACCGCGGCGCACCGACCGGAACACGCCGATCGGGGTGGGTGATTCGCGATCGTCGGCCAACCGGCTCAGCGCGAACGCGACCGATGGATCCGGCGCGGTCTCGTCGTGCACGTGAAGCGCCTCGACCCCGACCTCGGCCACGTCGACGATCCGGGCGACACCGTCGTCGATGACGACGCCTCGCTCATCGTCGACGCCGAACCGGACCGGCTCGCCGTGGGTGAGGTCGATGAGCATCGCGTCGCGTGCGTCCTTCTTGGTGATCGCGTTGAACGCGCCGTCGTTGAAGACGTTGCAGTTCTGGAACACCTCGACGATCGCGCTCCCTCGATGGTCGTGTGCGCGGCGGAACATCTCCTGCATGTGGCCGCGGTCCATGTCGTGGGTGCGGGCGACGAAGGTGGCTTCCGCGCCGAGCGCGACCGAGATCGGGTTGAACGGCTGATCGATCGATCCCATCGGCGTGGACTTGGTGACCTTGCCGACCTCGCTGGTCGGCGAGTACTGCCCCTTGGTCAGGCCGTAGATCTGGTTGTTGAACAGCAGGATCGTGAGGTCGATGTTGCGGCGAAGGGCATGGATCAGGTGGTTGCCGCCGATCGACAGCATGTCGCCGTCGCCGCCGACGACCCAGACGTCGAGGTCGGGCCGAGCCATCGCCAGCCCGGTCGCGATCGCCGGCGAACGGCCATGGATCGAGTGCATCCCGTAGGTGTTCATGTAATACGGGAAACGGGCGGCGCAACCGATCCCGGAGATGAACACGGTGTCCTCGCGGCGAACGTCGAGTTCGGGCATGAGGAGCTGCATGGCGGTGAGGATCGAGTAGTCGCCGCAACCCGGGCACCAGCGCACCTCTTGATCGCTGGACCAGTCCTTCTTCACCGTGGCGGGTGCGTTGCTCATCGGGCGACCTCCTGGATCCTGGTGACGAGTTCGGCGGCGGTGAAGGGCTGGCCCGACACCTTGGAGATGGCCGTTGCGTCGACCAGGAACTCGGCTCGCAACAGTTTCGTGAGCTGCCCGAGATTCATCTCCGGTACGACGACGTGGTCGTAGCGGGCCAGGATCTCGCCGAGGTTCGACGCAAACGGGTACAGGTGTCTCAGATGCACGCTCGCCACCTTGGTTCCGCTGCGACGGAGCCGGCCCGTGGCGCTGGTGATGGCGCCCCACGTCGAGCCCCATCCGACGACGAGGATGTCGGCGTCCTCGTCGCCACTCACCTCGAGCGGCGGCAGCTTCTCGGCGATCTTGAGGATGCGTTCCTCGCGCAGCCGGACCATGAACTCGTGATTGTCGGGCGCGTAGCTGATGTTGCCGGTGCCGTCCTGTTTCTCGATCCCTCCGATTCGGTGCATCAATCCGTCGGTGCCCGGGATCGCCCACGGGCGGGCGAGATCGTCGTTGCGGACGTAGGGCCAATAGACCTCACGCCCTTCGTCGTCGAGGCCGTTCACCTCGGCGGCGAACTCGGCGGTGATCGACGGCAGGTCGTCGACGTCGGGCAGCCGCCACGGCTCGGTGCCGTTCGCGAGGTAGCCGTCGCTGAGCAACATGACGGGTGTGCGGTACTCGACCGCGATCCGCACCGCTTCGATGGCGGCGTCGAAGCAGTCCGATGGCGAACTCGCGGCGACGATCGGCATGGGGGCCTCGCCGTGACGGCCGTACATCGCCATCATCAGGTCGGCGGCCTCGGTCTTGGTCGGCAGGCCGGTGGAGGGGCCGCCGCGCTGGATGTCGATCACGACCAGCGGGAGTTCGAGGCTGACCGCCAGGCCGAGTGTCTCGCCCTTGAGGGCGACGCCCGGACCGCTGGTGGTGGTGATGCCGATGTGGCCGCCATAGCTGGCGCCCAACGCCGAGCCGACAGCGGCGATCTCGTCCTCGGCCTGGAACGTACGCACCCCGAAGTTCTTGTGCTTCGAGAGCTCGTGGAGGATGTCGCTGGCCGGGGTGATCGGATACGAGCCGAGGAAGAGCGGGAGCCCGGCCTGCTGGCTGGCGGCGATGAGGCCCCAGCTGAGCGCGGTGTTGCCGTTGATGTTCGTGTACTCGCCCGCCGGGAGTTCGGCGGGACGCACGGTGAGCCGGCTGGCCGAGAGCTCGGCGGTCTCGCCGAACGCGTTGCCGGCCCGGTACGCCGCCTCGTTGGCGGCGATCACCAGATCGCGGCCCTTGAACTTCTCCCGGATCCACAACATCGTCGGCTCCTCGGGGCGGGAGTAGAGCCACGAGACGAGGCCGAGGGCGAAGAAGTTCTTCGAGCGCTCGGCGTCGCGGGGCTTCACCCCGAGGTCCTTGCAGGCCTCCTTGGTGAGCGACGTCATCGGCGCGGTGACGAGGGTGTAGCCGTCGAGCGACCCGTCCTCGAGCGGGTTGGTGTCGTAGCCGGCCTTGGCGAGGTTGCGATCCTCGAAGGCGTCCTGGTTCACGATGACGGTGCCGCCCGACTCGAGCTTGTCGAGGTCGGCCTTGAGCGCGGCGGGGTTCATTGTGACCAGGACGTTGGGTGCGTCACCGGGGGTCGTGATGTCGTGGTCGGAGATGTGGATCTGGAACGCCGACACGCCGGCGAGCGTCCCGGCTGGGGCGCGGATCTCCGCCGGGAACTCGGGCAGGGTCGCCAGGTCGTTCCCGAACAATGCGCTCGCGGAGGTGAATCGGTCCCCCGTGAGCTGCATCCCGTCTCCGGAGTCCCCGGCGAAGCGGATGATGATCCGCTCCACCTCCCGGACATCCGCACTGCGATCTGCGACGTCGGTCACGTGACCTGCCCCCTTGCCTGCTGCTCGGCACTTCGGGCGACCCTAACGCGCCCCCGATGGCTGTGGTGAACCACCCGCCGGCGCGTGACCGTCGGTGGTCCCCTGCTCAGCCAGCAGTGGCACGAGGGTGTCGATGGCCCGCTGCACGGTGCGGCTGTGGGGCCGGGCGACGAGATCGGCGACCACCTCGGTGCGACTCATCGCCGCCGCGCCGGCCCGGAAGAAGCGCCGACGGACGACGCCGATGGCGACGACGGTGTCACCCGTGTGGACCGCGGGCGGCCGTCGGGGCGAGAACCACACGACCGGGACACTCGCCCGCCCGTCGTCGGTCTCGGTCGTGATCTCGTAGGAGATCAACTCGTCGCCGGACGGCAACGTTCGGGTGCGCGGATCGCTGGACAGGATGCCGTGGAGCACGACGAGGTTGGTGAGGGACATGGTTCGACTTCCGTTCGGACGCGGCCGGGTGGCCGGCGGGATCCGGGGGAAGTCGAGCCAGGTCGACCCTACTGGGGGGCTGTGACGGTCAGCCGAGCGCCTTGACCCGCGCCCGCACGTCGGCCAGGTCGGGGGCGTGGCCCTCGACCCAGGAGAACAGCTCGCGCGCCCGTGGCGTGCGACCGGCACGGTCGTACAGGTCCGCGAGCGCATAGGCCCGTCGGAGATGGTGCGGTTGGGGCCGCTTGGGCGGTCGCCAGTTCTGCTCCAGCAAGCGGATCGCAGCGGTGAGGTCGCCCTGGTCGGCCTTGGCCCCGGCGACGACGATCCGGCCTTCGACGACGAGTTCGGCGCTGGGCGAGGCCTCGCCGAGTTCCTCCCACAGCGCGTCGACGTCGGCCCAGTGCTCGAGGGCGCGATGGCTGTCGGCGAGCACGGGGTGTTGTTCGGTGGAGCCCGACATCTCGCGGAACGCTTCGAGGTGCTCGATCGCGTCCTTCCACTTGCCGAGCCGGTAGAGGGTGAGGCCCATCAGTTCGCGGCCCTCTGGTAGCTCAGGCGCTTCCTTGACGATGGGGCCGAGTTGGGTGCGTGCGTCGCCGAACCGTTCGGCCTCGAACGCCTTGGCGGCCTCGTTGAGTCGTCGCTGCAACGACTTGGCCCGCTGCTCGCCCACCAGTTTCCGTAGCGCTGCCGCTGGGTCCTTGACCGGGTGGGGGCGGGCGGGGAGCCGTCGTCGCTCGCGGGGCTGGTTCGAGCTGCTGCGCCCACGGCGCACGGCGCGGGCGGCCGCCTGCTCGAGGTCGGCCGCACCGGGGCGGGTACCGGTGCGACGCGGCCGTTCGTCGGTCGGGGCGTCGTCTCGGGGCGGCCGCGGTCGGCTCTTGCGCTCCTCGCGGCGGGCGATCGTCTCGGGATCGTCGTAATCCATGTTGCCGGCGCCTCGACGGGCGATCCGACCCCATTGCGCCGGTCCGGCGAGATCGCGATCCTCGCGGCGCCCGCCGTCGCCGCGCCCCGGCCCCCGGTCGGAGCTCGACCGGCGGTCGTCGCGCCGCGGTCCACGATCCTGGCGATCGTCGCGCCGCTGGCCCGTACCCGCTCGACCCGTGCCGCCACTCGCGCCGCGCCCGCCGCCGCCCG
>JBCCWI010000092.1:0-16445 GCA_039193795.1 Actinomycetota bacterium | reverse complement strand
ATCGGCCGGGCGAGCTCTCCGGCGGAGAGCAGCAGCGCGTGGCCATCGCCCGCGCGCTGGTGATGGGGCCAGGCCTGGTGCTGGCCGACGAGCCGACCGGCAACCTCGACTCGAAGTCGACCGATGCGGTGATGAACCTCATCGGCGATCTCCACGCCGAAGGCACGACGATCGTCGTCATCACCCACGACACCGCGATCGCTGCATCACTCCCGCGCCAGCTGGCGGTGCACGACGGCGCGATCGTCTCGGACTCCGCCCTCGAGACACCGGCGGATGGAGGACGGCCATGACCGCTGTCGCCACCCAGCCGGCAGGCAGCCGGCTCCGGACCGCCGACATCTTCCGGGTCGGCGCGTCCGGGCCTCGGGCCCGCAAGACCCGCACCGCGCTCAGCGCACTCGGTGTCTCGATCGGTATCGCCGCCCTCGTCGGCGTGCTCGGCTTGTCCGAGTCGTCGAAGTCGGCCCTGCTCGACGAGATCGCATCGCTCGGCACCAACCTGCTCACGGTCGAGGCCGGCGGCGGGTTCGGTGGCGGTGACTCGGCGCTGCCCGAGGATGCCCTCGCGACCGTCGAGCGCATCCCGACGGTGACCGAGGCCAGCGCGGTGTGGTCGGTCGAGGCCGACGTGTACCGCAACGAGTTCATCCCCGAGGGCGAGACCGGCAGCATCCAGGTCGTCGCCGCCGATGACGGGCTGGTCGACACGCTCAACGGCGAGCTCGCCGACGGGGTCTTCCTCGACGAAGGCACCAGCGCCTATCCGAACGCCGTCGTCGGCTCGGTCGCCGCCGAGCGGCTCGGGATCGAGGATCTCGACGAACCGACCTACGTGTTGATCGGTGACGACTATGTCGAGGTGATCGGCATTCTCGAGGAGTTCCCCCTCGCCGCCGACCTCGACCGGGCCGTGATCATCGGGCAGGAAGCGGCGGTCGAGCACTACGACGCGGAGGAGAGCCCGGCGGTGATCTACACCCGGGTCACCGACGGATCGATCGACGAGACCCGCGACATCCTCCCCTCGACCGCCGACCCCGAGAACCCGGAGGAGGTGAGCGTCAGTCGGCCGTCCGACGCCCTCGAAGCACAGGCCGCGGCCGACGATGCCCTCACCACCTTGTTCCTCGGACTCGGCGCCGTGGCGCTGCTCGTCGGCGGCATCGGCATCGCCAACGTGATGGTCATCGCCGTCATCGAACGACGGGGCGAGATCGGGCTGCGACGAGCGCTCGGCGCGACCCAATCGCACATCCGGCGTCAGTTCCTGACCGAGGCCGTGATCCTCTCGGTGCTCGGGGGGATCGGTGGGGTGCTGATCGGTGTGGTCGCCACCTACGTCTACGCGTGGTCCCAAGACTGGCGGGTGATCATCCCACAGGAGGCGGCCATCGGTGGCTTCCTCGGCGCGATCGCGATCGGTGCCATCGCCGGGCTCTACCCCGCCAGCCGGGCCGCCCGCCTGGCTCCGACCGAGGCGCTGCGCACATGACCAATCATCACGAATCCACCGAGTCCACGAAAGGGACCGAACTCATGCTCACCACCACACTCGGCGAACGGCTCGCCTCGGTGGCGTCCGAACTCGAATCGCTCGCCGGCCACGTCGACACTGTCAGCCCCGACCCGTCGACCGGCAACCGGGCCATCGTGCAGCGCTTTCTCGATGCGGTCGAAGCCGGCGATCTCGACGCGGCACTCGACTGCTGTCGACCCGACGTTCGGTACACGATCCCCGGCCGAGGCTCCGCCAGCGGCGATCACCTCGGGCCCGAGGCGGTTCGCGCCGCACTGTCGGCACGGGCCCGCACCGGTGGCGAGGTCGTGCAGTTCCTCACCCATGCGGTGATGGGATCGGGTTCGCCGATCGTCTCCTACCACGAGATCCTCGCCAGCCTCGATGGCCAGACCGCCCGCTACCGGATGCTCCTGCTGTTCGGCTTCACCGGTGGGGTCATCGATGAGATCCACGAATTCACCGACGACCAGTACGTCGCCGACGACCTCTTCGCCGCCGAACCGGCCGCACCGGCCCCGATCCATCGGCGCCGCCTGCCGTTCCGGAATCGGCGGTGAAGACTCGGCCGGCACCGCCCGCCCGGTGCCGGCCGAGACCCCTCGCCTCCGGGTGTCAGCACCTGCTGTTGCGTCGTCGGCTCTGCGGCTACGTGGCAGGGACGAATGCCGACGCCATGCGTCGCTCGGTTACGGTCTGCCCCGATGAGCGACGCGGCCGTGATCGTCGAACGCCGAGAGCCGGGGATCGTGCTGGTCGCGTTCAACCGGCCCGACTCGATGAACGCCTTCTCGAGCGAGATGTCGGCCGGGTTGACGCAGGCGCTGCGCGAGGCCGACGCCGATGACTCGGTGCGGGTCGTGGTCGTCACCGGATCGGGGCGGGCGTTCTGCGCCGGTGCCGACGTCTCGAAGGGCTCGGGGGCGTTCGCCGCGCCGACGAAGGAGACGTTCTCGTCGGACCCGCTCGACAGCTTCCATCCGTGGGAGTGTCGCAAGCCGGTGATCGCCGCCATCAACGGCCATGCGGTCGGGATCGGGCTCACGATGACGTTGCAGTGCGACATCCGCATCGTGGCCGAGGACGCCAAGCTCGGCATCGTGCAGAACCGTCGAGGGGTGCTGCCCGACGCCCACGCGCACTGGACACTGCCGCGACTCGTCGGCCACAGCCGTGCGACCGAACTCCTGTTGACAGGCCGGATGTTCCGCGGCGCCGATGCCGCCGACTGGGGCCTGGCACTGGAGGCGCTGCCGACCGACGATGTGCTCCCGCGGGCGCTGGAGCTCGCCGAGGAGATCGCGGTCCACACCGCGCCGGTGTCGGTCGGTGTGTCGAAGCGCCTGCTCTGGCGCTCCGCCCCCGGCCCCGACGAGGTCAACGACCTCGAACGCGACCTGCACCTCCACCTGATGGGCACGGCCGACTCCCGAGAGGGCGTGCAGGCCTTCATGGAACGACGCGATCCCGAGTGGTCGCTCTCGCCGACCGAGGACTGGCCCGAATGGCTCGACGAGCGCTGATCGTCGGCACCGGCGTCGCCGACCGGATCGCCACCGGGTTGAGCAGCGACTTCGAGGTCAGCCGGCAGGTCGGCGCGACCGAGCTCGATCTCGTCGTATGGGCCGACTATCCGGCGATCGCCTGCCGACCCACACCGATCGTCGACCTCTCACCCGCCGACTGGGACGCAGCATGCGACGCCCCGCTGCGGACGGCGATCGATCTCGTCCGGAGCGCCCACGAGCCGCTGGCGGCGGCCGAGGGCACGATCGTCTTCCTCGTTCCGTTGATGGCCTCGGCCGGTGGCGCCGGCTACAGCGCGCTCGCCGGGCTCGGCGAAGGCGTCCGACTGCTCGCGAAGTCATTGGCGAAGACCTGGGGCGGCGACGGCATCACCGCGCACGCCGTCACCCTCGATCCCCATGCGTTCCTCGCGGCCGAGGACGCCGCTGGGATCGCGGCCGACAACTCGCTGCACGATCCTCCGCTCGGCCGAGTCCCCGACGATGGCGACGACGTCGCCCCGATCATCGAATGGCTGGCGTCGGACACCGCACGCCCGTTGACCGGCGCATCCCTCGTCGTCGACGGCGGACTCTGGATGCCCGGATGAGCGGTCTCCTCGACGGGAAGGTCGCGATCGTCACCGGCGCCGGTCAGGGCGTCGGCGAGGGGATCGCCCGAGCGCTCGCCGCCGCCGGCGCCGCCGTCGTGATCGCCACACGCCGGGCCGAGAACGGCGAGCCGGCCGCCGCGGCGATCAGGGCGACGGGCGGGACCGCCACCTTCGTGCGCTGCGACGTCGCCGTCGAGGCCGACGTGGTCGCCGCCGTCGACCACACGATCGCCGAACACGGAGGCCTCGATCTCGTCGTCCACAACGCCGTGTCGCCACCGGGGCCCCCCGCGCCGGTGCAGGAGGTCGACCCCGATGTCATCATCGCCCAGATCGCGACCTCGACGACGGCAGTGCACCTCCTCGCGCGAGCCACACATCCCCACCTGGTCGAGCGACGAGGATCGATGATCCTCCTGACCTCGCCCGCAGGGATGGAGGGATCGGGGAATCTGCCGATCTACGCCACGGTCAAGGGCGCACAGCGCGGCATCCTCAAGTCGCTCGCTCGGGAGTGGGGTCCCGACGGGGTTCGGGTCAACGCCATCGCCCCCGTCGCCTGGACGCCGGCGATGACCACCGCGACCGAGGCCAACCCCACCCTGCAGGCCCGGCTCGAAGCCCGCACCCCGCTCGGCCGGATCGGCGACCCGGAGACCGACATCGGCCCGGTCGCGGTGTTCTTGGCCTCCGACATGGCCCGCCACATGACCGGTCAGACGCTCGCGGTCGACGGCGGCCGGTACCTCGGTCTGTGATCCCCACCGCCACCGCACCGGCTGCGAGACTCGACCGGTGAGCGAGGTGCACGTCCTCATGAGCCCCGAGGCGGGTCGCGGCACGACCGCAGCGGTGACGACCGACGTGATCGAGCGGTTGCGGGCCCTCGGTCGGACGGTCGTCGACCTCACCGGCGCCGACGCCGACGCGTCGAGGGTGAACGCGACGGCCGCGGTGGCCGACGGTGCGGAGCGGATCGTCGTCCTCGGTGGGGACGGCATGGTGCATCTCGCCGTTCAGGCCGTCGCCGGCACCGACACCGCGCTCGGCGTCGTTGCGGTGGGCACCGGCAACGACTTCGTCCGCTCGCTCCCCGGCATCCCCGACGATCCCCTCGACGCGGTCCGGGTCGCGCTCGGCGAACCCGACCCGATCGACGCCATCCGGGTCGGTGATCGTTGGATCGCCTCCGTCGCCACCGCCGGGTTCAGCGGGGACGTGAACGCCCGTGCCAACCGACTCACCCGCCCGCGCGGCCAGAGCCGCTACACGGTAGCGACCGTCCTCGAACTGCCCGCCCTTCGGCGTCGGCCCACCCGGCTCACGGTCGACGGTGTCACCCACCACCACGACGCTGTCCTCCTCGCCGTGGGCAACACCGCCTGGTTCGGCGGCGGCATGCACATCTGCCCCCATGCGGATCCCGACGACGGCATGCTCGACGTCACCGTCGTCGACGGGGTCGGGCGGCTCGAACTGCTCCGGTTCTTCAACCGGGTCTTCAAGGGCACCCACCTCGACCACCCCAAGGTGCACACCCATCGAGGCGCCCGCATCGAACTCGATGCCGACGTCGCCGTCTGGGGCGACGGCGAACCGGTGGCCACCGGGCCGGTCGTGCTCGAAGCCGTACCCGCCGCGATCCGGCTGGCACGCTAGAAACGGCACATGATCATCACTGCGGGCGAAGCGCTCGTCGATCTCGTGCCCGATCCCGTCCCCGGCGGCGGACCGATGAACACCGCCGTCGCCTGTGCTCGGCTCGGCGCGCCGACCGCCTTCCTCGGTGCGGTCTCGACCGACGCCCACGGCGACGCCATCTGGAACCATCTCGAATCCAGCGGCGTCGATCTCCGACTGACGCAACGCCGCGACGAACCGACGTGTCGGGCGGAGGTCGTCGGCGACCCGCCCGTCTTCCACTTCCACGGCGACGGCACCGCGGACCGGTTCATCGAGCCCCCCGACCCCTCTCTGCTCGCCGACGGGCCTCACCTCCTCCACGGCGGCACGCTCGGCATCTTCCGGGAACCGGGCGCGGGCGTCATCGCGCAGGTCGCCGAGGAGACCGACGGGATCGTGTCGTTCGATCCCAACGCCCGGCCACAGATCGTCAAGCCGCTCGGACGCAGTGCATGGGATCCGTGGTTCGATCGATGGGTCGCAGCATGCTCGCTGTTCCGCGGCTCCGACGACGACTTCGCGTGGATCTGGCCCGACCGGCAGCCCGCCGACGCCGCGGCCGAACTGCTCGACCGCGGCGTGGTCGCCGTGCTGATCACCTCCAGCTCATCGGTTTCGATCGTGACCGCCGAGGGCTCGGCCTCGGTGGCGGTGACCCCGGTCCCGGTCGCCGACACGGTCGGTGCCGGCGACTCGTTCTGTGGTGGCGTGCTCGTGGCGCTGTGGGAGCGCCAGATCCTCACGCCCGGGGCGCTGGCCACCCTCTCGTTGGCGGAGTGGCGCGAGGTCGTGGCGTTCGGCACGCGGGTCGCGGGGGTCACGGTGCAGCGGATCGGTGCCGATCCACCCCGTCGCCACGAGCTTCCCGACTAGACGTCCCAGACGACCCGGAAGCCGAGGTTTCCGGTCGGAGTGTCCGGGGTGTTCGAGCTTCGAGCACCGACCCGGTAGCGGTTGCAATAGGAGTCGTGGCACAGATAGCTCCCGCCGCGCATCGCCCGCTGTTCGTGCCGTTCGTCCCACCAGTCGGCGGTCCACTCCCAGACGTTGCCGGCGACGTCGACGAGGCCGAAGCCGTTCGGGGGATAGGCGCCGACCGGCGACGTGCCGTACCAGCCGTCGTCGATCGTGTTGTCGCTCGGAAACACCCCTTGCCAGATGTTGCAGCGGTGTTCACCGGCGGGCTCGAGCTCGTCTCCCCAGGCGAAGCGGGCCTGGTCGAGCCCGCCACGAGCCGCCTTCTCCCACTCCGCTTCGGTCGGCAGCCGACCGCCCGTCCATTCGGCGTAGGCGACCGCCTCGAACCAGTTGACGTGGATCACGGGATGATCGGCCACGTCGTCGAGATCGCTCTGCGGGCCCGAGGGGTGGCGCCAGTCGGCTCCCTCGACCGCCCGCCACCACTCGGCGCCGACCACACCCTGTGTCGGTGGGAAATCGTCGGGCAGCAGGCCGCCGAAGACGAAGGACCATCCGTCCCGCTCGGCGAGTGTGGTGAACCCGGTCGCGGCGACGAACGCGTCGAACTGGGCGTTGGTGACCGGGGTCCGGCCGATGGCGAACGAGGCGGTCTCGACCGTGCGCACCGGGCCCTCGCGGTCGGCGGGGAAGCGATCGTCGTCGGTCCCCATGCGAAACGGCCCGGCCGCGATGGTGACCGCATCGGATCGGGCCCCGGACGCGACGGAGCCGCCCGTGGGGGACGGACGGCTCGTCGTGGGGGATCGTTGGGCTCGACTCGGCGAGCAGCAGGGTTCGGTCACCCCGCCATTGTGGCCGACGGGCGTTAGGACGCTCGCGCCATCGCCGAGCGGGCCCGCTCTTCGGCCACTCGCTTGCGGCCGATGATCGGCGTGGTGGGAGGGAAGCCGGCGTCGGAGCGCTCCGACTCGGACTCGCCGCCCCAGAACCCGAGCTCTCGGTTGGTGCGGGCGTACTCACGGCACATGGCCACGGAGTCACACGTCTGGCAGATCGAGCGGGCCTTGGCCTCGCGGCGTACCCGAGCCTCGGGACGCTCGGCGAACGGGGCGAAGAACAGGTCGCTCTTGCCGCTGCACGCAGCCTCGGACATCCATCCGGTCGGACCGATCGGGCCGGTGGATTCGGATTCAACCATGTCGAGCATGACTCTCGCTTCCCTGAGGACCGCCCTCACGCCGCTCAGCGTGCCGCTTGGTTCCTCGATCAGCTCTACGTCGAACCTACGGAATCCAGAGGCAGTGATACAGCGAAACGCAATGATTGTTACCGCTAGGTAGGATCTCTCCGGGAGATAGCGTTAGGCATGCTGAACACTTCCACGGATAGCGGTCGGTTCGAGCGAGCTAGGTGACCGACGGCCACCGCACCTCGAACCGGGCACCCCCGAGCGGCGCGTCGGCCACGGTGACCTGGCCGCCCATCGATCGCACCGATTCCGCGACCACCGCCAGGCCGAGCCCGGCGCCCCCGCGATCACGTGTGCGGGCGTCGTCGAGGCGGGCGAATCGTTCGAAGATCCGCCCGCGTTCCGCATCGGGCACCCCGGGGCCGTCGTCGTCGACCCACAGCCGCACCCCGTCCTCCCCGCTCCGGAGACCGACCTCGACCCTCGACGTTCCGTGCCGGGCGGCGTTGTCGAGCAGATGGGTGACGATCCGACCGACCGCCTCGGGCGTGCCGAGGATGCGACCGGCCGAGACCGATCGGGTGTCGACGGGAAGCGACCGTCGCCGGCCGGCCTCGGTCAACACGATGTCGTCGACGTCGACCTCCACCCGGCGCGCCATCTGGCGCTCCTCCCCGCGGGCGAGCACCAACAGATCCTCGACGATGCGCTGGAGCCGGGTGCTCTCCGACAGCACGCCGTCGGCCAGCTCCTCGACCGACGTCGCGTCGGGTGCGCGCCGGGCGACCTCGGCTTCGCTGCGGAGCACGGCCACGGGCGACCGGAGCTCGTGGCTCGCATCGGAGACGAACTGACGGAGCCGACGATCGTCGACCTCCAGCCGATCGAGCATCGAGTTCATCGTCGCGGCCAGCTCCGCGATCTCATCGCCCGTACCCGGCTCCGGCACCCGCTGATCGAGACTGCCGCTCGAGATCGCACCCACCTGGCTGGTGATCGAGTGGACCGGGCGCAGCGCGCGTCCGGTGAGCAGCCAGGCCAGCAGGCCACCCAGCACCATCAGCACGGGGACGCTCAGCCAGACGATCGAGCGAATGCTGCCGAGCCCGCGGCTGATGTCGGAGACGTCCGCGAAGACCACATAGTCGGTCCCGTCGACCTCCCGAGTTCCGAAGACGAGCTCGCTCGCCCCGCCGGTCTGCTCCACGAAGTCCTGGTCGAGCTCGTCCTCGTCGAGTTCGTCCTCGTCGAGACCGATCTCGAAGACGTCGTCGACGTCGATGTCGGTGGTGAGGAACAGCAGTTCGTCGACCCCGGACTGGGGGATCACCGGTCGTTCGGTCTCGTCCAGGGGCTCCGGGCCCTCGAGCGTCAGCGCGTCGGGATCGAACCGCACGACCTGACCGAAGTAGGTGAGGATCTCGACCGACTCACCCGACTCGTAGTCCGCGGCGTCGAGCAACTGGGCGAGCGCATCGGTGCCGACCAGTTCGCCGAGCGCCTGCGAGAGGTTCTCGAGCTCGATCTGGATGCTGAAGTCGTCGACGAAGATCACCTCACCCTCGCCGAGGACGAGCTCGCCGTCCTCGCCATCGAGTTCGCCCTCGAGGACGGCCACCTGCCCGCCGAACTCGACGAGTTCGGCGACCACACCGAGCTGTTCGTTGGCCGACGCATCGAGCTCGTCGGCGATCAGCTCCTCTTCGACCTGATCGACACCGAGGGTCGCGGCGACCACGCCGATCAACAGCGCGACGAGCGCGACCAGACCGGTCAGGCGGGCTCGGACGGAGAGGTTCACGCGGTGACCTGGTAGCCGACCCCGCGCACCGTGCGGACCGTGCGGAGGTCGAAGGGCTTGTCGACCTTGCGGCGGAGGTAGCCGACGTAGACCTCCACGATGTTCGGATCGCCGTCGAAGTCGATGCCCCAGACGTCGTCGAGGAGATCCTGTTTCGGCACGACGTCGGGGTGACGGCGCATCAGGGTCTCGAGTACGGCGTGTTCGCGCGGGGTCAACTCGATCACCGTGTCGCCCCGGGTGCAGCGGCGGCTCGCCGGGTCGAGGCGCAGATCGCCGACCGTGTGCACCATCGCCGGCGCCGTCGCGTTGCGGCGGGCCAACGCCCGCAGCCGAGCGGTCAGCACCACGTGCGAGAACGGCTTGCGCAGATAGTCGTCGGCACCGAGCTCGAAGCCCTCGGCCTCGTCGTACTCGCCGTCCTTCGCCGTCAGCATGAGGATCGGGGTCCAGTTGTCCTCGTCGCGCAACGTGCGGCAGACCTCGTACCCGTTCATGCCGGGCAACATGATGTCGAGCACGATGGCGGCGTATTGACCCTCGCGGGCCCGCCAGAGGCCGTCGGTGCCGTCGTGCACGACGTCGACGTCGAACCCGTCGGCCTCGAGGCCGCGGGCGATCGACGCCGCGAGCCGTTCTTCGTCGTCCACGACCAGGATCCGCACCCCTGCAGTGTGCCAGCTCGTTCCTGAGGGACAGCTGAGAGCGCTCTCAGGTGCTCTCAGCCTCGTCTCAGCCGCGCTCAGGCACGGTTCGGACCGTCAACCCCCCAACCAGAAAGCGACAGCCATGTCCCCGCACGATCCTTCCCCCGAAACCCCCTACCCCACCGAGGAGATCCCGACCGCTGCGCCGCCCCGCCGGCGCGGCAGCGTCCTCGCCGGTGCGCTCGTCGGCGCCCTCGCCCTGACCGCGTCGGTCGTCGGCGTCAGCGCCATCGCCGGCGCCCAGGACGACTCCGAGGTCGACGAGGGCGAGGCCGCCGAGGCCGAGGAGATGTCCGAGGAGGACCTCGACGGTGTCGAGATCGTCGAACTCGACGATGACGATCTCGACGGCGAGATCGTGCTCGACGACATCGAACTCGACGAGGCCGCGTGGCAGCCCTACGACGAGTGCGTCGAGGCACAGTTGGGCGACCTCGAATCGACCATCTTCGGCGACGCCGAGGAGATCGACGAGGACTCGATCAGTGACGAGGACCTCGAGGCGCTCGACGACGCGTGGATGGCCGCGGACGAAGCGTGCTTCGACCTCCTGCCCGAGGATGCCAAGGCCGAGGTCGAGGCGTTCACGGCCTACGACCAGTGCCTGACCGATGCCGGGTTCAGCGACGAGATGGGTGCGGTGGTCTATGTCGAGGACGGCGAGACCGGCCAGTCGATCCAGTTCGGCGAGTCGACCGGCACCGTCACCATCACCGGCGACGCATCCGGCGTCAGCATCGCCACCGACGGCGACGTCTCGGTCCTCGACGACGAGGCCTTCGAAGCCGCCTTCGAGGCGTGCGACGAGCTCCTGCCCGAGGACCTGTTCGAGCTCGACGAGGATGTCGAGATGGACGAGGGCGACCTCGACGGTGACGACGACGAGACCGACGAAGGCGACGAGGACGACGCCTGATCGCTCCGATCATCTCCGTCCCCATCCCCGCAGCGGGCGCCCTCCGGGGCGCCCGCTTCGCGTGTCAGCGGCGACGCCAGGTCACGACCGACTGAGGCTTGTCGTCCTGGTCACCCTTGCCCGGATGGAACGACGCAGGCTCCGTCCGCTCGACGAGCTCCCACTCCCCGGCGACCTCGAGACGGGTCGCCTCCGGCTCGAGCGCGTCCCAGATCTCGGCTCGGACGGTCAACACGACGGCACCGCCGGGCCGGACGACGCGCAGCGCCTCCGCGAACCCCTCCGGACCGACATGACCGTGCGTGTACACGCCGGTGGCGACGTACGCATCGACCGATCCGTCCCCGAGCGGCAGCGCGGTGAGGCTCGCGTGGACCAGCTCGCCGTACCAGCCACCCGCCTCCGCCCGAGCCAGCATCCCACTCGACAGGTCGACACCGATGAGCTCCCCGGCCCAGGCGGCCGCACGCAGGGCCCGGCCGACACCGCCGGTGCCACACCCCGCATCGAGGATCGCCACCGGGTTGGCGTGGGCGAGGAGTCGGTCGACGGCCTTCACCGGCCCGACCCAGCCCCAGTCGTCGTGGTCACGGTCGTACTCGGCCGCCCATGCGTCGTAGCGGGCGGCAAGCTGGGCGTCGTCGCCCGTCTCGAAGATCCAATGCAGCCGGTCGTCGCTCATGCCGCGACGACACCGTCATCGTGGAGCGCGCCGATCTCCGCCGGGGTCAGACCGAGCGCCTCCGCGAGGATCTGCTCGGTGTGCTCCCCCAGGCGGGGAGCCGGAGCGGGCTCGACGGGGAGGCGACCGTCGAACGCGACCGGTGAGCCGGGGGTGAGGTAGGTGCCGATGTCGGGCTGGTCGACCTCTCGGAACAGCTCGCTTTGCGTCGAGCAGCGCGGGTCGTCGTCGACCAGCTCGCGGAACGTCTGGTACCGACCCCAGCACACGCCGAGCGAATCGAACCGCGCCGCGACCTCGTCGATCCGGTGGCGGGCGATCCACGGCGCGACCGCCGCGGTGATCGCCTCACGATGTGCGAACCGTTCGCCCTCGTCGCGGAAGCTCACACCGAGTTCGGTCTCGATCGCGGCGACCGCGTCGGTCGCGTCGGTCGCTTCGAGCAGGCCGGACCACTGCTTCGGGGAGATCCCGACCGCGTACACGGTGACACCGTCCGCGGTCGTGAACGTCGTGCCGTATGCGCCGTAGATGTCGTTGCCGAACCGGGCCCGTTCGGTGCCGTTGATCTGCGCCTCGGCGACATGACCGAGCGCGCTGACGGCGACCAGGGCGACGTCGGACAGGGCGAGCGACATCGACGAGCCCTCCCCCGTGCGGAGGCGGTGACGATCGGCCGCGAGGATGCCGAGGGCCGCGGTCTGCCCGCAGATGAGATCCCAGGCCGGCAGGACGTGGTTGATCGGCTCGGTACCGCCGACGGGGCCCGTCGCCATCGGGTACCCGACCGCGCAGTTGACGGTGTAGTCGAGGGCGGTCGATCCGTCTCGGTTGCCGGTGATCGCGAGCATCACCAGATCGTCGCGTCGCGCCGACAGCGCGTCGTGCCCCATCCATCCACGGGCCGGGAAGTTGGTCAGGAACGTGCCGGCATCGGCGATCAGGTCCGTCAACAGCTCCTTGGCGCGGTCGCTGCGCAGATCGACGGCGATCGAACGCTTCCCCTTGTTGAGGCCGGCCCAGTAGATCGACGCACCATCGGCGGTGAGGGGCCAGCGGCGGTAGTCGATCCCGCCGCCGATCTGATCGAAGCGGATCACGTCGGCGCCGAGCTGGGCGAGGGTCATGCCACCGGACGGGGCGGCGACGAACGCCGACCCTTCGATGACGCGGAGTCCGTCGAGGGGAGGTACCTGCACGCCGAGATGGTGGCCCACCCATCCGACGCGGTCCACCCGGTCGTGGCCGTCGGCGAGTCCCGGGGCCTTCGTTCCGACCGAGCACCGTTTCGCCAGCGAACGTCGACGACCGTAGGGTCCTCCCGCAACCGACGAGGAGCGCCATGAGCAAGATGCAGAACGACCCCAGGATCGACCCGAGGATCAAGGCGACCATGGGGGCGTTCCCGGCCGCCGATCGCCCCGACGTCGCCAGCCGTGACGAGATGATGGCCGAACACGACGCACCGGGCGCCGGTGCGATCCGCGAGTTGATGGACGCCTTCTTCGACGCGATGGACAACGAGGAGGTCGCGCCGTCGACCGGGCTGACGATCACCGAACACGCCTACCCGTCGGCGCCGGACGGGAACACCGTCCCGCTCCAGTTCATCCAACCCGACGGCGACGAACCGAAACCGTGCGTCTACTACATCCACGGCGGCGGCATGGCGGCCCTCTCCGCCTTCAACGGCATGTACACCGCGTGGGGTCGGATCATCGCCCAGCAAGGCGTCGCCGTCGCCATGCCCGACTTCCGCAACTGCGAAGTGCCCTCCCGTTCGGGCGAGGTCGCGCCGTACCCGGCCGGACTCAACGACTGTGTCTCCGGCGTGGAGTGGCTGATCGACCACGCCGACGAACTCGGCATCGACCCGACGAAGGTGATCATCGCCGGTGAGAGTGGCGGCGGGAACCTCACCCTCGCGACCGGCATGGCGCTGCTGCGAAGCGGCGACATCGGACTGGTCAACGGGCTCTACGCCCTGTGCCCGTACATCGCCGGCGCATGGCCCCAGGAGCGCTTTCCGTCCTCGATCGAGAACGAGGGCATCCTGCTCAGCCTCCACAACAATCGAGGACGCATGGGCTACGGCATCGAGGCCTTCGACGCCGGCGACCCGCTGGCATGGCCCTCGTTCGCGATCGAGGACGACGTCGCCGGCCTCCCGCCGACCTTCATCAGCGTCAACGAGTGCGACCCGCTGCGCGACGAGGGGATCGAGTTCTACCGATTGCTGCTTCGAGCCGGCGTCAACGCCCAGTGCCGCACGGTGATGGGCACGATCCACGGGACCGAGATCTTCGCGACCGCGTGTCCCGACATCAGCTACGAGACGGCGGCGAGCATCGCCCACTTCCTCCATGCGGTGAGCGACTGACGTAATCCCAGACACCCACGGTCGGATCCTTCACACTGCGAGGATGGATCCCGACCTCGACCTGCCCGCCACCGTGCCGACCCTCACGTCGGATCGCGTGCGCCTGCGTCCGATCGGGCCCGACGATGCCCGCACCCGTGCTGGGATCGGTCGGGTCCCGGAGATCGTCCGGGCGTTCGGCGGCGAGCTGGACGAACCGACGACGATGACCGTCGACCAGGCGGCCGCCGAGCTCGCTCACTCGTTCGGGCTCGGACCGCACTGGGTGATCGCCGACGCCGCGGACGACCGGTTCCTCGGCACGCTCCGGCTCGCACCGCTCGACGTGGCGAACCGGTCGGCCCGTCTCGGGATCGGCATCCTCGACCCGACCCGGCTCGGAACGGGACTCGGCACCGCGGCGATCCGCCTCGCGCTCGATCACGCCTTCGACACGCTCGGCCTGCACCGGATCTCGCTGACCGTCCTCGCGATCAACGCCCGCGCGATCGCCGCCTACGAACGCTGCGGGTTCCGGACGGAAGGGCGGCTGCGCCACACCCTGTGGCGCGACGGCGCATGGCACGACGATCTCGTGATGGCCGTGCTCGCCCACGAACGGCCCGGTCGGTCGCCGGGCTGATCAGCCGATCCAGTTGATCGACTGCAGCTCGCTGTAGGCGGCCACGCCCCACTTGCCGCGATCGCGCCCGACGCCGGACATCTTGAACCCTCCGAACGGTGCCTCCATGTGCGGCTGGATCACGTTGAGGCCGACGTTGCCGGACTCGAGCTGCTGACCAATGGCGTAGGCCCGGTTGGTGTCGCCGGAGAACACATAGCTGTAGAGCCCGTAGTCGGAGTCGTTGGCGAGGGCGACGGCGTGGTCGTCGTCCTCGTAGGGCATGGCCACGATCACGGGCCCGAAGGCCTCCTCGCGGACGACGTGCATGTCGGGGGTGCAGTCGGCGAGCAGAGTCGGGGCGATGTAGTAGCCGTCGAGCTCGGGCCGCTCGCCGCCGACGACGAGCGTGGCACCGGCGTCGGTGCCGCTCTTAATGAAGGCCTCGACCCGGTCGCGGTGCAGCTCGGTGATGACCGGCCCGACGATCGTGCCCTCCGCCGTCGGGTCGCCGACGGGCATGAAACCAGCGAAGGTCTTGAGGGTCTCGACCAGCTGGTCGTAGACGTCCTTGTGGGCGATGACGCGGGTCGGCGCCGTGCAGATCTGGCCCGAGTGGAAGCCCCACACGGTGGCGATCGCCTGGGCCGCGGCGCCGACGTCGGCGTCGTCGGTGACGATCGCTGCACCCTTGCCGCCGAGCTCCATCAGGAGCCGCTTCATCGTCTTGCCGCCGTTCTCCATGATCTTGGCGCCGACACCCGTCGAGCCGGTGAAGGAGATCATGTCGACGTCGCGAGTGTCGACCAGCGCTGCGGGCACCTCGGGCCCGGCGCCGTTGACGATGTTGACCACCCCGGGAGGGAAGCCGGCGGCGTCGACCGCCTCGCCGAGCAGGAAGATCCCGAGGGGATCCTGTGGTGCTGGCTTGATGACGGTCGTGCAACCCGCAGCCAGCGCCGGGGCGAGCTTCCCGGCCACGTTGGTGACCGGGAAGTTGTACGGCGTGATGCAGGCGACGACACCGACCGGCTGGTGCATCACCCGGGCCGACATGAGACCGGCCGGACCGAGCGGGCCCTTGGCGACCGGAACCGGGGCCAGGCTCTCGTCGAGGTCGATCGGATTCGAGTAGTAGCGGAAGCGGTCGACCGCAGGACCGCCCACCTGCAACGTCTCGGTGATCTTCTGCAGCGCACCGGTCTCGGCCTGCACGGTCGGGACCCAATCGGGTGATCGCTTGGCGATCTCGTCGGCGAGGCGACCGATCGCGGCGCAGCGGTCCTCGCGGCTGGTGTGCTTCCAGGCGAGCGATGCGGCCTTGGCGGCCGCCGCCGCGTCCTCGGCCTGTTGCACGCTGGCCTCCGGCGCGTGACCGACGACCTTCGTCGTGGCCGGATCGACGACGTCGTAGGTGCCGCCGGCGGGGTCGACCCACTCGCCGTTGATCAGCAGCTGCCAGTTCTTGTCGACGTCGATCGCACTCATGGGACCTGACGATACGTCAGGGAATCCCCCACTCCGAATCCCCGACGACGCGGGCTGTTGCACCACCGGACCCGCTTGTTAACGTTGACTCACATCATCCCCTGAGGAGGAGCCATGGCAGACGCCGTCATCGTGTCCACGTCCCGTACCCCGATCGGTCGGGCCAACAAGGGCTCGCTCGTCGATGCCCGCCCCGACGACATGTCGGCGCACACCTTGAGCGACGTGCTCGCCAAGGTCGACATGGATCCCAACGAGGTCGAAGACGTCATCTGGGGCATCGGTCAGCCCGGCGGTGAAGGCGGCTACAACATCGCCCGCGTGATCTCCGCCCAGCAGGGTCTCGACCTGCCCGGCGTCACCGTCAACCGCTACTGCTCGTCGTCGCTGCAGACGATCCGCATGGCTGCCCACGCGATCATGGCCGACGAGGGCGACT